>CAYZYW010000008.1:0-28418 GCA_964482665.1 Candidatus Woesearchaeota archaeon
GTTGCGGATTACCAGAAGAAGTTGAATCAAAGTGTACAGATTCAGATGGTGGAATGAATTCAAAAATATTTGGAGAAGTAAGTATAGGGTCAAAAATAACAAATTTTGATAAATGCATTTCAATTGAAGAGTATGATGAATATGGGTATCCCAAAACATGGAATAATATTAATTCCTGTAGTGGTGAAAATTGTTATTTAGCAGAAGCGTATTGTAGAGTTGGTGAGGAGTCAGATGATCCAGATGCAATTATATTAGATGATTGTCCAAATGGATGTGAAGATGGAGCATGTAAAACTGAATTTCAAGAAAACAAACCTAAAATTACAGAAGCTAAACCTAAAATTACAACTGCTAAACCAGAAGTAACTCAAGGTTTTTTCTCGAGAATATTTACAAGAGCAACGGGAAAAGTTGTTAGCTTATTCTCATAATTAATTGAATTTTTTTATTTTTTTTATTTTTATTTTTTTTGACTTGGCGGAGCGTGTGGTGTTTCTAAACATTTATTAATATGTTTTTGTATATGTTTTTATGAAAAGTAAAAGAGGTGTTATTGCAGATTATTTGCCGTGGCTTTTAATTGCAGTTGCGGTTTTGGCGATTTTAATGATAAGTATTTTTCTTTTAGGAAATCAAGGGGGTTCGTTGATAGATCGAATTAAAGATTTGTTTACAATGAAAAGTGGTTGAACTTACAATAAATAATTTAATTAAGATAATTATTGGTTTGGCAGTTTTTGTAGTTGTTGTGCTTGGTGTTTATATGTTTTTCAAAGAATATATTTTGGATTTTTTTAAAAATCAAGCAGGAGGTGTGGAAGCAGTTAAAATGTTTTTGAGTTTAATATGAGCTCAATAAATAAGCGGGGGTTTTTATTGGCAGAGGAAACATTGAAAATGATTATTGCTTTGATTGCGATTGGTTTATTGGTTGGTTTATTAGTTAAGGTTTATTATGTAAATCAGGACTCAAAAGATTTAGAAATGGCAAAAGAAAGTTTGGAAAAATTAGATGACGCAATTAAGAATAATTTAAATGAGGTTGAAATTTTTAATCCAGAAGGGTGGGTTTTTATTTTATATCCTTATGATAATAATATTCCAATAATATGTGAAGAGAATGATTGGAAGAATTGTATTTGCCTTTGTGAGAAACCAGTATTGGGTTTACCAGGAAATTATTTAGATAATTGTAATAACAAAGCACCATGTTTCGAAAATAAAAAAGAATTTGAATTAAATCCAACACCCTTAGAAATAGATGGGCGTATAGTTTTAAATTTAGATTATGAAAAGAAGGTGATAACAAAATGAATTTAGATAGTTTAATGAAGTATATAATTTGGATAGGATTT
This sequence comes from Candidatus Woesearchaeota archaeon, assembly GCA_964482665.1. Taxonomy (GTDB): domain Archaea; phylum Nanobdellota; class Nanobdellia; order Pacearchaeales; family GW2011-AR1; genus CAYZYW01. The sequence continues at coordinate 1,359 of CAYZYW010000008.1, forward strand.
TTTATGGTAGCTGTGGCGGGAATTTATTTTATGTTAAAGCGTTTGGGGGTTATGGGATGATTAATAAAAAAGGTGAATTGACAACGCAGCAAATTATTGGATTAATTGTTTTAATTGTTAGCTTTGGTGTTATAATGGGATTGATATTTAGATTAGGATTAAGCGAAACCAACGATAGTCAAATTTGTCACAATTCGGTTTTGCTAAAGGAGAAATCATCAGGGTTTTCAGGAGACTTGGATTGTAAAACACGAGATATATGTATATCAAATGGAGATAAGTGTGAAAGGTTTGATTATGATATATTAGAAAAGGTTAATGGTACAAAAGAAGATACTGGAAGGGTTTTGGATGATTTAATTGAAAATTGTTGGTGGATGTTTGGTGAAGGTAAGGTTGATTATATAGGGGATTGGATAAATAAGCCAGATTCTTTTGAAATCAAAAGTTGTGCTATTTGCAATGTTGTTAGGTTTGATAAAAAAATTCAAGACAAATTTTCAAATTTAAAATATGGAAATATAGAAATTGTGACAAGTGAAAAATATTATGTTATAACAGGAATGAAGGATAAGGGAGATTTTATCCCATCTAAAATTGTTTCAAGTTCAGAATTGGATGAATTAAATTGTGATGAATATATTACAAAAGCATAATGAATAAGCGTGGAAATATTTTAACAGAGAATATAATTTTTATTATTTTGAATTTTATTTTTCTGTCAATTTTAATAGTGTTTATTTTTTCACAAACAGGAAGTGCTGCTAGATTAGAGGAGCAATATGCAAAACAAATTGCTTTAATGATTGATGCATCTGAGCCAGGAATGATATTGACATTAGATGTTGAAAGGGCAATCAGGGAAGCAGGTGATAATTACAAAAAAGAATTTATATTTATAGAGGACAATTTGGTTAGAGTTCAGCTAAGAGAGAAGGGAGGTTATACATATTCATATTTTAAAGATTATAATGTTAATCCATATCCAAAAGTTGGTGGTAAATATGTTTTCACAATAAAAAAGAATGAATAAAAAGGGAGGGGATAAGATAATTTCGGTTTATTGGTTTGCGATTTTATTTATTGTTGCAGGTGCCGTTGTTTATATGATGGCTGTATTTTATGGGAATCCTCAGGATGTTCGAGATGTAGAAGTTAATTTATTAATTGATTCGGTTGCGAGATGTATTGTGGATATAGGTGTCTTGAAAGAGGAAGTTTTAGAAAAGGAGTTTGATTTGTTGAATTTTTGTGATTTGCGATTTGATGCAGAGGATATGTATGGTTGGAAAAATGATCAATATTTTTTACGAGTTAAGATTTTAGATTTTGAAACAAAAGGCGAAATAATAAAGCCATTAGAAGAGGGAAATGTTAATTTAGAAGACTTTTGTGGGAAAGGAAATAAGAATCCAATTTGTGTGGAAAAAAGATTTTATTCAATTTATTTAGCTGGTGAAAAATTTGAAGTAAATATTTTTGGAGTGGTTAGAAAAACAGAGAAAAATGCTTAGAGGTAAAAATGCGCAAATTGGAGAAACAACTACATGGTTAGTTGCGACTTTAATTATTATTGTAATTTTGAGTTTGTCTATTGTATTTGTTCAAAAAAGTTCGTTTGACAAAGTAAGGTTTAAGGATTCAGAATTTGATTTTTTTATTGAAAATTCACTTTATTCATATTTGTTGACAGATATTAATGGTAAAAAAGTTTACAAAATAATTGATGAGAATGGAATAGAAAAATCAACAGGTGAATTAGCCTTGAAAGTTTTTAGGGAGATGTATTTAAGAGAAAATGGTGGCGATCGTTATTTTGTTTGGTTCGGTAATCGTTCGCGTGGATATAGTATTTTTGGCGAGAATGTTTTTTTTGGACAAGATGTTTCAGATTTACATTCAGTGGGAACGGTTCCTTATGAAATAGGTTCTGATTTAGCAGTTCATAAGGGAGTAGATATAGGTGATAAATATGTAGAGGTGCACGCAAAATGAATAAGCGAGGGGATATTCCAATAACGATTTTGGTTTTGGGTGTTTTGGCAATTTGTGGATTATTAATGTTGAGTTTTTTTTATTCAATTAATAAATCAGATGACGTGTTTGTTTCTTTATTTTTAATAGAAAAGGTAAAATCATTGAAAGAGGAATCTAATTTTTATAATAAAATTGGAGTTTTTGACGGCAATGTTGTAACATATAGAAATCTTGATCATTTTAATAATGAGTTCTTAATAGAAAAAAGCACTAATGAAATAAAGGGAAGATATTTTGTTGACGATAAGGAAGTTTTGATGCTGGAATGGAAGTTTGGATAGATTTTTTGTTTTAAAATTGTGGAAATTTTCATAAAGGATGTTTCTAGATTTTTTGAGCAACTAATTCAAAAATATCATTATATTTTGAGATGACTTTTTTCCAAGAAAGGTCGCAATAAATTTGTTTAGATAGTTCTGGGTCAATAGTAAAATTCATTTTATCTGCAAACTCCAACGATTTTTTAAAAGAGTTTATTTCCCCTATAGAAAAAATTAAATCAGATAATCCATATTTTTCAAATACTTCCTTTGCTCCTGTTTTATTAGATAATAAAGTTGGGGTCCCGGAGACTAAAGATTCTACAGCTCCATTACAATAAGTTTCAAAAAAAGAAGGAACAATTGTTGCTGAAAGTTGAGTAGAATAAAATTCAGTCAATCTTTCTCGAGATCGTGGAGCATAATATAAAATTTTTTCGTCATTCATTTTGTTTAATAATGATTTTCCAACAGGTTTATTTCCAGCAGAACGAATATCCGTAATTATTTTCAATATAAAGTCCGTGTTGAGATTTTCATTTAGATTTAAAAAAAAGGGTAAATTTTTAACAGTATGAATTCTTCCGACATAACCTAAGGTTGTTTTTTCAGGTATTTTTCTTTTGAAATCATATTCGCTAAATTCGCTTGAAATACCATTCCAAATAACAGCTTCATTTTCAATTTTAATATTATGTATTTCTTCAACGGCTTTTTTGCAAAATTGAGAAGGAAAAATGTAAAAAACATCTTTTATTGCAGTATCTGAAACAAAAACTTTGCCGATTTGCTCTAAAATAAATCTTGTGTCTCCAGAGTAGCCTCCAAGTTCTTTTTCTAAAACTCCGGCATATTCTTGTACAGTTTTTTTTAATAAATTTTCTCTTTTTGATGCTTTATATAGGAAATAGCTCGTAAGAGAGGTTCCTGGAATTAAAACTATATCAGGATTAACATATTTGAGTATATTTTGAAATTCATTGACTATTTTTTCAGAATGTTTATCAAAATCAGGATGTGTTGAAGATTTTTTTAATAAATCAAAGACATTTTTTTCCCTCGTATAATCCGAAATATTTAATTTATGAACATTGAGATTGTCTTGCGAAATATATTTTTTTTCACTATTTAATTCAATGATATGAAAAGTGTGTTCTGGAGAATATTTAATTTGTTCGAGCTTTCGGGTATGAATACCTCCAAATCTATCGTTACCCGCAGAATTGGTAGTCAATATTTTTAGTTTTTTTCTCATTTTTATTTGTAATATTTTTGAGTTGTTTTAGTTTTTAAAGATTTGTTTACTGAATCACATATATTCATTTTTCAATAAAAACTTTTATAAACTAATTAAACATTATTTAATTACGAGGTGAAGATGTATAATAAAAAAGGTCAAGGTTTGAGTACGAATGCAATTATTTTAATTATTTTAGGAGTTGTTGTTTTGGTAATGTTGATATACGGATTTATGACGGGTTGGGATTTTTTAAAGAAGGAATTGATTCCAGAAAATAATGTTAATTCAATTAAGCAATCTTGTAAAGCTGCGTGTATATCTGAATCTAATTTTGATTTTTGTTCAAAAAAAATGGATTTAAATAATGGGACAGATACAATTAAGGATATAACTTGTGAAATATTAGTAAAGGATTATACTGGTTTTAATTATGGAATTGAAGCGTGTTCTTCAATAACATGCGAAAAGGCTCCCATAGTTGCTTAAGGTTTTTTTCTAAAAATATATAAACTATTTTTAATTTAATTTGTTATGGTAGATGACGGATCAAATAGGCGGAACAAAGGAAAGGTTAAAAGAAAGGATAATAAAAAACATCCATATAAAAAAGGTGGAAGATTTAGGACATTGAAGTTGAAGAAAAAAGAGGTCTGAATAATTTTATAAAAGCTGTTGGTGTTTGGTTTGTATGTTAGAGGTAATATTTTTAATTGTGTTGTCCACAGCTTGGTTGATTTTTGCAACAGTGCAAGATCTGAAGTATAAGGAGATTGCTAATTGGTTGAATTTTTCATTAATAATTTTTGCATTGGGTTTTAGGTTTTTTTGGAGTTTGTTTGGTGGTGATTTTACTTTCTTATATCAAGGGCTAATTGGTTTTGGAATATTTTTTATATTGGGAAATTTTTTGTATTATTGTAAAATGTTTGCAGGGGGAGATGCGAAGTTATTTATTTCACTTGGTGCCATTTTGCCTTTTTCAAATATTTTACAAATAAATATAATTAACTCTTTTTGGTGGTTTTTTATTTTTCTATGTGTTGGTGCATTTTATGGCTTAATTATAAGTTTTGTATTAATGGTTAAAAATTTTAAAGGTTTCAAAAAAGAATTTTATAAATTAATTAGGAAAAACAAGTTGATATTAAATATCATTTTAATTATTGCTATTGCATTTTTAATTTTAGGATTTATAAATAATATTTTTTTAATTGGAGGTATCTTGTTTGTTGTTTTTCCATATTATTATTTTTACGCTAAAGCTGTTGATGAATGTTGCATGATACGAAAAACAAATGTTAAGGATTTGGTAGAGGGTGATTGGTTGTATAAAGATATCAAAATAGGTGGTAAAAAAATTAAAGCGAGCTGGAATGGCTTAAGTAAAAGTGAAATTAAAATAATTCAAAGGAAAAAGAAATATATTGTTTTGCGTTATGGGATAGCATTTGCCCCAGTTTTTCTGATCAGTTTTTTAATTTTTTGCGGTTTATACTTCGTTGGATTTTTTTAGAGAAGGTTTTTAAGTTTTATTAGTTTAAGTTTTTAATGAAGAAAAAGAGAAAGGTTGTTGTAGAAATAGATAAAGATAATAAGCGGATAGTGGTTGGAGATGTAAGTGTAAAACAGGGAAAGAATAAGATAAGCTTGATAACAATAAAAAGAAGCATAAAAGTTTTTTCATATATTTGTGCATTTTTCATACTTTTTTTTGGAATTTTTATTTCATATAAATTTTTAGGAATTAGCAATATTCTTTCGATTTTTATTTGTTCATTTTCAATTATATCTTTTTTTACATCAAAGAGATTAATTCATAACTATGGCGTTGAGCGTGCTAGAAAAAAGCATAAGTGGTTGCTTAATGATTTAATTATTTTTAAGTTTAAATCTAAAAGATTTGCTAGCATTTCGTTATTGGCAATTATTTCATCATCTGTTTCTTTAATTCTTTTGATTATGCTTATTGTTCCGAGTATAGATATTGTTGTTGCAGATGATATAATACTTGGTGCGCATAGGGGAGATTCTGTTCAGTATATTGAAAATACTATCCCTGCAATAACAAGTGCCATTGAAAATGATGATTATAAATTTGTTGAATTTGATATACAATACACTAAAGATAAACAAATCGTTGTTCATCACGATTTAAATTTAATTAGATTGCAGCATAAATTTCATTATATTGCCGATTTAGATTATAATGAACTTTTGAATATTAGTGATTATTATATACCTCTTTATTCGGAAGTTATGGATATTGTTGCTAGAAAAAAGCCATTAAATATTGAAATAAAATCTCAAGGTAATTTTGATGATGATATGGAAATAGTTGATTTTGTAATATTTGATTTAAAACAAAGGGGTGTTTATGATAAAGTTTTACTTAGTTCTGTTTCTTCAGAAGTTGTTAAATATATTGGTGAAAAATATCCAGATATTAAAACGGGGATTATTTATTATGTTCTCTTTAGAAATATATTAAATGCAGAAAAAGAAATAGAAAAACTTTATTTTGAAATGAGGGAGATTGGGGCGGATTATTTAATGTTGTTTGGAAGTAATATTAGAGAATACGATTTAATTGAGAGATTAAAGCCAGAAGATGTAAATATTGTTATTTGGTATTTTGATGATAAAATGTATATAATCCCATCGGGTGAAAATGGTATAATCGATAAAGATGGAAATATTGTTGGGTATACTATAAGCGATAAGCAGGATTCTGTTTTATGGAGTATTGTTTTCAATAGAAAAATTTTAGTTGGAAAAGAAATTGGTTGGTGGTAATTTTTTAAGGAATTCTATTTGGCAAGATAAAGTTTTTTTCATTAATTTCTTCTTCTTGTTTTGGTTCTTCTTTGATTTGTTTAACTGTTGAAATTTCTCCAATTTGTTTTGCAAGTTCTTGAAGTTCTTCGGGGGTTGCTTGTTTTTTAGGGGATGCAAGTGTTTCATTATCATAAACAGGTAGGACATTTATGATTTCATGTCCAAACATGTTTGTTGTTTCAGTTATAATATTTTTTGGTTTGAATACTTGCATGAGTTTTTCAGAAATTTGTTTTGCTAATTCCATTGATTCGGGAGGCAAGTTTTCTTTGTCTTTTATGTGTTCTTTTGGAATTATAATAACATGTGCTTTTGAAATTGGATTTATTTCTAAGATCGCGATAGCTTTTTCATTTTCGGCAATTTTGGTTGATGGAATATCTCCAAAAACAATTGAGCAAAAAATACATTTTGAAGGCTGTCCTTTTCCTTGCGGTTTTCCATCTGCAGAGATCATTTTGTTTTGAATTAAAAATTCTTCAAATTGATCATCAGACATGTGTGTAATATTTTCAGTAGCAGATTCTTTTTTGTCTTCAGGAAAGGTTGAATTAATTTGGTCAATGATCTGTTTTTTTAAAATAGGAATTTGTTCTTTTGGTAACATGTAAAAATAAAATGATTTGGGTTAATAAATATTTAGATAATAATTATTCCAAAGCCCTTCTGAAGTCAATTGTTTCATTGGAACTAACGCCGTCAATTTTACCAAGTGCATTTTCTATTGGTTCCAATCCTTGAGATTCATCAATTCCAAATCCTACAATTAGAGCTTTAAGTCCAAATGCAATAGGTTGGGTTTCAAAATTAATTCCTTTCGCGTTATTTTCTTCTAAAAGTTTTTTGGCATCAGTTTGAACTTTTTCAAAATCAGTATCTGCACCTTCTGGCATAAGTTTTATTTTAAGTAAAGCTGTTCCCATATTTTATTTTAACAAAGTTTGTTTATAAAACTTTTGTCGATATTATCTTTTTGAGTATAAATATTTAAAAAGTCAAATGTTTTTTCCATGTGATGGTGAGCGATTTTGAGAGATTGGTTGAGAGAATAGCAAAACTTTCGGGTTTGAGCGTTGAGGAAGTTAATACTAAGATCAATGCTAAACGTGAGAAGCTTTCAGGTTTAATTAGCCAGGAGGGTGCTGCGCAAGTTATAACTGCTGAGCTTGGCATCTCATTAGATGAGGGGCTTTCTAAATTAGGGGAACTTGTCCCAGGAATGAAGAAAATTAATGTTATTGGAAAAATCACAAAGGCATTTCCTATTCGAAGTTTTACGACTCGTAATGGAGACGAGGGGAAGGTTGCAAATTTTTATATTGCAGATGAAACATCAAACATTAAAGTTGTTTTGTGGGATATGAATCATATAGCAATGATTGAAAGTGGAGATATTTCAGAGGGAAGTGTTGTTGAAATTGTTAATGGGGGAATGAGAGATGGAGAGATTCATTTGGGTAGTTTTTCAGAATTGAAAAAAAGTGATGAGGCTTTGAATAATGTTATGATGGAAAAACCGCGTGTTGAAAAAGCATTGATTGATTTTAATATGGGGGATAATGCTACAGCTAGGGCATTTGTTGTTCAGGCGTTTGATCCAAGATTTTTTCATGTTTGTCCAGAATGTAAAAAAAAGGTTGTTTCAGGAGAATCAGGTTTTACATGTACAGAGCATGGCATAATTCAACCTGAAAAAAGAATGTTGATAAATATTGTTTTGGATGATGGAACAGAAAGTACAAAAGCTGTTTTGTTTCATGATCAGGTCGTTCAATTGGGATTAAATGCGGTTGATGATGAGAACTTGTTGACGCAACAAAAGCAAAATATTTTAGGAAAGGAGATGATTTTTTCAGGAAATGTTAGAATGAATACATATTTTAAAACACCGGAGTTTGTTGTAAGTGAAGTTGGCGAAGTTGATTTAGATAAATTAATAAATTAGGTTTATTTTTTTTATAGATGTTACTTAGAACACATTATGCTATAACTTTATTTTTTGTGCTTGTTTTTTTATCAAGTGTTGAAAATAAATTAGTTTTTGTTTTGGTCGCTATGATCGCAACAGTTTTGCCAGATGTTGATGCTAGGTTTTCAACATTGGGACGAAAAAGAATTGCTAGAATTTTGCAATTTTTTACAAAGCACAGGGGGATTATTCATAGTTTTACATTTTTATGCTTGATAATTTTAATAATGATTTTATTTTGGCCAATTGTTGCATTTGGATTTTTTCTTGGTTATAGTTTGCATTTGTTGGCGGATAGTTTTACGCATGATGGAATTACACCCTTTTATCCATGGAGAAAAAAAACACGTTGGAACATTGTTACAGGTGGTAAAATTGAGGTTGGCATTTTGTCCATTTTTATTATTTTAGATGTTATTTTGATTTTGGTGAAATTAATTAGCGTTTTTTGAATCTAAGTTTTTATAAAGTCGGAGATATATTATTTTACATGGTTATTAAAAAAGATAAGGTGCAAAAGGAACCTGAGTTGACAGATCTTCCAGGAATTGGTCCGGCTGTTGCTTCAAAGATTGAAAGTGCAGGTATTTTCGATATGATGAGTTTGGCAGTTATGAGTCCGTCTGCCTTGGGTGATGCTGCTGGATTAGGTGCTGCGGCAGCAAGAAAGGCGATTCAGGCAGCAAGAGAAATGTTGAGTTTAGGTTTTACAGATGGAATGGAGTATGCTAAGAAAAGGTCTAATGTTTGTCATATTACAACAGGAAGTAAAAGTTTTGATGATCTTTTGGGCGGAAAGGGTCTTGAAAGTAGAGCAATAACAGAAGCTTTTGGAACGTTTGGTTCAGGAAAAACTCAATTGGGTTCGACATTGGCTGTAAATGTTCAGTTACCAGAAGATAAGGGTGGTGCGAATGGTAAATGTGTTTTTATAGATACAGAGGGAACCTTTAGGCCCTCTAGAATTAAGCAGATTGCGGAAGCTTTGGGGGCGAATCCGGAAAAGGTTTTGAAAAATATTTTAGTTGCAAGAGCTTTTAATTCAGATCATCAGATGCTTTTATTGGAAAAAGTTGGAGAGATGATTAAAAATGGTGAGCCAATCAAATTAATGATTATAGATTCATTGACGGCACATTTTAGAGCAGAATATGCAGGTCGTGGACAATTGGCAGATAGACAACAGAAATTAAATCGTTATTTGCATGATTTAATGAAGCTTTCGGAGACATATAATTTAGCTGTTTATGTTACAAATCAAGTTATGGCAAATCCTGCTCAAATGTTTGGTGATCCAACAACAGCGATTGGTGGAAATATCGTTGGACACGCTTCAACATATAGAATTTATTTAAGACGGGGAAAGCAGGGGTCAAGAGTTGCGAAGCTTATTGATAGTCCTAATCTCCCAGATAATGAGTGTGTTTACTGGGTCACAGACGCCGGTGTAGTCGACAAACCTTAGTTTGTTGATTTATACTTCGTTGGATCAATTCTTGTGTACAGGAGTACACGGCGAATCAATCCGTCTCGTCTAAACCTAACAAATTAAGGTTTGGAAAAATATAAGGAAAGAAAATGAATAAAAAACAATTTGAATTACTGAGAGGATTTATTGATGGTGCTTTTGAAAAAGTATATTTACGAGAATCTGATTCAGGATATTCTTCTAAATTTCAACATGGTTTTACTCAAGCAGCTTTAAACGTTTATGATTTAGCAGTAAATCAACCTAGTGAGCTACTTTGTGATTCTGATATATCTTTTTCTTCTCAGAAGAAACCAATTTCCCAATTTGATAAGGTAGAAATTGAAGCATTGCTGGATCCAGGGAAAGGTTCTAGTTTGGAAAAGATTTCTGATTATTTGGCTGGAATAAATACATTCGATTTCACGATGAAATTTTTATATGAAAATAAATTAAATGAACATTATGGTTCATGTATCGAATCAGCAACAAGATTTTTGTGGTTAAATTCAGGAACATTGAGTAAAGGTTTTTATAATTCTGATTTGGTTGATAAAATGAAGGATAGGTTGGAAACATTTGGTCAACACACTTCAACGATTTTAACCTATCATCCCAATGATGACAAAGAGACTTCTAAAGAATTTCTAAATTGCATTAGAGGAAGTAGTAATTATTTGATTGTTCCATTGGAAAAAAGAATGGCTAATCATCCGTTAGTTTCTTTTTCTGGAAGTAGATCTGATTTTGAAATGCATTGTTCGTTTTGCGATGATCATTGTCATAAACAAAGCAGTCAAACTAATATTAATTTGGTAGGTGATTATAGAATGATACTTTTGGAATTAGGTGCGGTTTTAAATTATCTCAAAAAAGATAGTACTATTGCAGGAAATGTTGAGTATAGGAATTAATTTATTCAATTAAGGAATGTTTAGGAGGCAAGTAAATATTTTATTCAACTAATTCGTTTTCATCAAACCATAAAGATGTTTCTCGTTCTCCGTTTTCAGGAGAGTCTGAGGCATGAATAACTGTTTCAAATAAATCTTTTTCAGCAATGATTCTTCCATATTTTCCACGAATAGATTGAGGATGTGCTTTTTCTGGGTTTGTTGCACCAACAGCTTCTCGAACTTTTTTGATAGCATCTTCACCAGAGTAAACAATTGCAATAACATTTTGATTTTCATGATAATCACCTTGTAAATATTTTAAAACATCTTCGTAAATTTTTTCACCTTTTTCTTCAAGTAGATTATTATAATGCTGTTCTGCTAGTTCTCGTTTTACATTAACCATTTTTAAGCCAACCATTTTTAGACCTGTTGTATACATGTCTGAAATTATATTTCCTGCTAAACATTTTTGCATTGCGTCCGGTTTTATTAAAACTAAAGTTTTTTCCATATTAATATTTTGAAGAATAGTTTAAAAAGTTTTTTGTTTGTATGAATTTATGGATGAATGCTCAGAATTGGATTTAATAAAACAAACAGGGATTTTTGGAGATTGTAAAAATATTGTTTTTGGCAGGGGGAATGTAAGATCAGATATTTTATTTGTTGGTGAAGCTCCCGGTAAAAATGAAGATGAGCAGGGATTGCCGTTTGTTGGCGTGGCTGGAAAAAATTTAGATAAAATGTTAAAAGAGGTTGGATTGTCAATTGATGAAATTTATATTACAAATATTTTAAAGTGTCGTCCACCAAAAAATAGAGATCCAAATAAGGAAGAAATAGAAAAACATACACCTTACTTATTAAAACAAATTAAAGAAATTAAACCAAAGATTATTTGTTCGTTGGGAAATTATGCAATGAAATTTTTTTTATCAAAAGGTGATGTTGAAAAAATGAAGAAGATAGATGGAATAACAAAATTTCATGGAAAAATTGTTGAGTTGGAATTTAATGGGTTTCCGATTAAACTAATTCCATTATTTCATCCTGCTGCTATAATTTACAATAGAAAATTGCTTTCGTTTTGGAATGAAGATATGGAAGTTGTAAAAAAAATTTGTGGAAAGATTTAATTTTTTGGAGCGTTTCGAACTTTTAAAAATTTATAATGCGCATCAGATGTTGATTTTTTACATTTAGAACAATAATTTTTTAGGGTATATGTTTTGCAAATTTTGCATTTTTTTAATTTCATTATAAATATAATTAAGCCAAGTTTTCTAAATATTCTTTTAATCTTGAATGAATTGGGTGGTTGAAATATTCTGAAATTTCTTTTGGGTTTATCCATTTTAATTCTTTGAATTTTTCTCCAGCTTTTTCTTCTCCTTCAATTGCTTCGCATAAAAAGTAAAGTAGTAAGAAATTTTCTTTCATTGACGAATTATCAGCAAATATAGCTCCAAGATTTTTTACATTTAAGCCCGTTCGTTGTTTTATTTTTGATTTTAATACTTTATCTAATTCTTGTTGTGAGGTTAATTGTCCACCTACAAAACACCATCTTAGATCAGGTGCACTCTTATCTTCTTGCCTTTTTCCAATTAGTATTTTTTTTGTTCGTGGATCAAAGATAACACCTAAAACAGTTACTTTGAAGCATTCAACACATTCGTTTTCCATAAATTTAGGTGATTATATTGTTATTTAAAGCTTTCTGACCGCTTCGTAGGGAATAATTATTTCTCAAGGAGACGGAATTTTATATTTGTTTTTTCTGACGAATTTTCTAATTCTTTTCCTATTTGTTGAATTTTTAGATCAGCTTCTTTTAGATTTTCAGCTTCAACTTTAATTGTATATTTTCCGGCTGCTATATATTTTATTTGTGCATTTTTTATTTTTTTTAAAATATTTTTTATTTTATCTAATCCATCTGATTCAGTAGTTGTTAATGTGAATTTTTTTGTTAATTCAGCTTTTTTCTTTTTTTGTGCTTTTAAAATTTCAAGAATTTTTTCAGATTCTTTTTTGTCCATATATTTATCTAGAATTTTTGAATCTTCTTTTACATTTTTAATAAATTCTATTAAATCATTTGAATCTTTTATTTTTTGAATTATTTCTTCGGATTTTTCTTTAAGAATTGTTTTAAAAATACTTTTATAGCTTTTTTCTAATTTGAACTGTTCCATTACTTTTTGTCTTTCGCTTTTTGTAACTCTTCGTAAAGATAAATGAATTTTATCATTTTGAATTCGAAGTATTTTGCATACAATTTGTTTTTTTGGGATAGCATAATCTCGGATGTTTTTTACGCGCCCAGCAACGATTTCACTAAAAATTATTGTACCCTCTTGTCCGTTTGGAAGTTTTACAAAAACAATTGTTCCAATAATTTTATCAACAGTGCAAAGTAAATTGTCTCCTTGTTCGTATTTCATAATATTAGAATAAGATATTTGTTTTTAAGAGTTTTGATTATTATTTTAAAGGTAATTTAAAATATTTTTTTAATTTTCTAACTTGAGAGAAGATTCTATCTTTTTCTCGTTTTGCCCTTTTGTCTTGTTTGTTAGTTTCTAAGTGTTTTTTTATTCCTTCAAGTTTTGTTTCTACGTTTTTTAGATCAGGATTTATGTATAAATCTTTTTCTTTTAAAATTTGTGAAATCTTTTTTTTGTAATTTTTTGGATGTATGTTTTTTTGTCTTAATGTTTCTCCAATTTTTTCAGAAGTTAGGCCTTTTTTTGCTAGAGCTATGATTTCTTTTTCATAGTCAGATTGAGTTAATTTTTTTGGTTTTTCAACTTTTTCAACTTTTTCAACTTTTTCTGTTTTAACTGTCATATAGTATGTTAATGATTTAGTTTTTTAAAGGTTTTGATAGGGGTTTTTGTATGAAAAGTTTGAACTCAAAAGTTATTTAAATGTTATATTGTTTATTTTTTGGAGGTGAGTATGAAAACTATAGGAATTGTTTCTTTAAAGGGTGGTGTTGGTAAAACGTCGTCGGTGGTTGCACTTGGTGCTGCAATTGCAAGTTTTGGGAAAAAAGTTTTATTAGTTGATGGGAATTTTTCAGCTCCGAATCTTGGTCTACATTTGGATATTGTTGAACCCGAGCATACAATTCACGATGCTTTAAATCGTAAAAAAAATATTTCAGACATTATTTATTCGTTAAAACATTTTGATGTAATTCCTGCTTCTATTTTTAATCGAGAGGCTTTTAATCCTTTAAAATTAAAAGACACATTGAAACAGGTTAAAAATAAGTACGATTATGTAATCATTGATTCATCTCCAGCATTAAATGAAGAAACATTGGCAACAATGCTTGCCTCAGATAGGTTATTGGTTGTTACAACTCCAGATTTGCCGACTTTAGGAATGACATTGAAATCACTTAAATTAGCTAAACATAAAAAAATTCCAATTAGTGGTTTGATTTTAAATAAAGTTCATAATAAAAATTTTGAAATATCTTTGAGTGATATTGAGAAAACAGCAGAAGTTCCAGTTATGGCGGTTGTTCCTCATGATGTTAATATTTTAAAATCATTATCTAAGTCGATGCCGTCTGTTTTTTACAAACCAAAGTCAGCTTCAAGCCAGGAATATTTTAAATTAGCTTCAGCTTTAATTGGTGAAGAATATAAACCAAAAAGATGGAGAGATTGGTTAATGAAATTAACTCCGAATCGTCAGACAATTAATAGAGAGATTTATTATGAGACTGTTTTTAATTAATTAGAGGTTTGAATTTAATAGGCATAGAATTTTGGAAATCATTATATTGCCTTGCAATACAATATAGCCCCACCAGGATGTTGGCAGGTTTTGTCTCTGTTTCTTGGAACTTTATTTTATTCCTTGTTCCTTTAAACTGGGACAGAAAGTCGGATAGCCCTACCAGGATGTCGGCAGGTATTGTCCCAGTTATGAGGAACTTAGTTTTTTCTTATTATTCCTCCCCTTTGTTTTATTTGAAAATTTATCTTTGAAAGCTTTTTCAAGAAGGCTTTTTTCTTTTCTAAGAAGTATTTCTCTCTTTTCATGCATTTTGAGTAATTCTTCTTTATCTTTATGTTTACTTTTTTGAATATACTTTGTCCATTTTTTTATATCCTTTAGTGTTAAATCTATAGCCAAAAGTCTATCTCTTACCCACATGTTTCCTTTAATTAATTGGGGTTCTTCATCCAAATTTTCTTTTCGAGCATCCTTTATTAATTTCCCTTCCCTATTGATTCTCCATGAATTTTCTTTAATTTTATCCATTGGAAGGAGATCTTCATTTAGGTTTTCTGGATTAAATGCTGCAAAAACAATATTATTCAAAACCTCTTGTGAAAAATGGTCGGTAAAAGAAGTATATTTTGCTGGAAGAAAATATATCTCTTGTTTGTCTTTTGGTTCAAATTCCTTCATTAGAAACTCTGGAAGAGATTTTATTCCACATGTTCCGGTTTCTCCACCGAATTTCGCAATTCTCTTATAAAACTTTGAATCATATTTTTCCCCCTCTTTTTTGAATTTTTCCAAGTCTTTTCCAGAACACATTTTTTGTAGATGTATAAAGTTTCCATCGATACCCCAGAAACCAATTAGATCACCAGGATTCCATCCGAGTTCATTAAGAATGCCTTTAGGAATTGTAAATAAACCATATTTACCGTTGATTCTAAATCTGCTTGTATTTGTATACATAATATAACTACAATGTAATTCTTTTTAAAACCTTCCATTTTGTATACTTTATGGATACGGAGATTAAATTGTATTTATTCTAATTCCCTTTTGTTTTACATAACTTATTTTTCCTTCTTTCTCAAATCTTCTTAAAAGTGAACGACATTCTTCTTTATTTATGCTAAAATGAGTGCATAATTTTGTAAATATTTGATTGTAAAGAATCGTCCCATGATTATTCTTTCTGCATTTTTGCAATATAGAAAAAGCTTTATCGTTTAGATCGTATTCCTCACCTAATTTAATACGAGCATATTCAGAAAGAGTTATTCCGTTATCTTTTGCTTCTTTTGAAATTCTTTTATGATGTTCTGTTGTTAAAGAGAAATGTAAATGACTATTCTTTCCCCCGGTTTTTTTCAAGTTCATTATTCCAATAATCTACTACTTCATGTATCTCTTCAGAAAATTCAGAATTATTCTTTATATCTTCATAAATCTTTTTTAATTTTTTTTCTTCTGGTTGGTCTGAACTAATGCCATGCATAAGACCAAAAAAGAAATACATTCTTTTAGCATAAGTTACCATTTGCTCTGCCATTTCCACACTACTTAATTCTTCAAGTTTCGCCCCACATAGATTACAAAACTTAGAGCCTTCTAAAACTTCTTCATTACATTTTCTACATTTCATAAAAAATTAGGAAGATTAGAAGTTAAAAATATTTGGGTGATATATTTACCTTATTTGAAAAATACTGATGTTGCTGATCAAATCTCAAATGTTCCACAAAGGAAGAAAGCTACACGCCGAGTTCAATCTTGTGGCTATTCCCTGATATTTTTACTTAAATTATAGAAGCATAATTATTTTTTTAAAATGGAATGGTCACAAGAGGTTTACATTTATATCTTATCTATAATTTTATCTGCATCTAAATCTCTTGTTCCGACATGATTGTAATATCTTATGAAGGTAGAAAGGATTGAACTTACATGTAAGGGATCTAACTCTGAAATTTTTTCAAAAGCTTCCAAATCCTCAAAAGTTATGTGGTTTGTCTTTTGGAAATCTATGAGACTATTTTCCAAGAACCAAGTCTCTGGAAGAAAGTAATACCTATCTCCACCTTTATGATTTTCTATAAATGATTTTAATTTATCTTTTTTAGTTGGATCCTTTTTATATTCCTTGTATGCATCAAAATTCTTTAAAGGAACTATTTCTACGAGTAAGACATAGTCTGCTTTTCTACAACCATTTCTCAATTCAAAATTGCATGAAGGGGTTAAAACCAAATAATTTTTATCTTCTTTTTTAATTATATCTCCGAAGCTTATTTCTTTACTCAAAGGAGGATAAATATACATTTCTAAAGGGTGTTTTTTTTCAAGAAATGAATTATCGGTTTCATTCAAAATTTCCATGATATATCTTTCTGATAATGCATGTGTCAATCTTTTTGTCAATAAATAACTTGAAGAGTTCTCATCCAAATAAGGTTTAATTTTGTCCCAATCTTTATGTACAAAATCCCACATATATTCCCTAAATTTATCTTTTATATAAAAAGAAATTTTTTTCTTGATTAATGGAATATTTGAATCTAATATTTCATCAATTGCTTTTTTTATTCCTTCGTAACCCTTAGTTTTTGGAACAATTTTTATTATTTCTGATTCTTTTTCTTTAACTTCAGATGTGTATCCAGTATAAAAAATAATTGGAATAAACACATTTTTTTGTATGGCTTTTAGAATTGATTCTCCCAAATATTCTTTTTTTTCTTTATCAAAAAGATCTAAAATCATAATATCATAATCTGATTCTGATAACCATTTAAGATCTTCAGGATTGAAAAATTCTTTGGTTTCTACAATTATTTCTTCATTCGGGAAAGTATCTTTTTCCAAAATCTCTTTGATGGCCCTACGTTGGTCTTCTTCATCATCAATCATCAAAATTTTAATTGTCATTTTTCAAAATAAATGTTATTCTAAACTGTGTTGAAAAATTATCTTCTTCATCTTTTACCAATTCTAACATTCCTCCCATTTCAGAACATAATTCGCCCACTATTGTTAATCCCAATCCTATACCTTCTGGTTTTCTACTAAAATAAGGGTCAAAAATATAAGGGATATCTTCCCCTTTTATTCCCGGACCATTATCTGAAAAATAAATATTCAGTTTGTTTTCATCAACATTGAATCTAATTGAAATTTTCTTCTCTAAAATTTCTTTCTCACCTTGTAACCAATACAAACTATTATCCAATAAATTTAGAATAATTGCCTGAAAATCTTGATCATTTATTTTTAATTCAGTTTTTGTTGAAGGGAGATCAATTATAACTTGTTGTTTTTTTATTTCTTTATCAAAAAGATCAAAAACATTTTTTATTGACTCTTCTAAAATTACTTTTCTTTTGATTTTAGTCCTTCTTCCACTAAAAGGTTCCAATCTCACAAAAAGATTGGAGATGGCTTCTCTCTCAACTTTAATTAAAGCAAAACTTTTTTTTAATTTTTCTATATCGAGATTATCTTTTCTTAATTCTCTCTCTATTATTTCTATTTCATTTTTTGTTTTAGAAAGATAAGAATTTCCATCATGCAAAACCGAATCAATTAATTGCCCAAGGGTGGATAAACGTCTATATCTTGATAAAACCTCTTGAACTCTCTTTATATTCTCCTCTATTTTCTCCTTAGTTTTTGACAAGGTAACTATGGCTTCAGGATCTTTACCAAGTTTTCTTTGAACAAGTTCTATTACTGGGTCTATATTCATATCTGAAAATAGGTTTGGTTGTTGAGAGAGTATTTTCTTTTCAGATCTTCTTTCCTTAAATCTTCTTGATTCTAATTCTGATAAAATGCTTTTTAGGGTTAATTTTAAATCTTCAAAAGGTTTTCCCTCAACAATACCTTGCCTACTACTTTGATCTTTTAGTTCTGGGTTATCTTCCATGCTGATTAAAGCATATCCCACAACTTGATTGTTACTTAATCTCATGGTAGGGTTCTGAACACGCCTCATATCTAATCTGATCCAATCTAAACTTGGATCTCCATATGGATATACTCTAAAACTATCCCGATAAATACTAACTCCAGCAGCAGTATCTAAATCTTTTCTTATATTGCTTAAATTTGTTCCAAGTTTTGCAGCCCACTCTTTCATGGCTTCAATATCTCTATCCCAAACACGAAATTCAAATTGAAATTCTCCACAGGTTGGAAATTCCCCATATCCTACAGAAACTTTTTTATTAAATTGTTCTTCATTATTATCTGAACCTTTGTAAATCACACTTAAATTTCCTTCTTTATCCATTTTTCCTTTTATCGAATAGGTAGGATAATTTAATGAATCTGGAGGGCATATTTCTCCTTGTAATTTTTTAAACCTTTCTGGAAGTTTAAGAAAAATTTTAAAATCTTTAATTGGGATTATTGGATTGATTAATCTGGATAAAGTAGCTTTTAGATCTGAAAGCTTTGATGCATTCCATTCGGAGTTTAAATCTTCAAGTTCTAAGATTGTTCCCTGATCTTTGATAAAAATATTCTTTTTATTTAATTCCCAATTACAAAAAATTTCATCCAAGTACTTTTCCTCTTCATTAAATTGAGTCCAATCAAAATATCCCATTATTTCATCTTCTCCTTTTTTTCGAGAGATAATTTTTAATTGTTTTGATATTTTTGAAGAGGCAAATCTCCCAACACCTTTTTCCCCCAAGATCCTTCTTCCTTTTTTACTTTTTACTTTTCCTTTTTTTAAAATTGTTGCTGGTTCCATCCAACCTTTTTGAAGAATTTCCAAATTCATTCCAAAACCATCATCTTTAATGATTATTTTTCCTTCACCTTTTTCTATATTTCCTTGAAATTCAATCTCAACTTTAGAAGCATCTGCATCATAACTATTTTTTATTAATTCTGTTATTGCAACAAAATCATTACTAATTAACTCTTCTCCAATTGTTTTGATAATTCTTGCTCTTGGACGAAATATGTCTTTACCTGTTTCATTCATAAAAAAATTAGAGAAATAGATTATAAATAGATTTTGCTACCGCCTTTGCCATTTTTGGAGGCACAGCATTTCCTATTTGTTTATAAGTTTTAATTTTTCCACTTACAAATTTATATTTATTTGGAAAAGATTGGATTCTTGCACACTCTTTTTCTGTTAATTTTCTTATTGAACCCGGTTTAAACTTTTCATCATATTTTACAAGTGCTTCACATCCGTCTTTATAATATCTTGCCGAAATAGTGTAGGATTGATCATCCATATTTAAGAATTGCCAACCAAAACCCCTTTTCAATTTTTTATTCCTTTTTCCTCTCCTAATAAATCCATCAATTAATTTTTGAGAATAAAAATAAGTTTTTTCTATGTTCTCTTTGGGTAAAATCAAATTTCCAACAACAACTTCTTTTGTTTTTTTAATATCATATTTTATGTTTTTCTTTTTTGATCCAATCAAAAACATTCTTTTTCTTTTTTGAGCAACACTATAATCTTTTGAATTTAAGAAATGAGCTTCTACATAATATCCACTTTCTTTTGCCAATTCTTTTACTATGTCCAACACCAATTTTCCCTTTTTATCTGTCATTGTCCTAAATCCCTGAACATTTTCAATTACAAAAAATTTAGGTTGAAAGTCTTTTACAATTCTTAAAAATTCTTGAACAAGTTTATTTCTTGGATCTTTTGGGTTTCTTCTACCCGCCATTGAAAATCCTTGGCAAGGTGGTCCTCCAATCACCAAGTCCACATTTTGATTTCCTATTTTATTAAGAATTTCTTGTTTAGAGATATCAGATATGTCTCCGCAAATGGTTTTTGCTTCTTTATGGTTTTCCGCAAAAGTTTCTAAGGCATCTTTGTCATGATCTATACCCAAAATGCTCGTAAAACCTGCTTCTTTAAATCCTTCACTTAACCCTCCAGCTCCACAGAATAAGTCCATAACATTCAACCTCTTTTTCATAAATCTTAATAAGGTTCTATCTTTATAAAACCCAGGTATAAAATCAAATTAATTTTTTTTATCTTCATTTAAAACAGAATTTAACATTTCCAGTTCTCTTTTAATTCTGTGTTCTAATTCATCATAAGTTATAATGTGTATATGGGGATATAAATGAAAATTAATCTCTTTCAATATTCTTTTTTCCTCTTCTTCCAATTTTGCACCCATTAAAATAATTCCTTCTGCTTTTTGGATTCCATAAACTCCTTCGCTTGTTTTATCACTATAAATATCTGTTTTTCTCAGATAAACAATTATTTCGCTTAATGCTTCGGATAAATCTGGGGAGATTACATATCTTCTTTTTTTATTTCCATCTTTCCTCACAAAAGGTTTCTTATTTGGACTTTTTATTTCAAAAATAAAATCTTTATTGTATTTTGTTTTAATGTGCAAATCAATTTCGGTTTGTTTATCAACCCCTTCATTTTTTGCCCCAACAAAACATTCCAATCCCAACAACCAAGGTTCAGATTCTATTTTTCTTTTAATTTCTTCTTCTTTCCCTTTATTTTCTTCTAAACTTTTATTAATAAGTTCAATAAACTCTGCATAAATTTTATTAAAATTTCTTTGATAATTTCCTTTTGTTTCTTTTGCTAATTCCAAAATTTTTCTATGTTCTTGTTCTTTTTTTTCAGCTATTTTTAATTTTATTTGCAAATTTGCCAATTGGTTTGTTAACTCTTCCTTCTTAGATTTATAAGATTCTATTTCTCCATCTAAAGTTAAAGATTTCCCAAATAATTTAAAATAAGATTTTTTCACAGTTTTTAAGAACCAGTTCAACCACGAAGAAAAGTTCAAATCTTCATCTATCCAAATACTTTTTCCATATTGTTCATAATTTCCAGTTCTTTTTCCTAATCTTACAGAAATACCTTGTTTCCCTTTTGAAGTTTCAAATAATGCCGCTGAACTTACCTTATCTCCATCTTCCCATTTTTCTGTTGGGCTCAATCTCTTTAAAGGAGTTTTATTTTTTTCTTTAACCATAAAAAAACTACGAGGATTATATATTTATAATTATCTCTTAATATAATGTCTAAAACTCTTATCTTGGGGATTGACACAAGTGATTAATCCTTCTTTTTCCATATCTAACAAAACTCTACTTATTGCACTCCTATGCTTACTCAATTCCTTTGCAATTTCTGTTGCAGTTTTAGCTTTATCTAATACTTTCCACACTTCTTTTCTCAATTCTCCTTTCTTTAGGAATATTTCTAATTTTAATTCTTTACTTATCACGTAACAGAAGCGTAACAATTATTAAAAACAACTGGTGACATTAGCGTAACATAAGCATAACTCTTAAAAAATACAAAATCTTTACAAAATCATGAAAGATAACCTTACCGATAAACAAAAATTAGAGATAGAAGAGCATGCTGAAGAAATTATAAAAAAACAACCAGTAAAAAAATCAATAATTGTTTCTGCAGGAATATCTTTATTATCTGGGACAAGCCTACTTCTCCTTGGAATAGTTTTTATGTTCATATATTGGATTATGGGATTAATTATGATTATTGTTGGAGCTCTATTCATTAATTCTGCAAATAAAAGCACTGCTAATGTTAAAAAGTTGAAAGAAGAAGATAAAGAAAAAATGATTAAGAAACTTCAATTAAAAGCATTGAATGGAGAAGATTGGAAAAATAAAAATTGATTTTTGGGCATTATTTTTTTAATTTATTTAAAAATTATATTTAAAATAATTTATCGAGATATTCAAATTCTTTACCTGAATTTTCATAAACATATTTTTTATTTGAATTTATTTTCCAGATATTTGAAAATTCCACAACAATTCCCCCAATAAGATTTTTATTCTTTTGCTCTTTAATCCATTCTTGAAGTGCTTCTGCCTTGAATTTAGTTTCATTGGAACTTGCTGTTTCTCCCTTTTTTGTATCCACAATCAAAATCTTTTCATTTTTTAACTTAATTATCCAATCCGGATAAAATAATCTTTCCCTATGCTTTTCTTGATCAAAGTAAGGAATAGCAAAGTGATCACTTCCTTCATCTCCATTTTTATGCCACCACTCAATACTACTTTTTCTATCAAGATATTTCATAAATTTTGTTTCATTAATTTTTCCTTTATATTCTTTCATCAAATAAAATGGTTTCATAGAACACTTATTTACATCTTCTTTTATTTCTTCAGAATCCTCATTATATTCTAATATTTCATTTGGCAATTCCAATAAAACAACAGATTTTGATCTTGATGCTTTTTTGTCCACTTCACTTTCCCTAATTGGCCTATATTCCAAGAGAGCATCTGCAATTATCTTTCTTAATTCACTATCTTCTTTTAATAAATCCTTAATAATCAATTTGTAGTAATTATCTCTTTTTTCTTTAGAAATTTTTTCAATCCAAACATTTAATGCAGTTTTCAATTTTCCCCATGATCTCACTGGTGCAAATCTTCTATGTTCATCTTCTTGTTTTGCAATTATATCAAAACATAACATATTATACATTCTTATTAAATCATTTTTGGAAGTTTCTTTATTTAAATCAGTTCCATGATCTGCTAATTCTTGAATAAAATTATCAAAATTGTCAATCTCCGCATCAATAATTAATTTGTTTTCTATATGTAATGAATCAAAAGACAATCCTTTTTGCTCTAATTTCTTTTTGGATTCATCTGGATGATCTCCATTTTTTATTCCAAAAGATCTATTTGCTATTTTTTCAAAGGTATTTTGAAAAGTATCCCCCAAATCATTATAATCTGGCCTACTCATAAAAGTGGAATTTAATTTTATGGGAGAAATATTTTCTTTTCTTTTGCTTTTGAAAATAAATGGTTTGTTTATTCCTAATTTTCCCCAATTTTCTTTCACTTGATTTCTCTCATAATTTGTATAAAGATATGCTTTATTCAATTCTTGTTCTGAATAATATTTTGCTTCAGGCATTCTCAAAACCCTTCCAATAGTTTGTGTGTGAAAGACAGGATTCCTAATTTCCCGAAACATCACAAGTACTGAAGCTCTTGGACAATCCCATCCTGTTGCTGCTGCTTGCTTAAAAATTAAAAAATCCACTTCTGAATTATTTTCTTCAATCTCTTCCAAATTCTCTTTTTTTCCAGAAAGCCAAATGGCAACTTTATGATCTGGAATCCCTTTTTCTCTTAAATAATTTTTAACCAAATCCATTTTTGTTTGATTTAATGTTTCTTTTGTTGAAATATCATCATTAGGTAATTGAATTAAAACTAAGGGATTTATATCTAAGTTTAATTTTTTATATTTTTTTAATAATTCTTCTCTTTTATTATATGCCAAATCTAAAAGTAAAATATCTTGATCAATTTCCTTTTTCTTTACATTTTCTAAATCTTCTTTTGTTTGAGTTATTATTTTCTCTTTGATTAATTCTGATTCGATAACATCCTCCCGGGTTACATTAACAAAGCCCTTTGTTTTCATTTCCAATTCAAGAGCATTTGGGATATTCTTTGGTGTTGCTGTTATCTTTAAAATTATTTTTGGATCTATCAAATCAATCAATTCATCTGCAAGAGTTGTATCTGTATCTCTATGTGCCTCATCAACTATTAACACAATTTCTCTATTCTCTTTTTGAGTTTTTTTTATCAATTCATCAAATTTTCCATCATCTCCTTCTGTGTGTTCTGTTGGTTTTCTCAATGTTCTCCCTTCTTTTGTTGAAGATTTTAATTTTTGCCAATTAATGAAGAAAACATTATTCTTTTCAAGTTTATTTTTATTGGCCAGATCATTCAAATCAATTAAATTTAATTCGGATGCACCACCATAATAATCAAAAAGTTTATTTTTACTTTGAAGGTAAGAGGGTTCATTAAAACTAAACCAAAGAAAACATTTATCTGCATCAAATTGAGGATCTCCAGTTAAATCCCTTAAAAATTGTGCCATAACAATTGTCTTACCAGATCCAGTTGGAGATTTAAAAATCAATTCAGTTTTTCTATTTCCAGATTTCCAAAGATTAAGAAATTGCTCTCTTAACTTTTCAATGGCTTTTTCTTGAAAGGGTTTTAATTTTATGTTCATAGTCTTGATACCTCTTTATATACATCAATTAATGGTTCAGGGATATCTTTAACTTTTATGTTTTTGTATTCTCCAAACTCATTGGCATATTCATTCTTCCCCCAACTAAAAATATAAAGATTTACCTTCTTATTTATTTTGTCCAATTTTTCAATTAATTTTTGTAATTTGATTTTATCTTCTTTAAAATAAATTGCAGTTAATTTATTTCCATTTGAAAATATCTGCCACCAGTTATCTTTTTCAATTTCATCAAAAGTTTCTTCTTTTATTGCAATCATTTCGCCTGTTTTGTGTGTTAAATTAATTTTATCCTGATCAGTTGCATTATCAAGATTTTCTGTTTCAACAAAATCCGTTTTATAATATCTTGTTTTTATCCCTAATTTATGCAACCTTGTATGACAAATATCTGAACAAATATTTTCTTCATTATTTGTGCAAAGAATAAATTTTCTTTTCAGACCATCTTTGTTTAATTCCATCACTGCATGGCCTGTCGTTCCAGATCCAGCCATAAAATCCAAAATAAGAGAATCTTTTTTTGTAGACAAACTTAATAAATCTTTAATAAGAGTTGAGGGTTTAGGATAATCAAATACAACTTTCCCAAAAATGCTTTTTAATTCTTTTTTTGCAGAATCATTGGAATAAGCGTTTTCTATAAATGCTATTGAGGAAATTGGTTTTGATCTTGGAGTAATTTCAACAAAATAATTGCGTCCTTGATTTTTCGAAATAGTTGCATTCTGATAGGTTTTGGTGTATATCCTTGGAGATTTATTTTTATATTTCTTTAATACTATGAATCCTTCTTTTAACCCAAATTCAAATAGTTTTTTAGACCACCTCCAACAGAAATCCCTTGCAGGATTTTCTTCTTTCCTTTTTTCCATTTCTTTTTTAGAAACGCCTCCGGGAAGAATACTTTCTCCCTCTAATTTTATTTCATAATCTAATGATGAAGAATATTGGATTGAATCATAATCAAGCGTTTGATTCAATTTATAAAAACCTCTCTCTTCAAAAAATTCATCTTTATGTTTAAAATTTGAATCTGTATGTTCTAATTTATTTAATTTAGAAAATTCACTTTTTGAATAGACTAAAACATAATCATGATTGAGGGATATATTGTCTGAAGATTTTCCCCCTTTCTTAATTAACCTTGGGAGAATTGTCATAAAATTTTTTTCTCCAAAAATCTCATCACATAAAATTTTTAATTGGGCGACTTCATTATCATCAATTGAAATAAAGATAACTCCTTTTAATGAAAGTAAAGATTTTGCTAATTTTAATCTTTTTTCAATAAAATTAAGCCATTTGCTATGCCTATAAGGGCTATCTTTCTCTACAAATGTGTCATTATATTTAAAATCATTATTTCCTGTATTGTAAGGGGGATCAATATAAATCACATCAATTTTCCCTTTATGAGTATAATTCAAGACAGAAAGAGAATGATAATTATCCCCTTCAATTAAAAGATTTGTTGGCTCATTTTCTTTCCCTTTAATTTTTTTCCTTTTATTTTCTACCAAGATAGGTAATTTTTTTCTACAATTCAAAACTACTTTCTCTGGTTCTTTTTCCGTATCCCAAACAAGACCATATTTTTTTCTACTTTTTAATTTTTGAACTTGTGCCTTTAAATTTTCAACTTCTTGCAATAATTCTTTTTCTGTTTTCTTTTCCATTTAACTTATTTTGATTAAACTCCTTATAATTTCAACCTCTGCAAGTGTATCGAGCTCGCAATACTTTTCTAATGCTTTTCTCACTTTTAATCTTTCTGCCTCTTCAACGTCTCCATACGTCACCCTTTCATATTCTAAACTTGCCAAAATTCCATTCTTTATGTCAAGATCATCATATTTCAAATCACTCAGAACAGGCAAAACATATTTTATTGAAGCACTTCCTTTTTGTTTTGGATCATAATACCAGAAATTTCTAAACACGTCCCAAAGATCTTTTATTCTTGGCAAAATATTCCCTACATACCATTCTTTAAACTCAGGGAAGGCATCTGAACACTCATTCAGTACCCCTTTCTCAAATCCTTGATTATATACCAAAACACTCCCTACATCCCCCAAATTGTCTTTAAGTGCTTGTATAAACTTAGGCCGAGGATCACTTGTGCCTTCTGCCAAAAATGAGATGTGTTCACATTCACCCCCTTGTTCTTGTTGAATATGCAAACTAAACTGAAAAGGAATCCTCTGGTATGGTTTCATTCCATCATACTTCGGAATTGCAGGATTAATGGTTTCAAAGTCTAAATAATAAATCGGATATTCTAAATTATCTAAGAAATGTTTGATTTGTTTTTCATCCTTATGAACTCCCCCCTTTTCGGAAAGTAATCTCTGGATCTTTTGTTTTTCATTTAATTTTATTGAATCAGGTACTTCATTTAATTTCATTATTCCAGAATCATACAATTCAAACTTTTTCTTAGATAACATTCGATAAAAATTAAAAATACTCTCTTCGGGGAGATGATTCCAACATTCTAATTTTAATG
>CAYZYW010000009.1:0-26904 GCA_964482665.1 Candidatus Woesearchaeota archaeon
TTTTTTATTTTATTCTGTCTAGCACATCCACTTAAAACAAGAACGATTATTAGGATTAAAAAGGTTAGAAAAATAATTAATTTTTTCATAAGCATATCCATTCAGATTAACAAACGTTTAACGTTTAAAAATTTAATGTAAAATTAATTTACCATTTTAAATAACTTCATTGACTTTTTTGTCAAAGTCTTCTTTTGATTCTATGTTTTTTTCTTTTAGTGCAGACTTCATATTGTCACCAATTTTTCCAGTTATTACTAAATTAACTTTTTTATCAGACAACATGTGTGCTATAGAAAAACCAGCACCACCACTACCAGTTGCGAACGGATTTTTTATAGTTTCTACAAGATTTTTATTTTCAAAAATAAGATAATATGGTGCCCTTCCGCCACGCAAACTTATTTCTGAATCTAAATTTTTTCCTTCAGATGCTACAGCAATTTTCATTTATTTACCTCCATTAATTTATTTAATAGAAGTCCTTGAATAACGGAAACACCCATCATAACAAGTGTAAGTATCAAGATATATTGCCAGCTGAAATAAATTATAGCCAAAGGCAATAACGGAATTTTAATAGCACGATTGTATAAAAAACAAGCAATAAATCCATAATCCAAACCTTTACTTCTTAAATCAGATAAAAGTGGATACCACATATATATTGGACCAGAAGATAAGATTCCACCAAGAATTACAAAAATCCATTTTTTAGCACCCCTTTTTTTAAGGTGTTTTAATATAAGCTTCGGGGTTATAAAATAATTAACAAAGCTCATTAAAACAAAAATAAGAATAAAAATTGGAATAATCTTAAGTATAATTTCGTTAAAAAAAATAAAACTATTTGAGTATATTTCTTGATTAAATATTGAAAGGAATATATATATAATTACAATTAATCCCAAAAAATACCAAGAGCCAGAAATATCTTTTAGTTTATTTTTAAAGTTCATATCATTACCCCTAAAATTAAAACGGTTAATATTGCTACGATTATTGAAAAAATAAAAGCTACAACGTTTCTTAACAGAGCAAATTTCTTCCCAAGTATTGTAGATTCAGCAGGAAATTGTATCAATCCTACAGTTACCCATGAAACAATAAATGCAGTTACGGCAATTAACCCAATGCCTTGATTTAACATTTCCCCACCAAAAATATAACTAGTGATAGGATTTCCAGCAGAAATACTTCCAATTGATGCACCAACAAAAGAATTCAGAAAAGAATTTTTACTAAATATAGAAGTGTAAAATTCTTTTGGAACAATAGCGGAAATCAAACTAATTAGTAAAATTGTTCCAAGTATCATCGGAAGAGCCATCCATAATCCTTTAGCAGATTTTAACATAGATTTTTTTATTGAATTCTTTTCATTTTCTGTTTTTTCTTTATTCATTTTTAATTTTTATTGCTTTCCCATTTATTATTGCATCTGAAATTTTTTTTCTACCGGTTTTTAATATTCTGGAGAGTGTTGGTTGTGATATTTGCATTTGTTTTGCAGCTTTTTTTTGTGAAATTTCTTTAAAATCAATTAATCGCATAGCTTCAAATTCTGAAATGTTTAACACAGATTCTTCTAGTATCATCATTTTTATTCCCGCTGGTTTGAAGTAGAAAGAGCTAGGTTTGCCACTAACTCTTCTCTGTTTACATGGTCTGGGCATTATATCTAGTTGCATCCACGACCATTTCTTTTTCCTTGGCCCCGACATCCACGACCATTTCCTCGAACAATAGGTTCTGCACCTTCGCAATTACCTTCTTGTCTTCCGGTTTTTGGCCCTTTTCCGTTAGGTCCTGTTCCATCTTTGTTTGGCATTTTCATTTTCTCTCCATGTTTAATTAGGTCCAAAATTTTAATTTTGGACGAGATGAAATTCTAAGAATTTCACTTATGAATAGGTATTCATAATACTATTTAAATGTTTTGGAATATCTCAATATTAACAGGTAAAATAAAAGTTCTAAATTATTTACATTTTATATCTGTAAAATTCTATCTATTTTTTCTTTTAGTTGTACTTTTTATTGCAGAAAAAACGTTTAACAGTGATTAAGATCATTTATTCCCCCATGCTTTCTTAGCGTTTCGATAAACACTAAATGGATCATATCCTTTTTTTACTAATTTTTTCATAGCCCACCGAACACCATTAATTTCGTCATTTCTAAGATCTTGTCTTTTATTATTATATTTAGTCATAGATTTAAAATTAAAAACAAAAGATATTTTCCCAGTTTTACATTCTTGAGCATACTCCCCTGATAATGATAGGTATGGATGAAGCTTAGTAGTTTCAGGTTTCTCCCAGAATTCTTTTGAAAATTTCTTCCCTATATCTACTTCATATGGTTTATTTTTAACAAAATCAGCAATAAATAATCCCTTATCTCTGCCTATAAAGAATTTTGATTTATCAAGCACATCAATCAATCTTCCATCTATATATTCTTTCAATGTAATTTTTCCGTCCCCGTTTAAGTCATATTCAGGTCTTAAAATATATTGGCACGATTTTTCATATGTCTTTGTTCCATTTTCCAAACTACAAATTTTTTGACATGGCAATTGCCCTGTTTCGCAATTTATTAAAGTTTGATTGGCAATAGCATTTCCAGCAAATCCTACCAGTCCCAGTCCAATACCTATAGCAGATTTACCAATATTTGAAGCTAATGATTTTTTTACAATTTTCTCTATTGAATTTCCTGAAGTCATATCTTCAAAAGAAAGATTCGTTTTATAAAATTATCTTTTCACAAATCTCTAGCTTGAATAGTTCGCCTTTTATTTTCTTTGGCTCTTTTAATCGCATCCCTTAAAATTTCTTCAACCTTTCGATCTAAAGCCAATTCAACTTCATCAGCAACACTTGAAATCGAATTTTCCCGATCTAATTCTTTAACAACTTTTCGAATGTTTGATTTAATAACTAATGCCATTGATAATTAAATTAAATCAAATTTATAAATATTTACAAAACTTTATCAATCTTAATTCCCAACCAGTTTAATGAAAACCGATTTCATTCCGATCGATTACGATTATTTCGACTTCAGAGGAAAAAATTATGCAAGAATCACAGGAAGAAATTCAGAAGGAAAAAGAATTTGTGTTATAGATTCATGTCCAGTTTATCTTTGGGCAATTTTAAAGCCAAAAATAAAAGAATCACAATTAAAAAAAGTAATAAAAGTAATAAAAAAAATAAAAGTAGAGCTAAAAACAAGAATAACAAGAATAGAAAAAATTGAAGTTCACGAAAAAAAATCATTAGGAAAAAAAGTCAAAGCATTAAAAATATTTGCGACAAATTACAAAGATTTACACAGCATAACAAGCGAACTGGGTTTCGAAGAAATTGAAAAACGAAGAGGATATGATTTAGGATATGTAACACATTATATTATTGAAAAAAATTTAAACCCATTAAAATGGTATGAAATTTCAGGCGAAGTTTTAGATAATTCTCAAGACTTTGGAGAAATTGGAATGCATTTAGAAGTTGATCATTGTTTGAAATTAGATTCATTTAAAGAAATTGACGATAAAAAATTTAAACCAAAAATTTTAGCGTATGATATTGAAACAGATGAATTGAAAATTGGTGAAGGCGAAATTTTAATGATTTCACTAGTTGGAGAAAATTTCAAAAAAGTAATAACATGGAAAAAAACAAAATCAAAAAAACCAGATTATGTTCACTATGTCGAAGATGAAGCTGAACTTTTAGAGATATTTGTTAAAGAGGTTAAAAAGTTCTCACCTGATTTTTTAACAGGTTATTATTCAGATGGTTTCGATTTGCCGTACATTCAAGCAAGAGCAAAAAAATTAAGAGTTAAAATACCATTAGGATTAGATGGAAGTCAGCCAAGGTTTTCTCGAGGTGCAAACTTAACAGGAAAAATAAAAGGAATAACTCATATTGATATTTTAAGATTTATACGAACAGCTTATTCACAATATATGAAATCTGAAACTTTAACATTAAACGAAGTTGCAAAAGAATTTTTAGATGATAAAAAAATAAAATTCGAATTTAAGCATTCATCAAAAATAAAAGAAGAAGATTGGAATAAATACTATGAATATAATTTACAAGATTCAGTTTTAGTTTTAAATTTATTTGAAAAGTTTTGGCCAGACATGATTGAGTTTGTAAAATTAATTCATGAACCAATTTTCGATGTTTCAAGAAATGGTTTATCAAAATATATGGATAATTTTATTTTGCATAACTTGAAAAAGTTTGATGAAATTCCTGAACGAAGACCATCTTATAATGAAATTTCAGAACGGAAGCAAAGCGGAGGAGTTGAGGGTGCTTTTGTTTTTCAGCCAAAACCGGGACTTTATGAAAAAATTGCAATGTTTGATTTTACATCAATGCACACAAGTATAATTATTTCAATGAATCTTTCAAAGTCGACATTGCTTGATAAAAAAGAAAGGGATTCGTATGAATCTCCAGAATTAGAACTGCAAGGCAAAAAAACAAAGTTTTATTTTTCAAAAGAGCCAGGATTTTTCCCAATTTTATTAAAAGAACTTTTTGAAAAGCGAAGAAAGTTTAAAGCTGAATACTTGAAAAATAAAAATCCAATAACATTGGCGCGAAGCAATGCGTTTAAAGTTTTGTCAGCTTCAGCGCACGGATACATAGGATTTTTTGGAGCGAGATATTATTCATTAGAAACATCAGCTTCAATTTTGGCTTTCGTTCGAGAGTTCGATCAGGAAGTTATACGAAAAACGCAAGAGAATGGTTTTAATGTTATTGCAGGAGATACTGATTCAGTTGCTTTCACAATGGAGGAAAAATCAAAAACAGAAGTTATGAAACATTTGAAAGATTTAAATTCAGATTTGCCGGGCGTTATGAAATTGGAGCTTGAGGGTTTTTTTAAGAGAGGTTTGTTTGTAACAACGCGAAAAGGAACAGCGGGTGCAAAAAAGAAGTATGCACTACTTGATGAAAACGATAAAATAAAAATACGTGGCTTTGAAACTGTTCGAAGAGATTGGTGTATTTTGTCAAGAAAATTACAGAGGAAAATTATTGAATTAATTTTAAAAAATGGAGATGAAAAAAAAGCATTGGAATATGTTAAAAAAATAGTTAAGAAAATAAAAACGCGAGAGGTTGACTTAAAAGATTTAATAATTAAAACGCAACTGAAAAAACCATTGTCCGAATATAAAGCAATTTCTCCTCATGTCGTTGCCGCACGAAGAATGAAGGAATTAGAAATGCCAGTATCAGCAGGAAATTTAGTTGAATATTATTTAGCTGAAATTCCGGGCAAAAGCAAGCTGGTTCGAGATAAAGTTAAGCTTCCAGATGAGAAGGGTAAATATGATATAATATATTATTTAGATAGGCAAATCTTGCCGGCCGTTGAAAATATTTTTCAAAATTTTGATATAAACATTAAAGAAGTAATTGATGGGAAAAAACAAGAAAGTTTGGGAAAGTGGTTTTGTTTAATATAGATCTTTTATTTTTTCTCTAAGTATTCTTTTGCTCACTCTTCCAATTAGAATATTATTTTTTATAACGGGAAAATAAGTTTGTTCAGAATTATCCAACTTTTTTGTAACATCTATTAATTTTTCATTAGAATCAATAAAATTGATCCTAAATGTTATTAAATTTTTATTAAGTAAGTCTTTGATAGTTTCTTTTAAATTTATATTCCCCTTTTTTAAACCCTCTAGAATTTTTCTTAATTGAAATAAGTCTAAGATATCCAAATAACCAAGAGTCTTATTATTTTTATCTCCTAATACAAAAAACCCATCATTCTCTAGATAAACTTTAAGCATTTTTTCTATATGAATGTTGTCTTTTTTTCTATAGTTATCAATGCCATTATCTACAAATAGTACAATTTTTTTATTATTTAATTTCGAGTTCATTTTTTAATTCCATGGAAAAATTCATTTCTTTTAATTTCTTCCTTGAATACATTAAAGTTTTTAAGATTCTTTTTATCATATTCTCCATCCTTTAGTTTGCTTTCTAGATATTCCCTTTCTTCTTTAAAGCCATCTTTCATAAATACTTTCTCAACAGCGATTGTTGTTAGAAAAATAGCAGGAAAACTTCCAATCCAAAGGGGTAATAGTTTTGGTGAAAAAATATAAAGTGACACTAATGCTATTTGTTCAATTAAGTAGATAAAGACAAATATAATTTCTATTTTTTCCTTCTTTTTAAACATAAATTCATAAAGATCTTTCCATTAATAAATTTTTTGATATTATACTTTTTTAAAAATATCTAATAACCAAATTCTTTATCTTTTCCAATCAATAATCAGGCAGCTCTTCTTCCATAGCCTTCTTTTCTTCTTCGCTCTCTTTTTCAACTTCTTCTTTAACTTCTTCCTTTGGCTCTTCTGGAACTTCAACTACTTCAGAATCCTTCATATCTTCAGCAGGAATAGAATTAATCATTTCCTTAAACTTATCAAAGTCTTTCGCTAAAATTCGAACACCAGCCTTCGTAAAGCCCGTATATCTATCTGAAGTCACAAACTCTCGTATTGTAAGACCTCTCTTTTCAGCAAAATCATCAACACGAATCACAATATCCGACTGATCGTTTTTCTTAATTCTTCCAATATCTTTTTCCATATTTAATTCAAGACTTTTTTATTTATAAGATTATGTATTCAAAATAATTTTAAACCCACATACCCTTTCTTTTTCATGCACCCAGTATCACGAGCACATGAAAAATTGAAATTCGCTCTAGAAAAATTTGAAATAGATTTAACAAATAAGATCTGCGCAGATTTCGGAAGCTCAACAGGA
The DNA here is from genome assembly GCA_964482665.1 of Candidatus Woesearchaeota archaeon. Taxonomy (GTDB): domain Archaea; phylum Nanobdellota; class Nanobdellia; order Pacearchaeales; family GW2011-AR1; genus CAYZYW01. The sequence continues at coordinate 6,836 of CAYZYW010000009.1, forward strand.
GGATTTGTCCAAGCAATCCTAGAAACAGAATGTTCAAAAGTTTATTCAGTTGAAACATCAAAAAACAGATTACACTATGTTTTAAAAAATGACGAACGCGTTGTAGTTTTGGATCAAACAAATGCGGTTCACATAGAATTACCTGAAAAAGTAGATTTTCTTTCAATTGATGTAGGATGGACAAAGCAAATCAAGGTAATTCCAAATGCTGTGAAAAATATAAAATCAAGCGGGATTATAATCTCACTAGTTAAACCAAATTATGAAGCTGATAAAAACATGAACGATGCAAGTGATGAAGAGTTGAACGAAGTTTTAGAAGATGTAAAAAAACAAATAAAGTCATATGTTAAAATATTAAAAATAATTGAATCGCCAATCCGAGGAAAGAAAAAAGGAAATAGGGAATTTTTAATGTTATGTGAGAAGAGATAATTACTTCTTCCCGTTCTTTCAATAAGTCTAACTTATTCAGCACACGTAAAAGGACCGCTAGACGGGCCAATGCGACATCACCGAGTGCATATAGAAATGTTGCCCAACCGGAGAACGTGAGGAAGTTGTTAAGAAACCAGGGGTTTCTTAAATAAGAATCAACCCAAATTTAACACCATCAATTTCTCCAGCGTTTTCTTCTTTTAAAACACCACACTCTATTGCAGCATCAACAATTCTATTCCCAACTAAATTAAATGTTGCATCTTCTTTTTTCATATCTTCTAAAATTTTAATAACATCTTCTTTTGAAGCCTCAACACCTTTGTAAAAATTCTCTTTAACATCTAATTGAAAATCACCTTCTTCAAAAACTTTTCCAATTAACTCTTTGTCACACCCTGCAACAATTTTCCTTCTTGAATCTATAATATTAATAAACATAAAAATAAAACAAATTTTAACTTAATAAACTTTTAGTAGTCTTTTTTTGCTTCATTGTCCTTGATAGCTTTCTCAGCATTATCTTTAGACATCATAGCACACATGTTACATCCACACGACTTACAAGCTCCTTTAGCCATAAATCCACCTCTAGCAGTCTTTGTGATTTTCGGGTCTTTCATATCCTGACCTTTCTTTTTACATTTAACGCAATATCCTTTTACCATAATTAACCTCCAAAAATATAAGAACTTTTATTATTATAAAGCTTACTACTAAGGGAATTAGGCAATTTTTAATCCTTTTCCGTAATAATCTCGTGCAATAGTTTGTAACTCAAGAAGTCGCCTTTTGTTTCGCCCAATAAGTGCAGCCTTATTTTCTCTTCCGCCGGTTATGATAATTTCGTCATTCAAAACTTCCAAATCTTTAAATTCAGTTGGATTAACAATATTCGTAAAAAAAGCTTTCATGTTCTCTTCACCTTTAAGCATGGGAATTATTTTAACTCTTTTTTTAAGAATACGTTTCATTTTTTGAATGTTTTCCGCATTTTTTCCTAACGATTTTGACATCATAATTTTAGGAACAGCAAAAATAATAGTATCATTATATTTAATACAATGACTTGTGATAACTTTTGTAATTTTCGTAAAAAGCTTCAAATTTCTAAGATCTTGCATATCAAATGTTTTTCCCATCTTAATTACTCGTCAAATTGTTTTATAAATTTATCGTCGACAGATTGTTTTTAAAACCACGACTTTCAAGTCGTGGATGTTTTTTTAAAAAAATTCCCGAAGGGCGAGCGTTTAACAAATAGAAGGTGAGTGTAAAAATTCGATTTTAGAAAATATGCTATAAAAGCAGATTTTTAGAGAATTTGTAACAAAAGATATATGCTTACTTGTTAGTTTCTTCAACAATTTTAGAGTCAGCCAATTGTTTATCTTTTTCTTTCTTAACTAATGATCCAATTATTTCAACCACAAGTCCAGGTAGTCCAGTTCCAATAGGAACCGGTTGATTAAGAATAATATTTTCAATAACACTATGTAAATAATCTTTCTCACTCTTAATCGATGCATTTACAAATTGTTTAACTGGAGTTTCGAAAGTAGCCCTAGCAAGTATAGATGATTTTTGAGAAATAATCCCCATACGCGTAATACCTTTAATTATACCCGTATTTGTCATAGCATCTGAAATTAAATTAAGATGTTTCATATGAATATCTAACCCTTGACTATTCAAAACTTGTGAAACTTCATCAATAATTAATTGCCTGGCAACTTCAATTCCAAAAATACCTGCAGTTTCATGTATATCATTAGAGATTAATTTATCAGGATCAATTTCTTTTAATTCAAGTATTTTTTTCAGATTAGTTCCAAGAGTTGTAACAACATAATGTGCTCCTCTTTTAACAACTAAAACTTGTTCAACATTTTTAATACCTGAAATAATTGTACTTTTAATTTTTTCTTTAATTTTATATATATCCTTAAAATCCAAATCTGAAGAATCTAAGACAAGAATATCTCCTTTTTGTTCGATATTAAATCCCAAATCATTTAGTTTCTCAACAACTTTTTTAATACTCATATGTATTTGCTTAAGACCTTTTTTATTCAATGTTATTTCAATTTTTTTCTCACCAAAGTTTAAATTAATTTCAGAAGAAATTTCTTTAATTGTTATTTCTTTAATTTTTTCAGCAAATATTCTAGCATTTTTTTCATCATCAAATTCTTTCTTCATATAAATTTCCATTTTTGGAGAAGATGGTTTTTTACGAGCATCAAAAAGTTCAATAAGTCTTGGGAGACCTGTTGTAACCTGCATTTCTGCAACACCCGCCATATGGAAAGTGTTCAAAACCATTTGTGTTGAAGATTCACCAAAAGATTGAGCTGTAATTAAACCAATAGCTTCACCTGGAGCCAATTTTGAATCCTTTAAGTGAAGTTTTGATATATCTGCTCCATCCTTACCATATTCAAATTGAATAATATTACTCCCACTATCTCTAACCGTACCATCATATTCAGCCCGAATATCTTGCAATGCACTTGCTAAACGTCGATATAGGTAACCGGATTTAGGGGTTCTAAGAGCAGTATCCATTAGGGAATCACGTCCAGTAATTGCTTGAAAAAAGAATTCATCTGGCTTTAATCCATCAATAAAGGAGCTTTTAATAAATCCTCTTGATCGTGGAGATAGATCACCTTTATTGAAAAATGAAAGTGTTCTATCGTCATATCCAATTCCAACACGTCCACCCATAAATGCCTGTTGTCCAACACATGCAGCCATCTGTGTGATGTTTAAAATATTACCACCACCACCTGATTTAATCATATGGTTAACTGGGTTCATATCTGGAAAAGTTTTTTTAACAACGGCACCAATTTTTGTACGAACTTCGTTTAAACTTTTTAAGATATAAATTTCTCTTGATTCTTCGGCTGTTTTGCCGGGAATAATATCCATTGTTTTATTATTATATGATTCAATAATTTTTTCAACTTCAGATTCAGCTAATTTAATAATGCTACGACTTTTTTTAACAGCTTCATCGCTAATATCTAAATCTTCAACTGAAGTCGTAATACCTCTATCTGAAAGGAAATTTTTACCCAAATTAAAAGCTTTTTTAATTGTTTTAAAAGTTTCAACTCTTCCAGTTTCCCTATCTAGTTCTTTAATCAAGTCCCCATCTTCATCACCAAATGTTGTTTTATCAATTACACCTGATTTTATTTCACCATTTTTAATTGTAATGGAATCATTTTCAAAATCAATTTTAGGTAAAATTTTAGAAAATAAATCAACACCTGAGATTGTTTTTTTGTCAACAATATAATCAATACCCGATTTGTATAATAATTGATTTGCTTCGTCTTTTGTAAAAGTTTTTAATCCCAATAAGTAATTACCCGTAATTGCATCAACAATGCAACCAATTAAGTTAGTATTATTTTTAGGAGAAATTAAATTTTGTTTTACATCTAAAAGCATTTTTGCTTCTGCTCGTGCCTCCTCTGTTTGAGGAGAATGAATATTCATTTCATCACCATCAAAATCTGCATTATATGGTGAAGCCGCAGCAGGATGTAGTCTAAAGGTTTTTCCAGGAAGAACTTTTACAAAATGAGCCATTAAGCTTCCACGATGTAAACTTGGGTGACGATTGAACAAAACAATATCACCATCTTGTAAATGTCTTTCAACAATATATCCAGGTTCAAGTTCGTTAATTATTTCTTCTTTTAAATCTTCTGAGATTTTCTTTTTCTTTCCGTCAGGTCTGATAATATAATTTGCACCAGGGAAAATATCTCCTTGTTTAATTAAACTTTTTAATTTTTTCATATTCAAATCATTCGCAATTTCAGCAACTGTAACTAATTTTGCAATTTCAAAAGGAACGCCAACTTCATTAATTTCTAGAGATGGATCAGGTGAGATAACTGTACGTCCAGAATAATTAACTCTTTTACCTGCTAAATTTTTTCTGATTCGTCCTTCCTTACCTTTGATTCTTTCTGTAATTGTTTTTAATGGTTGACCACTTCTATGTCTTGCTGGAGGAATTCTTGCAATATTATTATCAAAGAAAGTTGTAATATGGAATTGCAATAAATCCCAAAGATCTTCAATGATTACTTCGGGTGCACCTGCATTTAAATTTTCCCAAAGTCTTTGATTAGCTCGGATAATATCTGAAAGTTTATGTGTTAAATCATCTTCTGATCTTTCTCCGGATTCTAAAATAATACTTGGTCTAACTGTAACAGCTGGAACTAAAAGTGTTGTCAAAACAGCCCACTCAGGTCTAGCTCCACTAGGATCAACTCCAATTTTTTCCAATTCTTCGTCTGGAATATTTGCTAATAATTCTCTAATTTCAGTAGGAAATAATCTTTTTCTTCCAATGTAAAAACTTGTTGGTTTATCAATTTTAACTCGAGGATGTTCTTCTTTACAATGAGGACATTTTTTTGAATCTTTTGCTTTTTTTACTCTTTCACTTGGAGAAAGTTTTTCTAAAAATTTATCATCCAATAAAAGCTTTCCACAATGATGACAAAAACTTCTTAATCCCATTTCAATCAAAGGAATATATTTTAAATGCATTACCGGTCTTGCTAAATCAATTTTACCAGGATGTCCTAAACATTCTTTTAATCTTCCACCACATGTCCTACATCTTACACCAGGATCAACAGCACCTAGTCTTAAATCCATCAAACCACCATCAACAGGATAACCATCAATATCATAAAGTTCAGGCGTTACAATTTTTGCACATGAAATTTTTTTAATCTGTTCAGGACTAAATAAAGAAAATTTAATTGCCCCGATTTTTTTACTTATTTGGTCTCTCATTATTCGTACCTGTTTTTCAAATCAAAGTTTGTATTTATATGTAAGCCTTGTAATTCTTCTAATAAAAGTTTAAAGGCATATGACACTTCGATTGATTTATTTTCTTCGCTGTTACATTGAGGGCAGAAAGTCTTTCCTCTAATATTATCTTCAATTGCAATTGATCCACATTTTGAACAAATATGTAAAACAACTTTATCTGAATCATAACGTTCTTTTAATAATAATGATGCTCCATGTGCAACAAGTGCTTGCTGTTCCATCTCACCTAGTCTTAATGCTCCTCCTCGTGATCTACCTTCAATAGGTTGCCGAGTTAGTAATGCAATCTTTCCAGAAGCCCTACCGTGTATTTTATTCGCAACCATATATTTTAATTTTAAATAATAAAGATTACCAATAAAAATTTTCGACGTCATTCTTTTACCTGTAACACCATTATACATAGCTTCTTTACCATCATATCTAAACCCTAAATCATGTAATTGTGATTCAAGCTTCTTTTTACTTTCACCTGAAAATGAAGTTCCGTCAACAACTTTTCCTCTTAATGACGCAACTTTTCCAGCTAATAATTCTAACAAATATCCAACAGTCATACGACTTGGGAGACCATGAGGATTGAAAATAACATTTGGTTTGATTCCTGAAGCTGTAAATGGAATATCCTCTTCGGGAACGATTGCACCTATAACACCTTTTTGACCATGTGATGTTGCAAACTTGTCACCTAGTTCAGGAATTCTTTGATCACGAGTTTTTAATTGAATAAGTTTATTTCCTTCTTTATCCTTTGTAACAAAAACAAGATCAACAATACCTTTTTCTTCTTGTCTCATTGAGACACTTGATTCTTTTTTTGTTCGAATAGAAATTTCTCTTGCTTCAGATAAAAATTTTGGAGGTGAAGTTTTTCCAATTAGAACTTCTCCAGAATTAACTTCTAGTTCAGGTGAAACCAATCCGTCTGCTTCAAGCTGGGAGTAGCTTTTTTCTGTTTTATATCCAGTAGTATCTTTTTCAGGGATAGAAATTTCATCTTGTAAGCCACCTGCATAATTCATTTCAACGGCACTATATGGTCTAAAGTAAAAACTTCTTCCAACACCACGATCTAAAGCACCTTTGTTGAAAACTAATGCATCTTCCATATTGTAACCTTCATGTGTCATTATAGCAACAACTAAGTTTTGACCAGCAGGATATGTTTCCAATGTGTCATAAATAAAACTTCGTACCAATGGCTTTTGAGGATATTGAAGAACGCTAACGTCCGTATCTAAACGACATAAATAATTTGCACAATATATACCAAGAGCTTGTTTTTGTGTTTTACTTCCTCTCATTAAACGTGAAGTCTGATCATGATTTCCGTATGGAACTAAACTTGTAACAACACCAAATAAATCTATAGAATCAATTTCTAAATGACTATGCTCTAAATTTAAATCTTCTGACTTAAGTGCAATCAAGGCATTTTCTTCTTCAGATGCATCAATATATTCAATAATTTTTTCTTTAATTAAATCACTCCATTTTAATTCATTTTGTTCCAATTGAATTAAATGTTCATCTGTTAATTTTGAAACACCATTTTCAACAATGATTAAAGGTCTTAATACTCTTCCTCTTTCTGTTGAAATTGTAACCATTTGACGATTCGTATCATCTCGAATATTCATTTGTGACGGAAGTTCTCCATCTCTTCTTTTTTCTTTTAAATTTTTAACAAACTCATTTGAACTTTCAACCGACCCAATAAATCTACCATTAAAAAATATGTCAGATTTACTTAAACCATCTTTATTAAGACCTATTGATTCTAAGCTTTTCAAAAACTTATCTTCATCTAATTCAACTTTTGTTGAAACTCTACTAAGGATAGCTAAATTTTTTCTTAATCCAATTTCTGTACCTTCAGGAGTTTCAATAGGACATAGCCTTCCATAATGAGTTGGATGAAGCGTTCTTGCCATAAAATTTTCTTGATCACTTTTTAGCATACTTGAAACTTTCTGTAATTGAGAAAGAATTGAAAGATGATTTGTCTTGTCCATATTTTGAGTCACACCACTTTTTTCACCTGTCCAACTACCAGTAGCAATTGCGGACTCCATACGATGAGAAAATAAAGTTGATTTTGCAATTGTTCTAATCGAGAAAAATTTCCTTCTTTTTAATGTTTTTTGCAAAGAGTATTGAATATCTCGAATCAATATACCCAAATTAACTCTAAATAAGTTTGATAAAAGATCACCTGAAAGCCTAATTCTTTTATTTGCATAATGATCTTTATCTGTTCTTAGATCAGGATTATTTTTTACAATCAAAAACTGCTTTACCAATTTACACAATGTAATGGCTTTTTTGATCCGATCAGTTTTAGCTTGTCCAATGTGTGGAAATAAAAATGAGTCAATTCTTTGATTAACTCTATCAAGTATTTCTTCCTTTGTTCCTTGAAGATTTGTTTGTTCTGCAATATACATCATAGCATCTTCTTTTGTTGCAATATTTGCATATTCGTAAAGATTAACAATTACACTGTCTGTTTGCATTCCAATATATTTCGCAATATCTGATTCTTTTGTTAAACCTAAAGCCTTTAGAACAATAACTGTTGGGATTTCTTTAAATCGACTAAATGAAGTTTCAAAAATACCTTCTTTATTTTCTGAAATTATTGTTGGAATTCTATATGTTCCTCTTAATGAAAATAATCTTAAGAATAAACCTTTTTTTACATTTGTTTCAATGAAGGGTTGATTTTCTGCAAGATCTTCAGCCATAACCATTATTCTATCGTTACCATTAACAATAAAATATCCACCTGTATCAAGAGGGTCGTTATAATTATTTATCAAATCATCCTTGGATAAGCCATGAGTGTTACATGATTCGCTTTTTACTAAGATAGGTATTCTTCCAATTTGAACTTCTTCGGCATCGATTTGCCCATCTTTTTTAACGGTAATTTCAAGAGTTACAGGAGCTGAATATGTTAAATTTCTTAATCGTGCTTCATAAGGTAAAATTCTTGACGTACTTCCATCTGATTCAATAAATTCAGGTTTACCTACAGTGATTTTTCCCAATTCAATTTCAAAATCATCATTATTTATTGACGCAGAAATTTCATCAACAATTTTCTGCATACGATTGCCAATAAATTCATTAAAAGATATAATATTAGATTCAATCAACGAATGATCTTGAAGATATTTTTGAATTACAATATGTTTGTTTTTTCCCATTTAAACAACAACCCGATAATAAATATTTAATTCTTCACCTTTTCTTTCGATTTTTATAACATCACCTTTTTCACAATTTTCAGATAAAGCCGAATCACTTGAATTAATTTTTGGCAATTGGCTCTTAGTAATATTTAATCTCTCTAATAATTCTTTAATTTCTTTTTCGTTTATCTTTGCGTGTTTCGGTTGTAAAGTATGCATCTTGTTTTAAATCACCAGCGGCCTGAACACATGGATTAGGCTTTGTAATTATTATACAAAAGAAACAAAAAAATGGTTTATAAACCTTTCGAAAAAACATGGTTTTTGTTCAAAAATGCACTTCATTGGTTCATGTTTGTTTTTAGATAAAAATGAGTCATAATTCCAAAGTTTTTTAAAGCAATTTTTATTATTTTTAATAATGGCTTCGTAGCTCAGCCTGGTAGAGCACTTGACTTTTAATCAAGGTGTCGCGGGTTCGAACCCCGTCGGGGCCATTCATTTTATAGAAGGAGCTTATTGAATCCTGAAAATTTTCAAATGATATTTGAAAATTTGAAAAAAATTGCGATGTTTGAGTTTAAGAAGATTTTACGAAGTGCGAGCAAAAAGGGGTCATTCATTTTATAGATAAAATATAAACAAAAAGATTCAATAAATTTTATTTTTAAAGCAGAGTATTTATGATTTATTTTTTTTTAGAATTACAATTCCTTCTCCAACTTTTTCTCAAAATCATCAGCACTCATTCCGCCAACGAATTGATTAACTTTTTCACCATCTTTAAATAAAACAAAATTAGGAATTGATGAAACCTGAAACTTTTGTGCAAATTCTCCGCACTCATCAACATTAGCTTTTCCAAAATTAATCTTTCCATCAAATTTTTCAGCAAGCTCATCTATAATTGGCGACATCATAACACAAGGTCCACACCATTCAGCAAAAAAATCAATTAATACAAAACCATCTTGTTTAGAAAAATCAGCGACATTTTCAGAAGTTAATTCGGGAACATTATTTGCCATATAAATATTTGGATTTAAAGTTTATAAATTTTTCTAAATCTTCAAGTATTTTTTCAAATTTTTCAGACTGTTTATTTTCAAAAGCAGATTTAATTTCTGGCCAAATATTTTTTACTCCATTGTATGCTCGATCTGTTGCAGAATAAATAGATTCAACATTTTGCCTCAATGTGGCATGTCTTTTTTGTTCAGACCAAACTCTCCATGAAAGACTATCCGCCAAAGTAATATTAACAGCGTCATTATATTCATTAGATAATTCTCGAAGAGCAAGCATCGCTTTTTTTGATTTTTCAAATATTTCAGAAGCACCTTTTTGCGATCTAGCAGATTCATACACCTTTTTTAAATCACTTAATCTTTGTTGAAATCCGAGAGTGTTATCAAAACAAAGACTATCAATTTTGGGATCTAAGGACATATCATGTTTTAATCCCAGTTCTAATGCGCGATTAGGTTTTGAAGGATCTTTAAATGGATGGTAGTGGAAATAACTATCTCTTGGAACTCTAATTCTCTGGTTGTACATAGTATCAAGTCCAACTTTCTTTGTTAGGTCAGGAAACATTTCAACTAACTTATGAACCTCTTTTGGGAGAAATTCAGATTTAGAATCGTTTTCAACTTCATGTGCTAAGCTAGCCATACTGTCTAAAGAGGCGATATAAATTAAATCCGCAGGACTATTATATGAAAGAATTTTATTAAAAGTTTCAATACCATTTAGTTTTCCAAACTTTGTTTTAAATTCAGCCGAGAGTTCAAAAACTTCACTTGACATATCCATATATTCTTTAAGTAATTCAGGTTTATTTTTTAAACATTCAGGGATTACAATCTCTCCTTCATCGGTTTCTCTTCTTCGGCTACTGGTCGCCAATGATCTAGAAATAACCAACCCAGTTAATCCAGAATCTATCATTTTAGTTCCTCTAATAGCAAATGCCATTCCAGACAATCCACCCAAGGAGTGACCCCTTCCTATGCCCGTTGCAGTTTTATTAAAAAGAATTTGTTTTAACCCACCCTTATTGGGATCTTTAGCATCTTTCAAAATATTTTCTTCTATTCTTTCTATATCCATACTTTTAGAAACCAAGGTTTGAACATATGAAATTATCATATCTCCACCAAGTACCATGCTCCCAGTTTCTTCAAATGCTAATTTTTTCAATTCTTTATTTTGAATTTCCATACCAGGCCAAAATCCTATTTGAGTAGCTTGAAGATCATTGTCCGTTGTAAAACTTTGCCCCCGATATTTTATTGTCATTTTAATAAAAAAGTAATCTATATTTTATAAATATGATTATACTAGAGTATCTAGTTTAGACCTGTACTTCCAAATCCACCATCTGATCTAGTAGTATTCCCAATTTTTTCAATTTCAACAATATCAGCTTTTTCATATTTTGCTAAAACAAGTTGTGCAATTTTTTGACCAGTTTTAATTTCGTAGGATTTATCTGAATAATTAATTAGAATGACTTTTAATTCTCCACGATAACCAGAGTCAATAGTTCCAGGAGCATTGGGTAAAGCAATGCCATAATTCAACGCTAATCCAGATTTAGCTCTAACTTGAATTTCATAACCCTCTGGTATCTCTAAAACAAGACCTGTAGGAATAGCTTTTCTTTCCATAGGTTTTAAATCATAATCTTCAGTCGAATAAACATCCATTCCTGCATCACCATCATGTGCATATTTAGGCAAAATTGCTTTTTGATTTATTTTTTTAATTTTAAGAATCATTTATTATTATCCTCCACAGCCAGAAGTATCATGATATCCACAAGTACACAATTTTTCACAACCCTTATGATCAGTAACAAATAAATTATTTCCACAATTTATACAATTTTCGTCTATTTGCGTATAGTCTTTTTTGAATCTTATTTTTTTTTCATCTTCAGTTTCTACCAAGAGGGGAGTTGTTTTTGGACTAATATTTTTTTCAGAATGGGTCTCTTTATTATCTGCAATATCCAGTTCTATTTTTTTACCAATATAATCTATAAATGAAGTGGCGGTTTTTATTCGAGGATCATTTTGGTGGGGATCTGAAAAAATAAGTCCAGAAGGATCAAATTTTTGACCTTTCATCTTTCGTATATATTTTTCCATCGGAATACCATATTGTAACCCTATCGAAATTGAGGTTGCAAATGCATCAGTTATTCCCTTAAGTAGACTACCTTGCTTAGACATTGTTATAAAAATTTCCCCAGGTGCTCCTTCTGGATAATATCCTATTCCAAGATACCCTTCGACATCTCCCATTTGAAATTTATGAGTTAACGCTTTTCTATCCGCAGGTAATTTTCTTCTTCCATTTTGTTCAACTTTTTTTTCTAAATCGCCTTCTTCTTTAAAGTTTAATGGCTGAGCACCTTTACTGTTTTGTCTATAAAGGGCAACAGATTTAAGTCCCATTTCCCACGCATCAATATAAGTTTGTTTAATATCATCAATAGTAGCTTCTTCAGGCATGTTTACAGTTTTTGAAATAGCTCCAGATAAAAAAGGTTGAACAGCGGCCATCATCCCCAAGTGCCCAGTATATGAAATAGTTCTTTTTGCATGATTTGGTTTTCCAGAGCAATCAAAAATACTCACATGCTCATCTTTAATACTTGGAGCACCCTCCATTGTTTCATTTTTTTGCATATATTCTAATATTTCATTAATATCATCTTGCAAATATCCTAATTTTTTCAAAGTAGGTTCTACATTTTTATTTACAATTTTTTCAATACCTCCTCCTGCGTATTTTTTAGTTTTAACCATGCCAAACTCAGGCTCAATACCAAAAGTTGCAGAATCCATCATAAGACTAATTGTTCCAGTTGGGGCTAATACTGTTGCTTGAGCATTTCTAAATCCGTATTTTTTCCCTCGTTTTATGACTTTCTTCCATGTTTTATTAGCTTCATCTAAAACATTTTCTAATCCTTTTGGAATCTTATCTCTATCAATTGAATCAAGAGAATTGGCATGTGTCTCAATAACTTCCATCATTGAATCTTTATTTTTTTCATATTCTTCAAATGTCCCAATTTTTTCTGCCATTTCTGTTGAGGTTAAATATACTTGACTTGTAAGTAGTGCAGTTATTGCCCCCGCTGTAGCTCTAGCTTCATCTGAATCATAAGGTAAGCCCAGTGACATTAATAGTGAACCTAAGTTTGAATACCCAGTTCCAAGTGGTCTGAATTTATGTGAATTTTCTGCGATTTTTTTTGTTGGGAATCCAGATCCATCATAAACCAAGTCTTGAGCAATTGCAGTAGTCCTTGTTGCCTTCATGAATGAATCAATATCAAAGGTTTCGTTTTCCGTATCAAGAAATTTCATTAAATTAATAGATGCTAAATTGCATGAACTATTATCTAAAAAGAAATATTCTGAACATGGATTTGAAGATTTTATTTCTCCAGATTTTTTACAGGTATTCATTTTATTTATTGTATTATGATATTGTGCCCCAGGATCACCACATGCCCACGTTGTTTTGGCCATTAAGGTTAAAAGCTCATCAGCACCATATTCAGGCATTTCGCTTGCCATATTTTGATTATGTATTGGAATCGTTTTCCACTTTTTATTATTTTTAACAGCTTCCATAAAATCATCTGTAAGCCCAACAGAAATATTTGTATTTTGATAATTTGCAGAAATAATAGCTTCGTCATATCCGTATCCAGCGGCCATCATTGTTTTAATTTTACCTTCTTCTTTAGATTTTAATTCAATAAATTCTTTTATATCGGGATGAGTTACATCTAGACGAATAAATTTAGCAGCCCTTCTCGTTTTACCACCAGATTTAATAATCCCAGCATTAGCATCCCAAAAAATTAAATATGCACAAGGTCCAGAAGGTATTCCCCCTCCAGATAATTTTTCTCGAGAGGATCTTAATGTAGAAATATTACTTCCAGTTCCAGATCCGTATCTGAACAATAAAGCTTCTCGCTTTGAAAGATCAACAATGCTTTCCATAGTATCATCAACAGAGTTAATAAAGCAAGCCGATGTTTGAGGATGAAATGATCCATCTCCAGCAGGAATAGGTATAGCATCACCCTTTTTAACATTTTTTTTCAAAATTCCCATCTCTGTTTCATATTCAATTCTTTGATCCTTGTCGCTTATTATCCAGCCATCTTTTTTATCATCAGGAGATTCAGATATATATTTGTCAGTTCCAACATTAAACCAAACTGGAGAATTGTTAGCCATTCTTTGATCTAGGTACAGATAGGCTAAATCATCTCTAAAGGCTTCAGCTTCTTTTTTGGATAAAAAATATTTTTGAGACAAACCCCATTCCATGAATTTTTCTGAGACACGTCCAACTAAGTCTTTATGAGAAACTTCTCTTTCGCTAGTATCCATTTCTCCGAAAAAATATTTTGAAGTTATAGTTTTAGCAGCTAAGTCACTATATCGATTTGGAAAAGAAACTCCTTTTTGAGAAAAAATTAGTTTGTCCCCATCTTTTATTTCTATGTCGTGTTTTTTCCATTCAAACATATCGTAAACAGAATTATCACCAATGCCTTTGGTAAAGTATCTATCGAATGTTAAGCATTTCTTCACCATCTTACAAATCTTTTAACTCCTTTTTAAAATCACTAATATCTTGAAAATTCCTATAAACAGATGCAAATCTTATGTATGCTACGTTATCTAATTTTTTTATTTTTTTCATTATTGTTTCTCCTATTGTTGAACTCTTGATTTCTCGCTTTCCTTTTTTTCTCAATTGTTCTTCGATTTGACTTATTATCTTATCGACTTTTTCTTTTGACACAGGCCTTTTTTCAAAAGCCTTGTTAACTCCTTTTTCGAGTTTTTCTCTAACAAATAATTCTCTCCGACCATCTTTTTTTATTATGTAAAAATCGCTTTCTTTGATATTTTCATATGTCGTATATCGACGTTTACATTTAAGACACTCTCTTCGTCTTCGAATTCCCGAAGGCGAATTCCGCTTATTTGTTACCTTTGATTTGGGGTTTGAGCAATACGGACAATCCATCTTATATACAAGATATAGTACACCTATACCTCTTTTATTACACTCTATTGTATGCAATAAGATATATAAGAAAAAACCCTTTTTAAATATTTATATACACTAGTATATAGTAATTTCAGATTTGCAACAAAACAGTACTAACACTTATCCATCAACTCACATTTTTTACAAATATTTTTACGCGCAGGTTCGCCACAGTTTTCGCAATATTTCATTCTAGTATCTTTATTTTTTTGTATCCTATCGCTCATTATTTCAAAATTTTTAATTAAATTTTCTTTTGTTTTTGTAGGCAACTCTGTCATAAATTTCCGAATTTGTATACGATATGAATCAATGGCACATGGACAACCCGAATAATTAACTGGTAATTTCATTTTTTTTGAATATGTTCGAATATCTTTTTCAGCTACATAATATAATGGTTTAATTCGAGAAATAAATTTTTTATTTTTTATATTCTGAGTTTTAGCTCCGGAGTTTGCAGAAAGCTTTGGACTACCTTTTAATATATTCATTAAAAAAGTTTGAGATTCATCGTCAAGATGATGCCCTGTTGCAATCATATCGACACCTTTTACTTTTCGAGCATATCTATTTAATATCCATTTTTTTATAACACCACAAATCGCACAATTTTTTATCCTACCTTTAACATTTTTAGATTGAATCGTTGTACGAATATAGCACATACCGCTTCCCATCTCTTTTTTCATATCATACAAATGCAATTTAATATCGTTATTTTCACAAAGTTCCTTGACTTTTTTCAAACATTCCTCGCTATATTTTCCAATTTTCAAATCAATATGAATTCCCTCAATATTGTAACCAAATTTTTTTAATAAATATGCAACAACCGTAGAATCTTTCCCTCCTGAAAGTGCAACCAAAATCTTTTGCTTTTTATTACACAATTTATATTTTCGTATAGTTTCTTCAACCTGTTTTTCCAATTCCATCTTATTTAATTATAGAAAAAAGTATTTATATGTTTAATTAAAATATTCTGGAAACATTTCTTTTCTATCCTTGATAGATATTGGAAGTTTTTGTTTTTTTAAATATTTTTTAATTGTTTGAATGAAAAGTTCAATTTCTAAATCAATGTAATTAAGAGCACTTTTTTTTGTAATATTTTTTTTATATAATTCGACTATTTCCCATTGTTTTTCTAATGAAAGATTTTTCTTTCCCCTATTTGGAGTTACGGTTTCAGGAATAGCAGTTTCCAGATCTCCATCTCTACCCAATTTTCGATAAAGTCCAGGATCTGCTAAAGATAATTCATATCTTGTTAATGTTTCTAATCTGGATGCTTTTCTAAAATATTCTAAAGCAGAAGAATATCCTTTATATCCACCATTTGGTTTTAATCCAACTTCATCCCAAATTTTTTTTATTGTGAGGTATGTGTAGTTTACCGTTTTAGTAAATTCACATATCCCTCCATGATATTTTTTATGACCATTAATTATTTTTTCAACATCACACAGAGGAATATCTTTAGTTGCGGAGGTTTCAAAACCTTCTTCTTTTAAATATTTTTTAATAGTAGCAAAATAAAAACCAGTTTTTCTTTTTATTTCAGAGCAATTACCATGTGAGTTATGATATTCATCTATTATTGATTTTCTTTGATTTTTAGATATAGATTTTCCACAAGAATTTAAACCGTTCAATTTCCAATATTTTAAAATAGTGGTATTCGAAATATTTAATATTTTACTAGCATTAAGAGCATTGCCATCAACATCTTTATATATTTTAATTATTTTTTCAATTTGCAATTCTGTTAATTTTTTTGTCATTATTATTTTTTCAGAATTAGGTTTCTGGCACCATCACCTTAAAACTTCAACTTTTTAAAATCACCAAGTGTTTTATCCAAATCTTTTTCAATATTTTTTAAAGCATCTTCTAAAGCTTTCTTTGTAGATTTGCCCTTTGTATTAAATGCAAGAATAGGATTTTTTGTGGGATGGTCTCTTTTCCATGCTGCAAATTCAACACTTGAATCTTTATTCAAATATACTCTCAAGATTTCAGCGATTGTCAAATTGTCAAATTCGATCTCAGCTTCATTTTTTTCACTACTTAAAATGTTAACTTCCATATATTGAAATCTGAAATACCATTTATAAAACTTGCGATATATCACCACAATCTATTTATATCAAAAATAAAGGATAAATTAATGGGAATAGAAGTTAAATTTATAATAAAAGATAAGGAGAAAATTCAAGGAAATTTTCCAGAGATGGAAATATTAATGAAAGGTGGAGAAAGGTATTATTCAAAAATGGCTAAACAAGATGAAGATTTTATAATAGCAAGGGATCTTGAAAAAAATACAATAGCTCAAAATGTTTTGTATCTTTTCATACATGGACAATCAGGAATAGTATGGGGAGCTAGTCCAAGAGAATATTTTGCTGGTGAAAAGTTGAAAAAACTAGGAATATATAAAGAAATATTTTTTAAAAGCCCATATGAACATTAATTATTTTCTACCAAATAAAATATCATCAATGTCTTTATCTGACAAAATCTTTTTCTCTTTTTCTAAAACTTCTTCATCCAAAGGTTTCCCCATAAAGTCCCTTTTTTTCAAAACAAATTCAGGCTCATTTTCTTTATCAATTTTCTCTTTTCCAATATTTATATTTTCTCCATAAACGTTAACCTTTCTATCGGGAATTTTTTCAAACACACGGGGATTTTTTTTAAAAGTAATTTCCTCATTTGTTCCGATATCTTCCTGTGTTTCAAAATTTTCAACAGGAAGTTCTAGCGATTCTGAATTTATATTTTTCAGATCGGATATTGTCATTTTTTCAGTTTTCATTTCTTCAATATTTACAGTTCTTCTCATTAATCTTTTTTCATCATCCATATCATTTCTAAAAATTCGAATTCCAAGATGATTTTCAATTTTTTTCAAAATATTTTCATAATTTCCAGGGAGCTCCCCCCTTTCTAATAATTTAATTGCAATAATTGGTTCAGAAATATGAGAGGCAAGTTGCTCTTGAGAAATCTTTTTTGACCTACGAGATCGCATCAACATCCAATGAAAATTATGGATTAACTTCTTTTTACCATCTTGACTAACGGATTCAACAACATTATTTTCAACAAGATTTTTTAATTCATCTTCTTGTTTAGATAATTCAATATTTTTTTCAGGAATTTTCAAATGTGTTTTCAAATTCACTCCAGACACAGCAGAAATCCTCTCCCTAACGGAACGATTCATCTTAGATTCTCTCATTTTTTCCACAGATGGCTTTTTAATCATCAAAACATCCTCGTCTTTAAATGAGCATTTTCTACAAACTTTTACAAGGCCATCTTTCGAAATAGCATCAGACAAAATAACCTGATTCTCATTTTTTCCACATTTAAAACATTCATTCATAATATCTAACAGAATTCAAGCTTTTTTAAGATTTATATCCTAAAGTATCTAGTTGCTTTGAGATTGATTTAACATTTCCTCTAATTCTTTCAAGTCATCTAATTTTGTAAAAACATGTTTTTCGTTTAAAATAATAGAAGTTTCATTTATATTGTAATTCTTTATTAAAAGTTCAATTGAAAGCAATCCAGTATCTTTTGCAATTGGAATTAAAATAATTTCATTTCCATATAGATGTTTTATTTCCATTAAAAATCTAGAAAACACTTCTTGCTTGTTTTTTTCACCCAAATCTTTTGAGTTATAATCATATAAAAAAACTAGAGTTTGAAATTCATTTCCACATTTTTCTTTAATCTTAATACTATTAATCCAAAATAATGTTCGAAGTAAGTCATATCTTTTATGTTCATTTACGATATATTCTGTTAACTTGCTTGCTTTTTCATATTTTTCTAATTTTTTAACATCTTCATAAATCAAATCGCCAAATTCAATATTTTTTTTAATAGCTTCTCCACAATTCAAATCATCTAAATTTAAAATTTGAGTTTGCACCTTGATATCTAAAAGAGTTAATTCGGATTGAGTATAAAGATCGGATATTTTTTCAGATCTTAAATTCTCTAAAACAACACCTAAAAAAACTCCGAGACCAAAAATTAAAAAAGTCACAAACAGAGCTTCCCAAAAAACATGCCTTTGCGATTTTAACATTTTATCTCCATTGTCTTTTTCCTTTTATTGCGTGCCATATGGCGTTAATCATTATGAAAGGATACACCATAAGGTATATTGTCATATAGAAAGGGATATTTAAAATATTCTCTTTTGTTAAAATTTTTTCTTTCAAGATAGATAGTATAACCAAAGTGTAAATCAATCCACAAATAAACAACACAATTCCCAAATAATTTAAAACACTAGGAGTAAGATAAAAACCCTCAAATGTAACAATGGGCGTACCAACCAAAAGAGAGTATTTTGTCAATAGAAATTTGGAGATAATTCTCGATCCAAATAAATATGAAAAAATCCCAAGACCGACTAATCCCAAAAATGTATTCAATATAAAAAATGGCATAATAAACCATCCAAGCATACCTTTTTTCCCAAGATATTTTCTATATTTGTAAAGACACTGTAAGCCTCCAAGGTTCCAACGTCGTCGTTGAATAAACCATGATTTTAGTTTTTTTGGAGCAGTGGTAGAAACCATAGTGTCAAGACACATTCTACGTTCCCATCCAGCATATGTCAAATGCCAAGTTGCCTCAATATCTTCAGTTAAATTATTAGCATCAAAACCACCAATACCTTCTAATGCTTTTTTTCTGTAAATTGCCAAAGGTCCAGGTGTAACATAAATTGCATCAACATAATCTAAAAGTTTTCTTGAAAATGCAATAACTTTATATTCAATTGCCTGAAGCCTTGCGAAAAAACTTTTAGGATTACGGACAACAACAGGACATGTAACAGCTCCCACTTTTGAATCTGAAAAAAATCCAATCATTTTTTTAATAGAATCTTTTGCAGGATATGAGTCTGCATCTACAACGGCAACAAGTTCTCCTTTTGCAATTTTTAATGCACGATTTAAGCTTCCAGCTTTTCCCAAATTTTTTAAATTATTTAGAATTTTTATTTTTGAGTATTTTTTAGCAAGTTTTTTAGCAATTTCTAAAGTGTTATCTTTACTGGTATCATTGATAATTATAACTTCTTTAATATTTTCATATCCGGTTTCAAATATATGCTTTATGGTATCAGCAAGAGTTTTTTCTTCATTATATGCAGGAACAAGAAAACTAATAGAATAATTTTTATCAGCTTTTGGGTATGAAAAAATTGTTTTTCGATTACTAAAATAAATTAACAGAAAGAAGCTTAACATGTAAATTGAAACAAACATATATGCCAAATAAATAATGGGCAATATTTCCATCAATCTACCTCCGAACTCTCATCTACTTCTACTTCTTCAAAATCTTTATCTATTTTTCTATTTTCTTTTTTTAAGGGATTTTCTTCTGAGACATTAAAATAATCATAAAAAT
>CAYZYW010000010.1:0-23724 GCA_964482665.1 Candidatus Woesearchaeota archaeon
ATGGGAAATTGTTATTTGATAATGTTATTTCCAAATGTATGGAGCTATGAACTTTTTGAACTTTATCTTCCAGGAAGTTCATGGAATCCTTCGCAAGAAATCAAAGCATCAACAGACATGGAAGGATACAAAGGACGGACAAAATATGCATTCAATACAGCAGGAGGGTATTATGCAGCTCGACTTCCAATTCTAAAATATTTAGATAGTATAAAAAGACAGGCAAGCATCGTTACAATACGTATTGAAACGCCATCATATTGGGCATCATTGGGAGTATGGGTTGTAAGAGAGAGTGTAAAAAAAGCGTTGAAAAGAAATATGAAATTTAATTCAATAAGGGAATTAATAGAAAGTGTAAAAAAAATTTCAAAAATAAAATACAATTATGATGCTGAACAAATATTAAGACAGAGTAAATTATTAAAACAAATTCAAACACAAAAAAGTTTAAGGGAGTGGTTTTGAATTAATTAAGTGGTTTTGCCATAAATCATATATCCTACGCGTGACACAAATTTTTTTGGAAGAATGCGGATATTTTATCTAAAACTGGACTTTCAAAAGATCATTGGATTTCTGAATTTGGAAAATATTGTTTAGATAGATCTCATTAAAATCTCAATTAGTTACTTCTAGAGAATAACTCTAAATAACATACCTTTATATACGCACTTTTTGATAATTTAATATGAAAACATTTAAAGAACTTAAATTATGTGAAGAAATGCTTGAAGTTATACAAGAAATGGGTCTTGAAACTCCAACTGAGATTCAAGAGAAAGCCATCCCATTGGCATTAGAGGGAAGAGACATAATTGGCGGGTCAGCAACAGGAAGTGGAAAGACTTTAGCTTTCGCTGCTCCAATCGTTCAAAATCTTAAAAAGGGAAAAGGAGTACAAGCTTTAGTTATGACTCCAACACGAGAACTAGCTGAACAAGTTGCAAAATCAATTAGAAAGTTTGCAGGAATGAAAAGACTTAAAGTTTTACCGATTTATGGTGGCGTAGATATTAGAGCACAAATGAGAAGAATTGAAAAATCTGATGTAATAGTTGGAACACCTGGAAGAATATTGGATCATTTAAATAGGCGAACATTAGATTTGAAAAAAATAAAAATTCTTGTACTGGATGAAGTGGATAGAATGTTGGATATGGGTTTTTATAAAGATGTTGACAAGATAATTTCGCAGTGCGGTAAAGAAAGACAAACAATGTTATTCTCTGCAACAATATCGGCTGACATAGATCATTTGTCGAAAACATATACAAAAAATGCAACTGAAGTTGTGGTAAAATCATATATAGATCATTCAAAATTGAAGCAAGTATTTTATGATGTTCCTGGAAATAAAAAGTTTTCATTATTTATGCACTTATTAGGAAAAGAAAAATTAGACCTAGTTATGGTTTTTTGTAATACAAAAAGAATGGTTGATTTACTTTCAGAAAATTTAAAAACAATGGGAATTGAGGCTAGAGCAATTCATGGTGGATTAACTCAGGCAAAAAGATTGAAAGTTTTGAAGGAATTTAACGATAGCGGTATTAATGTTTTGGTTTGTACAGATGTTGCAGCTCGAGGCTTAGACATTAGCGGAGTGAGTCATGTTTATAATTATGATTTGCCAGATGTTGCAGCTGACTACGTTCATAGAATTGGAAGAACAGCGCGAGCAGGTAAAAATGGAATAGCTATAAACTTATTATGTGATAAAGATTATGATAATTTTAATTCAATCTTGTCAAATAAAAATTTAAGGATAGAAGAAAAAGATTTACCAAGATTTGATTTTGTTAAAATGACTCATATTGTAGAAGGAAGAGGTCGAGGACGAAGTGATAGTGGAAGAGGAAATTTCGGAGGTCGTGGAAGATCAAGAGATTCTGGAAGAAGTGGTAGTCGAAGCTATAGTCAAGGATCAAGCAGCAGAGAAAGATCTTACAGTCAAAGTAACTCAAGAGACTCAGGTAGAAGCTCAAGTTATGGAAGAAAGCCATCAACAGGAAGAAGTTATAGTAGTAGAGATTCTGGACGAAGTAATAGTAAATCGTACGGAAGAAGTAATTCGAGAAATCCAAGTGGACGTTATGACAGAAAGCCATCAACAGGAAGTAGATCTTATAGTCGTGGATCAAGTAGTAGTGGAAGTAGTTATGATAGAAAACCATCAGAAGGTAGAAAACCTTATAGCAGAGGATCAAGCAGCAGAGAAAGATCTTACAGTCAAAGTAACTCAAGAGACTCAGGTAGAAGCTCAAGTTATGGAAGAAAGCCATCAACAGGTGGAAGAACCTACAATAGAAGCTCAAGTGAAGGAAAAAAATCTTTCAGCAGAAAGCCATCAACAGGTGGAAGAAAAAGCTACGGATCTAAAAAACCATACGAAAGAAAATCTTCAAATGAAGGAAAAAAGAGCTATGGTAAGAAGTATTAGAGTTATTATTTTAAGTTTAATTGCATTAGGATTTATTGCTCTAAGTTTTTTAATTGACTGGTTATTTATCATAGGGGCAGTTTTTATTATTTATTTGAATCATAAAATTTTAATGAAGAATTAATTAGTTTATTTTCAATTTTTTATTAATTAAAAAATTAATTTTATTTGAAAACATGTAAACAAGTACTACAATTATAGATAAAATTAATATAGAAATAAAAGAAGTAAAGGATGTAATATGCCATTTTCCAATTCCAATTTTTATAAATGATTCATGAAATATAAATAAAATAAGCGTATTGCAACTTAAAAAAATAATTGGTTTTTTTGGTATAATATTCCAATTGATTTTTGTAGCAAGATAAAATAATATAAATGGAACAACCATCATAATATTTGCAAAAATTGTTATTAATGAAATAATCATCGCCTCACTTTTTCTTCCTTTTGCAAAGGCAATACCAAAACAAAATTCACCAATAAAAAAGATTGGATTGAATGAAGTAAGTGTTCCAGTATAGATTCGGAATAATGTCATAAGTACAAAAGTGATTAATAGAAACATAGAGAATCTTGAAACATATCTATTTAGGTAGGGATATAGTAAATAGAGTGCAATTAAGGGAGTTAGAAACCACGCAGGACTTATGAATGCATAATTATATTGAGGAAATAAAAAATCTACAAAAAAGAAATGGGAAAGTAAATTGAAAAAAACATTCCCATTATAAATTTGTCTCCCTAGAAAGATTGCAAGTAAAATTAATGCTGGATAATAAATTAATGCAATTTTTATATATCGTTTCAAAAACCATTTTAAAGAAATTTTTTTTAAATTAGGATATTTTTTACTAAAAGTAAATCCGCTAATGATAAAAAATAGAGAAACACCAATAAAACCAATCCATCTTGTATTTGTTATACCGATATTATATATGAAATGAAATGCAATTATTAAAAAAATAGAGAATATTTTTAAAATATCAATTGAAATTATTCTATTGTTTTTCATTTCTAATTTTTTCCCTGTACGTTTCCATTCTTTCTTTGTTGGTTGGACATTCTGTATTAAAGCAAAAAAACCACGGCTTTCTTAGAGGCTGCAATGACATCATTAAGGGAAATCCACATTCATTACAAACCTTATTAGTTTTTTTAATCGCTCCTTTAGGCGGAAGAGAATATGTCGTTTTACATTTAGGGTAAGCATCGCATGCAACAAAATGTTTTCGATTTTTTTTAGAATATGTAATTGAAAGACTGCCTTTTTTGCAAACAGGACAAACACAAAGTTTATTTTCAATTTTTTGTTGTTTTCTTAATTTTACATTAGCATCAACCAGAGATTTTCCAATTTTCTTTTCATTCTTTTCAAAATCTTTTGAGATATCAATAATAACTTTTTTAGCAGATTCAATTATTTTTTTTTGATTATTTTTTAAGTCATTAATTTTAGAAGACTCGGATTCAATTATTTCATCCATTTCTTCCTGGAGTTTTCCTGTTAATTTTTCATCAATAATAATTGGAGAATATTTTTCCAATGTTTCAATTAGAGAAATCCCAAGAGGCGTAGCTTCTATAGATTTCTCTTTAACATATCCACGATCATATAGGGTTTCTAAAATAGCTGCACGTGTAGCTTTTGTTCCAAGATTTCTTTTTTCTAATTCAGAAATAATAGACGCAGGAGAATATCTTTTAGGAGGTTGTGTTTGTTTTTTTTCATTTCTTAGTTCAGCTATTTTAATATCACCCTCAAGATCAGGAATTTCCTCCTCTTTCAACTTGGTAGGATAAAATTCTAACCATGATTTTTTTTGTATCGATGCACCATTTTTGGAAAAAGTTTTCCCTTCGATTTTTGCAGTTATTCGTTTTTTATCAACAATAGCAGAATCACAAAACAAAGCTAAAAATCTTTTAACAATTAAATCATAAATTTTTTCTTCATGTCCAGATAAAACCTGCTTGTTTCCAGTAGGATAAATAGAAGGATGAGCAGGATCGGTTTTTTTACCTTCAATCGGTTTCGATTTTGTAATTAATTTAGAAACTTTATACCTTATTTTTAATTTATCTAAAATAGATTTATATTCAATTGAGTCCGGAAGTTTTTGAGAAGATGTTCGTGGATATGAAATTAAACTAGCAAGATAAAGAGATTGTGCGGCTTTTAGTGTGTTAGTGGGAGTAATCCCATAAAGTTTATATGCTTCAGTTTGAAGTGATGTCAAATTAAATGGAGGATTGGGTGGTAAAATTTGCTCACTTTTTTTCGTTGTCGCTATAGCTATTTTTCCAACAAAATTTTCAAACTCTTTTAACTCATTTTTATCAAAGATATCTTTAGTATATTTTAATTCTACCTCAGGATCTTTTATAGTTATAAAAACTTGCCAATAGTCATCAGATTTAAATTTTTTAATCTCCCTTTCTTTTTTGACAATCATATTCAAAGCTGGACCTTGAACTCGACCAATAGACATGAGTTTAAATTTGCCTGTTGTTTTAATAGAATTCATCAAAGCCCTTGATAAATTAATTCCATAAAACCAATCCAAATAATGCCTAGCCTCACCTGCAATGGCAGCATTCCAATTTATAGTTTTTAATTTATTGTCATATGATTTATTTAATTCATCTTTTGTTAATGTGGAAAATTTCATTCTTGATGCATCTTTTTGTCCGCATAAAAATCTAACAACATTTAAACCAATAACTTCACCTTCAATATCAAAATCAGTTGCAACCGTTAAACTTCCAGCATTTTTTGCAAGTTTTAAAATTGTATCCGAATAGCGTTTTGTAAAATCTTTTTTCCTAACTAAATAATTGGGCATCCATCCAATATCAAAAATTGGAACAGATGATCCCGGAATATTTTGTTTTAACGAAAATAAATGACCAACTGCACATGCAACAATTATATTTTGTCCATTTCGATTTACTTCATAATATGCAATTTTTGAATTAGATTTTTGAATAGCATTACCAAGTGCAGTAGCAATTTTTGAAGCAGCTTGAGGTTTTTCAGTTATAATTAATTCATATCCACGATCTTTTAATTTTAATTTTTTGGGAATATATTTTTTTATTTTGGTCGTTGTTTTTCGCGAGACTTTTTTCTTTTTATATTTTTTCTTAAACGTTATATTTTTTCTAGGATCTTTTTCAATTGTTTCAAGAGATTTTCTGTTTGGTTTATTGCATATTTTCTCAACAGAACCTAGTTTATCTTCAACATTTTCCTTAACTTTTTTTTCAGTAGTTTTTACAACATTTTCAATAATTATATTTTCCTTAACTTTCTTTTCGGTCGTATTCTTAAAATTATCTTCATCTAGCGGAAAATATTCCTCCGCACTAGTTTCTTCACGTGTTTTTTTAATTTTCTTAGGCATGTTATTTTATAGTTATAATTATATAAATAATTATCTTTTAAAGATATAGGAGATTTTTTCTTAGCTAATCTTATAAACTTCTTAATTTTCGTATTTTTATGGATATGAATAAAATCAAAAAATCAAAAACAATAAAAGAATTAATAGAATTTGGAATAATCAATATAGATAAATCATCAGGTCCAACATCATTTAATGTGTCTAGTTTTGTAAAAAGAAAATTAGAATTAAAAAAAACAGCGCATTTTGGAACACTTGACCCAAAAGTTACAGGAGTTTTGCCGGTAGCATTAAGCCGAGCATGTAAATTGACAGGCTATTTTTTAGGAGAAGATAAAGAGTATGTAGGGATAATGAGAATTCATGAAGATATTTCAGTAGATAAAATTAAAAAAGCAATAAAAGAAAAATTTTTAGGAAATATTGTGCAATTGCCACCCGTAAAGTCGAGAGTAAAAAGAGAAGAAAGAATAAGAAAAATAAATAGTTTTGAAATTCTAGGAAAGGATGGAAAAAATATTTTATTTAAAACAATATGTCAAGGTGGAACGTATATACGAAAACTATGTACAGACTTGGGAGATTATTTAGAAATTGGAGCACATATGTTAGAATTAAGACGGATTAGAGCAGGAATTTTTAAAGAAGATTCTATCGTAAATTTATATGATTTTGAAAAAGCGGTTGATGAATACAAAAAAGGAAATGAAGAATTATTAAGAAAAATAATTGTACCAGGAGAAATTGCTTCCGAGGTTTATGCAGTTGTTGAAATAGACAATGAGAGAGTCGATTCAGTTTTACACGGAAGGCCAATTTATTACAAGGATTTAGAAGATAAAAAAAATAAAGATTTAGAAAAAAATAAAATATTCTGTGCATTTTCAAAAAATCAATTTGTTGGAATGTTTAAAGTAATACACGAAGGAGATTTTTTTGCACGATCTCAATTTGCAATGCAAAAGTTATAGAAATTATTTTAACCTGTAGGATAAAAAGGACGAAATTTAATCTTTTTTTCCGGACCATTATCTGCTAAAAGTTTTTTACGTTTTACGTTTTTTATTTTACCTACAAGGTATGGGATACATTTTCCAAGAGCAATGTATGATACAGCTCCACCAATAACAAATTCACCAATGCTTTGTGTTGTATTTTCACTTAACCTTTCTCCAATATATGAAACATGCTCATACGCCCTTGATGTAAATATATCTAAATTTCCATTAGTAATAGATCGTCCCGCTACCTTGTAGACATTTTTAAAAAAACCTTCTGTCATCCCAATACTAAGAAGCGAAATTGGAACAGGAGAAAACTGAAAGATTATCTTTACAAGATTTTTACCAGCCTTCCTTATGGACAACGCTTCATCGTTATATCCAATTATCATTAAAAAAATAAATCTTTAAACTATTTATATATTTATATTCAAAACCCAATATTTAATAACCCAAATTTATTTGTTTTACAATGAAGGCCGGAATAATATTTGATTTAGATAAAACTTTGACAACAGAAGATCAGCAGGAAGTCATTTTTAGGGATTATGGAATTAAGGATTGGTGGAGCAAGCTTAAAGGTATAGATTTTGGGCTTTCATGGATGCAGCAATTTATTTTAGATATACCCGAACATTTTCCAGGAATGAATAATGAAAAATTAAAAGAATTTGGTAAAAAAGTCCCATTAGAAAAAGGAATACCTGAATGGTTTGATAAAATAAAAATATATGCAAAAAATTTAGGAATTGAATTAGAGATACATATAATTAGCTTAGGCAATTACCACATGATAAAAGGAATGGGGTTATTGGATCATGTAGACTATATTCATGCAGGAATATTCAAAGAAGAAAATGAAAAAATTGTTAAAATAAGAAATCTTGTTACACCATACGAGAAAATAAAAAAAGCAAAAAGCGTATATAAAAAAAATAACCATTTGATAGATTTAGGGTTGGAAGATTACCACATTCTTCCAAGAAATTTAATAGGAATAGGAGATGGGGAATCAGATGCAGATATATTAAGACATATTCATTCAATGGGCGGAAGGTCAATAGGGGTTTATAAAAGAGGAAATGAAAAAGCAAAAGAAATTTTAGAAAATCATCTAAAGAATGATGTAAGTTTAATTGCCCCAAGAGATTATAGAGAAAACTCAGAGCTAGATAAAAAAATTAGATATTACTTAAAACAAATTATTGAAAATAAATGCGATATGGATTTCGATCTTGTTCAGAGATTTAAAAGAAATCAAATTCAAAATAAAAATGTTAAAGAATTGGCAGAAGATCATTTAAAAAATTGCAAGTATTGTCAAGAGCGATTAGAGGTGGAAATATTATGAAACATTTTGTTTACTTTTCATCAAAAGCCGCGACGAGCGGAAAGGCATTGTCACAAGGAAATTTAATGAAAGCAGGAAGAATGGATATAGCAATTCATTCTTTTATTCAAGGAGTTTTTCTTAGCAATGATTTTAGAAAAGATATAAAATTTCATTTTGTTTTCTACGGAATGCCAGATCCACCAAAACACATAGAGCTGACCATAACTGAAGATTCACCAATTTCAAAAAGAGATGTCGGGAAAATAATCCAGAAGCTTTTGTATAAATGTAGCAATAAAGAAAAAAGGGAAGTTTTGCCAGGGTGCTTTATTGAGAAGAAAAGTTTTTTGAAAGTTATAGATGAATTAGAAAACGAAGGTTCTGAGATTTTTATTTTAGACAAAAAAGGAGAAAGTATCCGAGAAGTCGAAATTGAAGAAAATCCGGCTTTCGTAATTGGAGACCATAATGGTTTACCAAAAAAAGAATTAAAACGTTTGAAAAAAATAGCAACACCAATTTCAGTTGGATCAAAAATGTATTTTGCTTCACAAGTTGTAGCAGTTGTTAATAATGAATTAGACTTTAGAGGAATTTAATATGAAAAAACCAACAAAAACAATTTCAGGAATAACACCTGTAGCCATAATGCTTCCGCCAAGAAAATGTAATCATGGTGCATGCACATTTTGTCCAAACTTGAATGTTCCACAAAGCTATACTCCAAAAAGCCCAGTTGTTTTACGAGCATGTGCTTTAAATTATGATTCATATAGGCAGGTTAAGGCGAGAGTTAAGGCATTTGTCTCAATGAGGCATCCTGTTGAAAAAATAGAATTAATAATTATGGGGGGAACATTTTTAGAATATCCAGCAAGATTTCAAAATAAATTTATCAAAGGTTGTTATGATGGATTAAATTCAAGAAAATCTAAAACATTATCAAGTGCAAAAAAGTTAAATGAAAAATCAAAAAAACGATGTGTTGCCTTGTGTATTGAAACGCGCCCAGATACATGTAGTGAAAAAAATATTTTAAAAATGAGAAGGTGGGGGGCGACACGCGTTGAGCTCGGTGTTCAAATTATTGATAATAAAATTTACAAAAAAGTATTAAGAGGGCATACAGTGAAGGATGTAATTGATGCAACATATAATTTAAGAAATGCAGGATTTAAAGTTGGTTATCATATAATGCCGGGACTTCCAGGGAGCAATTCAAGAAAAGATTTAAAACTTTTTAAAAAACTTTTTTCAAATTCAGATTTTAAACCTGACCAATTAAAAATTTATCCATGTCAGGTTATGCCCGGGTCAGCTTTAGAAAAAGACTATTGGGAAGGAAAATATAAGCCATACACAAAGGAGCAAATTAAAAAGCTACTTTTTAAAATGCTAAAAATTGTTCCGAAATATTGCAGAGTTATGAGAATCATGAGGGAGATTCCGCCAGAATACCTTGTTGCAGGAACAATTAATATTGATTTAAGAAAAGATGTTGAAGAAGAATTAAGAAAAAAAGATAATAGCACTCAAGGACATACTCCGAAAAATATTTTCTTGAATATTTTTAATAAGGGTATCAAAGAAATAAGATATAGAGAAATTGGTTTCGCGATGCAATATTTTAAAAAAATTGATCCAAAATTAAAATTAAAAATTACAAAATATAAATTAAACAAAGGGAAAGAGTTTTTCCTTGAAATAACAAATTCTCAGAATATTTTATTTGGATTATTAAGATTGCGAATTTTTAAGAATAAAGCAATCGTAAGAGAGTTGCATATTTATGGACCATCATTGAGATTAGGGGAACAAGGAAAAATTTCACAACATCGAGGCTTTGGAAAATTATTATTAAGTAGAGCAGAAGAAATTGTAAGGAAAAATAAAATTAATGAATTAGCAGTAATAAGTGGAGTAGGTGTTCGAGAATATTATAAAAAATTAGGATACAAATTAAGAAAAGAATATATGATTAAAAGTTTTAATTAATATAATTAAGATTTCTTTTAATTATTTTCACTCTCTTTTAAGATTTATCCCTCGTGCATTTTTTGCTATTATCAAAATACTTCACTCTCAACTATTTTTTACTCATCATCCAAACCCTAACTTATTCAGCATACGAAAAAGGACCGCTCGAAGGGCCTATGCGGAATTCCAAAGTGCAAGAAAGATGCTGCCCATCCGGAACGTGAGGAAATTGCTTGTGACCTTTAGGTTATTAAGAAACCCCTGGTTTCTTAATCCCATTTGACATCAACTTGGTCTGTTCGTTCTTTTGGATGAATATCAACTTTATTTAAATTTTTATAATTTATTTTAACACCAGATTTAAACATAATTTCACCAAGATATGCAATCATTGCTGCATTGTCAACTAATAAATTTCTTTCCGGAACAAAAAATTTACAATTTCTTTCTTTACACATAATTTCACACATTTCTTGAAGTCGAGAATTACATGCAACACCGCCACCCAAAAGCAATTCAGTCTTACCTGTGTGTGCCAATGCTCGTTCGGCAGTTTCAACAATCATCGCAAAAACAGTTTCCTGTAAAGAGTAGGCTAAATCATTTAATTTATATTTTCCCGATTCAAGCTTTTGTTTTAAATTTGTTTGAATACCTGAAAGTGTAATATCCATCCCCTTAACTTTATATGGAAGCTCAATATATACATTACCTTTTTCTGCCAATTTCTGAATCTTTGGTCCACCTGGAAAACCAAGTCCTGCAAATCTAGCAAAGGTGTCAATAAAGTTTCCAACCCCGAGGTCTAAAGTTTCACCAAATACCCTATATTTCCCGGTAGCATATGCAATGATTTGAGTATTTGCCCCAGATGCGTAAAGCATGACAGGATCTTCAGCGCCTGTAATTTTGCCAACTTCCAAATGTGCAACACAATGATTAACCGGAACAATTGGCTTTTTTAATTTCTTTGAAAGTTCTTTCGCAAAATTTTTACCTTCAATCAAGCATGGAGCTAATCCAGGTCCTTGTGAAAATGCAATTATATCAATATCTTTTTCCTTAATTTTTGCAGAATCTAAAGTCTCAAAGTATAATTCATTTTTTTTCAACGAATGATGCTTCGCACTTTCAGTAGGAATAATTCCGCCACTTTTTGTAGTATACATATCTCTCACGTTTGCAATAATTTTACCATTCTTCACAATCCCAACTCCAAATGTGTGTGCTGTCGATTCAATTCCCAAAGTTATCATACCAATAACCCACAAAATAATTATTTAAATTTAATCTTTTAAAATATTCCATCTCATATATTCTTATAAAGGATTTAAAATACAAATTAATATGAATTTTCCAACAGGAATATATCAAGGCAAGGCAGGACGGGAATATTTGGCGATTTACAATTTTCAACATGATGTTTATACTAAACCATCATCGGAAATAGATGGCGAAAGGTTAGCACATTATTCATATTCCAAAGGGGGAAGAAAGGGGGGTGTTGATATTTTTTTATTAAATCAATCTTCAGAAGAAATCATATCTTATGTTAAGATAAATAAATATATATCCAAGCAAGAAAAAAGTTTCAATTTATATGATATTAAATCGGAAGAAAATTTTTATCTTGGGTCTGATTTTTTAAGATATGCTTCAGGATTGTATGACATTAAAGGAGAAATGATCAATATTCCCAAGGTTATCAGAGAGGAGGTTCATGAATTTATTAGGGCAGATATTATGTATTTTTGTTGGAATGATGTTGCTAAAAAAAATAGAGAAAGATCTACGATTAAAATTGTTGATAGGATTATTCCACAAACAAAATTAAATTTCATTAATCCGTGGAGAGTTTTAAGAGGTGGAAAACAATCTTTTGTGCCACAATGTAAAATAGAAGCAAATATAGATTTCGGGCAAGGATGTATTACAGGTTGGATCCCAGGAGAAAACCCAAAATTTGATGGTGAATATTTTACAGATTATTTTTCTTCACCATGGCTAGAATGTGATTATTGTTATGCAAAAGATAAACATAGAAATTATCCAAAAACAATTTACAAGTTTGACAAAGAAAGATTATTTGAAGAATTAAAGGGAG
The DNA here is from genome assembly GCA_964482665.1 of Candidatus Woesearchaeota archaeon. GTDB lineage: Archaea > Nanobdellota > Nanobdellia > Pacearchaeales > GW2011-AR1 > CAYZYW01. The sequence continues at coordinate 12,266 of CAYZYW010000010.1, forward strand.
GGGCTCAGTTGAATTTTGAAAATGATGATACATTGGGAAGACCTGTTGATGTATTGAGATTTGGGAAACGAACTGAATCATGGAGTCCATTTTTCCCCGAGTATTTTATTCAAACATTGGAGGCAATGATACAAACGGGAACAAGGGGAATAATTCCAACAAAAGCATTACCATTTGAGCAAGAGATAGCTGAGCTTTTGAAAAAAACAGATTCATCTTTAATTTATAGCACAGAACTTGAAGGTTTTGAGAAGGGTGCTGCCAGCTACGGTTGGACAGAAGAATATAAAAATGAACAGGCAATAAAATATGCAGAAGTAGGTGTAAAAACTTCAAGATATTTTACAATACCAGCACACAGGAATATAGAAAAGGAAGATGAAGAATTTATTAGAAAATCTTTGAAAAATGGAATAAAAATACAATTGCTTCCATTAAGATTTGGTTCGAAAGATATAGTAAAAAAAATAACAGAACTTGATTGGGATTATCTTAAAAATCCAAATCCGAATCAAATGAAAATAGAAATTACAGATCCAGAAAACATGTTTATGGACTCATATGTTTACTTTGAAGGGAATCTTGTTGTTAAAAAGATACATGAAGATTGGTTAAATTTGATTAAAGATAATAGAGGAGATATTCGAATGTGCCATCATCAAGATAAAACATATTGTGGAGGATGTTTCCAATCTAAAGGAAGTATATCAAAAACAGTAGAAGTTGAGAAATTAAAAAAGAAATCAATATGAAAATATTTCTATATTTTTTTTCAATTCCTAAATATGGTGCAAGTTACTCTATAGGTTTGAGCTACCCAATCGCCATTAATCTTGAATATAACTCACCATTTTTCATCCCAGGCGATTGCGGTTTGCGAGTTGACTCTGTCCACAGAATCTGGCAATAAAAAATGTAAGTTGGAAATAGGCCAGATTCTGTCTTTCCCCGATGTCGGACGGAAAGTGTTAACATTCAACTTTGCGTCAATTACGACTTGCACCAGCCGAGATGTTCGTTCCATCAAATCTCTTTCTTCAACATTCCCCACACGGATCATTACTCCAAAAGAGCTGTGTCGTTTCTATCTCATTACTTTACCCTCACGAGTAATCAGCTTTCACTGACGGCATTTGCGGTGTCCGGACCTTCCACAGAACTCAGAAATCATACAACATTTCTTGACGATCCAACGCCCAAGTTCCGAAGTTAACTACCCAACTTACAAAAATAAAAGATAATGGGGGTTTAAAAGATTATTGGAAGGAGAAATTTAAATATTTTAGTTAAGCGCTCGGTTGTTTCAAATGTAAGAACATTAAAAAAGCAAAATTAACAACACTAACACCAAGAATCATGATTAATGTAATCATTGATGTGCTAACAGAAATTCCTAAACCTGAAATTTTCATCATCATAAGCAACAGCATTAAAATCATAGGTGCAGCGATTACAACACTAATATAAATATCCATAAAAGTTTCCGCACTTCTAGTTGCCTTTTCTTTTTCAAGACGATATTCAAATAATAAATTTTGAGCACGTTTCTCAAAAAAACTGGATAAATTTCCACCTGAATTAATAGTTGTAGCCATACCATTAAATAATTCTGAAAGATTTTTACTTGCACTATTTGAAGCAGCTTTTCTTAATCCATTAACTAAATCATAACCCAAAACATTAATTTCATTTAATAATTTAATAAATTCTTTTTCCAAATTAGGATAATCATGTGTTGACACTATAATTTTAAAAATATTTGTTGGATCAAGCATTGACCCTGAAATTGCTGCCATATGTATTGTTGCAAAAGGAAGTTCATGATCAATTTTTTCAGATAATGTTTTTCTTTCAAGCGATGGATAAGCATACATCATAAAAAATGTTGCAATTGGAATTAAAAATAAAATCCAAAACACTTTCAAAAAACGATCAGCAAATCCACCCACAACTGCGGTTATAAAGGGAATTTCAGGACCAATATTAAAAAACATAAAAAACATAAAAATAAAAAAAGCAACAAATATAGAAATTATAACAGAAAGCAGTAGTGTAGAAATATAGCTTTTTGGAAGAAATTGCAAATTTGCTTTAATTAAATCTCTTTTTAATCTATAAAACATTTCATGTTTCTCAAGAGACCTAGCCTTATTGGAAAAAATTTTATTTGCTAATCCAACATATTGACTAGGTTTACTTTTTTTCTTCAAAACTTTCTCTTTGCCCTTACCTTTTTTTAATCTTTTTAGAGTTTGTTTTTCATTGTTTTCCAATTTGAACATATTTTTTTCTATTTTTTTTCTATTTTCTTTTTTAGCAGGAACGATTTTTATAGATTCAATGTTTGATTTAGGTAAGGTTTTTGAAAGATTGATTTTAGTTAATTCGTTTTTAATATTTTTAATATTAGATAACATCTTTCTGTCCAATATTCTTACTTGCATTTGAATACGTTTTTTATCTGAATCATTTTTTTCGAGCTGTAATGATTTTTTTAATGAACCAAGTTCATGAATTATTTTCTTTTCTTTTTGAATATAATTCTTCAAATTATTAAATTTATTCATTCATCACCTCCAATCTTTTCACAAATTTGCAACATTAATTTTTTCAAATTATTAAATTTTTCAACATCTTTTTCGTCATACATTTGTTCCAATTTAACTTCAGCTTTTTCTAGCGACATTATTAAATGCTTCAAGACTTCTACACTCTTTTCCATGTTGAAAATATGTAAATGATATTATTAAATCTTTTCTAAAGTAAACTGCGACTTGTAACAACAGCAATAAAAAACAAACTAAAAAGTAAAACATCATTTCCAATAAAAAGTCCAATTGTTCCACCGATAAGACATAAAATAATAATTAACTTAAACCATTTCTTCCCTTGCTTTAATTCATCTTTTGTTTGTGATCTTAAAAAACTTCCAATAGGAAAACCAAGCATTAAAACAAAAACAGCAATAAGTAATCGATATATTTCTTCCATAGAAGAAATACTATTCATAGTTATATAAAACTTTTCAAATTCCAAAAACTTTAAATCCTCTTTCTTCTCACATGTTTTATGTTTAAGAAATTTTTAATAATAGCAAGCAAGAAAGATAAAGCAGGTGTGAATATAACAACTCAATTATCCCAATTCAGACCAAACCCGCTTTTGGTAGGATTGAAAAAAGAAGGCGCAAGTTTTGATTTTCATTTGATAGATGAAGATATTATTCAAACTGAAAATATAGATATGTCAAAAATTTCTCGTTATGATTTTATAATTTTTGCATCAAAACATGTTTCAGAAAAAAAAGATAAAACATTGTCAATTCATTCTCCAGGCAATTGGAACAATGCAGAATACGGAGGAGAGCCCGAAAGAATTTGTCCAACATCCGCACTTTTTGCAAAAGAACTTTTTGAGAATTTAAATGCAAGATCTGAAAAAATGAAATTAAAAGATTATAAGGTAACATTGGAAGCAACACATCACGGACCATTAATAAATAAGCCATGTTTGTTTATTGAAATAGGATCAACGGCAAATGAATGGCGAGATAACCGCGCAGGGTTTATAGTTGCAAAAACAATTCTTCATACAATTGAAACATTCAAAGAAAATAAGTTTAGAGAAATAGCATTCGGAATTGGAGGTCCGCATTATTGTCCAGGTTTTAACAAAATACAAAAAAAATCAAATGTAGCGATTTCACACGTGATACCCCAATACGCTTTACCTTTAACTGAAAAAATGATAAAAGAGGCAACTGAGAAAACATTAGAGGATGTAGATTTTGCTATAATAGATTGGAAAGGTTGCGGGAAAGCCGAGCAAAGAAATCAAATTATAGAGCTTTTAGAAAAAAATTATATTGAATGGAAAAAAGCTAGTGAGATTAAAAAGTAGAAAAAGGATTTTTGGAAATAGAGGATTAAGTATACAAATATTTTTATATACCAGATGTATTAATGAAATATGAATTCGATGTTAGAAAATGAAGTTGGGAGTTTTGCTAATTCTTATTTGGATGTTTATGGAAAAATACCTGATGATTTGGGCACAACAGTAAAATTATTGAGCCTGGTTCAACGTTTGGGATATGACCTTAAGGACAATGAGCCATTTATTCGAGAAAATTTAGATGGATCCCATGAAGCTTTTATCAATTCAGATATTATTTGTAATGGACCGGGTTTTTCATATTTGAAGTTTAAAAATAAAGAGGAATATGAAAAATTTGAATCTGAATATAAAGAAGATATAAAGAATAGAGAAAAGAACTATAATTTTTTCGTAGGAGCAATGATGGGTACAATGGTTGGAGCTGGAGCAGGATTAGGAACAGCATTTTTAGCGTTATTGTGTGGGGTTGATAAAGAATTGATAAAGGTTGATTATTTAATTACAGGGGGTATGATTCTAGGATGTACAGGACTAGGAGGATTGGCATATTATCTAAATAAAGGAACTCAGGAAAAAATTGAAAATTTTCAAAACAAATATCTTGATAAATTAACTTTGGGAAAAAGAGCTGTTTTAAATACTTTGGGAATTAAAAAATAAATTATTTCTATAGAATATTATATTGAGATTTTTGAATTTATTGAAGAAGTTCATCAAGTTTTTGTTTCCATTGTGGATTGTCTGAATGTTCGTATCCCTTAGAAGGCAAAAGTTCTTCTACGCTAACAGTTCTATCTCTACTAACTTCTTGAGTAGATTTTTTTGCTAAATCAGGAAACTGTTTTGATAAAGCTGGTTGAACATAATCTTTCATAACTTGTCCAAAACCAGATATAGAATAATAATTTATTCCAGGAAATAATTCTTCAATTAATGGCATATAGCCAGAGATAGCTCCTTCATCTTCAGTTAAATCTGGATGATCATTTCCATGAATTGCCGACCATATTTGTACTTCATTATATTCTACCATAAAATAAGACATTAAAAAGATATTATAAATCTTTCGATTCATTTACTATTCTATAATTAATATCAATTTTTCTTTCTATACAATATAAGAAATTACTCCTCCAAACTTTCATTAACTTCAGGAATATTCTCAACTTCTTCAACTAAAACACCATCGCCCAATGCTTTTTTGTATTGTGTTAAAACAATAGAATCATTTTCTGACAAATCAATTTTAACTCCACCATGTTTTATAACTGCTCCGGTTAATTCTCCAATTGCATCACTTCCTCCGCGATTGTATTCATCAATTTTAATTTTCGTTAAATAATTTGATCCAAAAACATAACCTGTATAACTACCACCAGCAACAAGCAATAAAATAAAAATCCACATAAAAACTTTTTTCCATGTTCCATTTTTCTTAGAATGTTTCTTATTGGATTTTTCTTCACTCTTTTCTTTTAATTCTAAATATCTTTCTTCTTTGTCTTCTTTTTTTTCACGAGCCTCTTTCTCTTTTTTATTTTTAGATTCTTTCTTTTCCTTTTCTTCCTTCTTCTTCTTTTCCTCTCTTTCTTTTTCTTCTTTGTCTTTCCTTTCTTTCTCTTTTTTCTTCTCAAGATCTTCTTTTTTACCCATTTCTTTTTCAAGTTCTTCTCTACTTATCCAAGCTTTTTCATCTCTTGTCATTATTCGTTATCCCTACAATCATCATATTTATTTTTCCATTTTTCAATATCTGATTCTAAACTTGCTGAAAGAGCAGCTTTTTCACTTGTACATGCACTTTTTGCATCTGAAGTAGCTTTTTCTTTAGCAGTATTTTTTTCAGTTAAACATTTTTTAGCTAAATCTGATTTTAAATTATTCTCTTCAGCAGACAAGTCGATTTTTGCAGGAATTAAATCAATACCATTAAACTTTTTCAATTCAGGATTGTTTTTCATAAGTTGTTCTTGAGATTTAACTGCAAACCCAACATTGGGAATTTTAGATATTGCAGTTCCAACATTTCCCCATCCAACAAAAGCCGTAATTCCACCAATAATCAAAACAAGAGAAACAATAAGAACCATTCCAACAATAATTTTCTTTTCAGTTTTTAATTTTCTTTTTAATGAATTAATAGAAGGTTCAGATCTTCTAGATGCAAATCTCTTCAACTTATCACTCTCTTCGTCATACATAAAAATATATATGAATAATTTTTTTTAAATGTTTCTAAAATTCAAAAATTCGTCCGCGTCGTCCAACATTTACAACTCTTGTTTTTCCAATCTTTTCTTCAATACCTTCAGCCTCGTGAATATGTGCATGAATAAATAAATCAGGCTTAAATGTCTCAATTGCTTTACGAATTCCATCACTTCCAGGAAATCCAGAAAACTCAGACATTGAATTTGCAGCATGCATATGCGTGATCATTATTTTTTTATCAAGACCTTTAACTTTTTCATTACCTTTTTTTAAAACATTGAAAATTTTTTTTTCAGCACTTGATCCAAATGGTGTTCCACCAGCACCAAAAATTCCAAGATTATTTTTCTTTAAAGAATATCCATGCAAATTTTTAACGTTTGGATACATTTCCGAAAGACGTTTAGATGTTTCTAATGTTTCATGATTTCCATGAAGCAATAAAACCGGTTTCCCAACTTTTGTAAACGGCCCAATTAAATTCTTTGTCGATTGCTCAAAAAAAGTCAAATCACCCGGAAGAATAACCAAATCAACATTCTCTCTCTCTGCTTTTTTTGCAAATCGCTTTACAAGTGAAACATCTCCATGAATATCTCCTATAACAAGAATCTTTGTTTTCTTCATATATACTCTATCGCCACAATATTTATAATCTTTTGGGAATTATATTTAATATGACAGAACTACTTTACACTGGCGGACAAATCATATTGCCCGAATGTTGGAATAAAACTACCTATATGATGAGTTTCGAGGAAAATGAGAAAGGCATATTTCATAAAAATGGAATAATAGAATTTACCAAAGAAGATTATAATTTTAGATTACAAACATCTTACAAGTTTCCCGATAAATGGTTAACAAAAGATAGCCCACTAAAAGATGAAATTCACAATACTATAGTCATTCCTACAATAGATCATTTTCTTAATCAATTTGAACAGGCTAGAGAACAAATTGACTCATTAAACAAATTCGCGGAAACAGGGAAGTGTCAAGATCATTGGGATTTTTATTTATCTATGGAGGACGGAGAAGAAGTATACCAAATGCCTAATTATTTTCAGGATTCACAGATGAATAGCAAAATGCAAGGATTGTATAAGATAAATGAATTTCCGGTATTAACGGTAAATGGAAAAAATATTTTAGCGTTTGATAAGCATATAAAAGATTTAAGAAAATATTCTCAATTTATCAAGAGAGATAAAATGGGGAATTTGTTTACAAAGGGGTTAACTCTTGATGAATCAATAAAAAATCTTATTAATATTTACAAAGCCCCTTTGGAATCATTTGAAAAATTTCAATTTCATAATTAATAAACATTTCCAAATACATACTTGAATATATACTTCCTAACATATATATTGTAACATATATATTCAAAAGATTTATAAGTATCGTATAGCTAATAATTAAACTAGGCCAAATCCAAAAATGAAAAAAAATTTTGATGTTTTTTTTCGAAGGAAACCCGCATTGATGTTGGTGTCTCTTCGAAGAAATTCGCGGATGAGGTATGGTAGTGTATTGGCTAAAGAAGTAGATTGTACTTATAGCCACGCAGTGAAGATACTGCAAACATTGGAAGACCTTAGTTTGGTTGTTTTCGAGAAAAAGGGGCGAGTGAAAGAAATACAACTAACTAAAAAAGGACTCGATGTTGCAGATGCCATTGAAGGCATACAAAAACTGATAAAATAGTGAGGTGATCACTATCTGCCCCTGAAAAAAAAACAAGAGAAATCTTGAAGAAATCTCAAATAGAGAGTTGAATATGATATTGATTTTTAGGGTATTATTTTGAATATTATTATTAATTTTTTAAAATTATTGGTTATTTTGGAGGTAATGATATATTATGGATACTGTAGTAGATGATCCTATATAATGATACATCATAACCATAGTTGAATTAGCAATTACTTCAAGATTTTCTCCAAGGGACCGATTTTTCGCCTCTTCTTCAGATACCCTATTTCTAAAAAAATAATCAAGTGGACCGGTAAATGGAATCAAATCTTCTGATCTCATTTTCCATTTTGATTCTTCCATTCTTACTTTTGGTAAATAAACTTTTTAAATTTTTCATGCCAATTTTCACACCAACTGAACTACTTTTTGCTCTAATTAAATAACTTATTCAACGCATACAAAAACTTTATTTACTCTCTTGAGTTTAATTTAATATGGCATTAGGATATAGAAAAGCAAAATTTAAACCCTTGACCGACGATGAAGTTGAGCAGAGAGCGATTGATGTTCAAGAGGAACTTAAAGAAGTTGAACAATGGAAAAAAGATGAAGAAAAGAGGTTGGTAGATCCCAAATCATCTCCACAGGCAAAAGGCGCGGCAAAACGAATGTTGAGAAAAGCAAATAGAAGAATTGATACAGTTAAAGGACAAATAATTTATTGGGGCTTGCGAAAAAAGGGAAAATCACATTTTCATGCAGGAATTGAAATGAATGAGTTCTGGGCAGAATGTAGAAAGAAGGATTCTCAAAAAGAATAATCTTTTAAATCAAATAATTCTAATTAAAATATGGCTTCGTAGCTCAGCCTGGTAGAGCACCAGACTCTTAATCTGGGTGTCGCGGGTTCGAACCCCGTCGGGGCCATATTTTATAGACGGAGTTCGTTCGAACCCGAGCATTTCTGAAATTTTGAATAAATGAGCACAGAGAATTTAAAGAAAATTTTGCGAAGTGCGAGCAAGGAGGGGCCATATTTTATAGACGGAGTTTATAGAATACCGAAAATTTCCAAAACTCTTATAAACCTCATCTGCTTAACTATATCATGGCTGTTAAGAAAAAAGCAACTAGAAAAAAGGTGATAAAACAACCTATTAGAAAAAAAACTTCTATAAAGAAGAAAGTTATTAGAAAAAAAGCTCCTGTAAAAAGAAAAGTTATAAAAAAGAAAGTTACAAGAGTGAAGCCAATTCTCAAAAGAAGAAGCAAAAAAATTAATCCATCTAAAAAAATAAATATTATTTTAAGAAATCTTTTGTTTTTTGGAATTTTATTTGTAGCATCATTATTGCTTTATAGCGTAACAAGCGTAGATTCAATGTATGAAAATCTTTTCTTTATACTTTCAATCCTTTTCGGATTTGTTGAAATAGCATTTTTGATATCATTACTTGTTTTTGTTTTTCTTAAATTTAGATAATACCTAATCTTCAATATCTATTTTTCATCTCCACAAATTTTATAAACTATTAGTATATAAATTCATTATGACATCTGAATGTAAAGACGAATCATGCCTTGAATTTTTGAAAGGGAGTTATGAGGAATTACGAAAAAAAAACGATCTTCCAACTTTTGAAGAACTTAATCAAGATTTTTCAATAGAAAAGGTTGCAACATTAGAAACAGATTGTTTAGCTAGGGAGATACGAAAAATAATTTCAGAAATATTATCAAATCAATTACGCTTTGTAGAGGCGATACTTCAACCATCAAACGCATCAATGTTTGTATTCTCATTTATAAAATCAATTAATAACGGAGAAAAGGAAAAATTAAATCAAATTTATACAACACTTTCAAAGCTTGGTTTAGATTTAGTAAGATTAGATTTAAAATTTTCCGAGGAAGATGAGATAAATTTCATAAAAAAAGCATTCAAGGAATGGCAGATTATAAAAGAGGATTTATCAAAAATATTGAAGATAGTTAAGGACAATTGGGACAATAAGGTTCAAACAAACGGAAAAAATTATTTTGGGTGATCAATCAACTTCTCAAAAACATTATCTAAATCAATTTCCATTAAAGCTAATGGCATTTTGATTTTCCATTTTTTCAAAATTTTCGGATGAATTTCCCCAAGAAATCCAATAGGCTTATCGTCTATTTTAATTTCTGCAACTCGGCCATCAATAAAGTGATTTGGAAAATTATCAACGTCATTCAATTCAAATTTCAAATCCAACATTCTAAATAAATAATTCAAAACTTGTTTTAATTCTGTAAAATTCCCAGGTGTAAGCGAAATGCAGAGCCTTTCATTTTCATAAATTTCATCACTTTTATTAAAAACGCGACCCATCTCAAAAATTTTCTGAGGATATTCAGAGTCAATATTTTCAGAAATAATTTTCATTGCATAATGTGTTAAATCTTTTCTCATAATTGTATATTCAGTTTTAGATTTCTCAAGCTCAACATATCCTTTTTCATGTTTTTCCTGAATGCCCATTTTAGTAAATTGATCTTTTCTTTTTGTTAAATGATAATTGGAAATTTCTAGCATTCCAAGTCCAGATAAAATTTCTGAAATTTTTCGTTTCAATGTCTCTCTTGAATCTTCTTTTCCAATTGTTGAAATTTTAGGAATTTCAGCATTAAAATTTTCATATCCATACCCAATAGCAACATCTTCAATCAAGTCAATTTCATGTAAAATATCTGTTCTCCACGATGCAATTTCGACAAGACCCTTAGAGTAATTATGACCCATTTTTTCTAAATATTTTTTCAAATCTTTATCATTCAAATTTAATCCCAGAAGTTTATTTGTATTCTCAATCGAAATTTTCATTTTTTCTGTTTCAAAGTTTGGTGTAATAATTTTTCCACCCTTTCTTTTAATTTCCATTGAATATATTTTTCCACCCATATCGTTAAAAGATGCAATAAGAATATTCAAACATTTATTTAAAATTCTATGATCAAATCCAGAGCACTCTATAAAAACATCTTTAGTTTTTTCTGTAATTTTTCCAGTTAATTGCGAATTAATAATAGGTGGCATACTTAAAATATTATTATCTGAGTCAATGAAAATAGGAAATTTTGTTTTTCCAGCCAAAAGGTGTGCATAATCTCGTCCAGCAGGATGTCTTTGCAAAATCTGCAAACCTGACATTTCACGCGTCATTTCCAACGGAATAAATTTAATCTTATCTGGTTCAACTGCCTTATATGAAATCGGCAATTTAATTTTATCAAGAGGATAAATTCCTATAGCAAGCTTTTTCCTTTTTCTACCAATTGTTATATGAAGTTTTTCTTGAATATCAATCAATTCTTTAATTCGATCATTATCTAATTTCAATCCTTTAATGATTGCACAAACAGTGTATGGGCGAATATCTTCAGTACTTTTATCAATATTAACTTGATAATTTTTATCAGGTTTATTTATTGTATATTTTTTTAGACCTTTTGTTTTACCAAGGAACGATAAAAAGCTTTTTTTAAATCCTGAATATGAAAGCAGGTCTGGCCTGTTTGGAAAAATCTCTAATTCCATTTCATCTGAATCAAAACCTTCAAGCGTGGTGCCAAACATAGCAATTTTATTTTGCATAACTTCGTCTAGTTTTCCG
>CAYZYW010000011.1:0-10963 GCA_964482665.1 Candidatus Woesearchaeota archaeon
AAAGGAAATGGAGGGGTTCCAACAGACAGACAGACAGACAGACAGACAGACAAGGGGGGTAAAATTTTTGAAAATAAAGGAAGTTTAGATAATGCAGAAGAAATAATAGAATCATTAGATAATTTAAAAAAGGAAGTAAGGCTCAAATTTAAAAGATTAACAGATCAGGAACTACTTGTATTTTCAACATTATATCAACTAGAACAAAAAAATGGATTTTCTTCATATAAAGAACTTTCAATAAAATTAAGTCTATCAGAAAGCTCTATAAGAGACTATATAGGGCGATTACTTAAGAAAAGCATACCAATATCAAAAGAAAAAATAAATAATAAAAATATACATTTGACAATATCTCCAAATTTGAAAAAAATCGCTACACTTTCAACGATATTACATCTAAGGAGTTTGTAATTAGTTAGTCGGTTAAGAGAATAACTATTGTTTTTATGTAAAACTATCCTTATTTTGTTCTTTTTTTATTTTATCGTCGACAAATTTTTTATTTTATGTGTTTTTTTATTTTATTCTACGTAAATATTGTCCCCATAGCTCACTTTTTAATGTTTTTATACATTAATAGCTCAATATTCACTTATCTTTTTCCTTTTTTTATTTTTATCTATAGCATCAATTCTCACTTTTGTCTTTTTTAGTAGTTGATTTTTTACATTATCTGGTATAAATAACCTTTTTTTCCCATTTTTTTCGACACTTTCCCCTATTAAACTCTCACTTTTTTGTTTTAACGTGTTTATTTGCCCTCTAATAGTGGATTTTTCTTTTCCAAGCATTGCTGCAAGGTCATCATAGCTTAGTTTTAGATCAGTATTGAGCAAAACCCATATAATAGCTCTCTCTGTAATTGAAAATTGATTTAAATTTGGTGTTTGAACAGCCGTTTGAACAGCCGTTTGAACAGCATAAACACCTGTTTGTTGATTGGACAGCCTCCTAGGTGTTTTAAACACTTGTTTGGGTTTTAACTCGTTCATAACTGAAACAACATTTTTTAAATTTTCAATCTCATTATTTATCGACGATAAAATACCTTTAATCTCAACAATGTCTATTTTTTGAATTTCTTTTTCAGAATCAAGGTGTTTAATCCAACCACTAACTGAAGATATATCTTTTTTTACAGATTCAAATCCATTTTTTGTATCATCCTTTATTTGATCAATCTCTTTCTTTTTTGTAAACCAATTAAACATAATATATTTTAGAAAAAGCCATTTAAAAATGTTTTGATTTTCTCTCGATAAAAAGAGATAAACAAATAAAAAAACCATATAAAATACTTATTATTTAAGAGAGGTTTTTTACTTGTTTAAACAGGGATTTAATAAAAAAAACATTAAACAGGCTGTTTAAACACCCCTAAACAGCTTTAATTACACAGAATAATCTTAAGTACATGCTTAAACAGCCTTTATTAAATATATTTTATCGACGGTAATTATTTTAAATACCCTGTTTAAACAGGGTATTTGCATTTTTTAATATGAACCAAGTTAACCTAAGTGAACAATCCTGGCAGGCAAAAAATATTTTTTAAAAATTCTTCAAAAAATATTTAAATTGAATTACCATAAATGTTTTTATGAAATTAAATATTTTAAAACGATTAAGCCCCCATAGAAAATTTAATGAAGAATTACGCAGACAAATTCGAATGGTAATTATCGTAACGTTTGGATTCACAATAGCATTTACATGGCGCCAAACTCTTTTTGATATATCAAAATCACTCATGAATTTTCTATTAAATATAGAAAATTCGGCAGCTTTAAGCATTGCAGCATCAATTTTTGTAACTTTTTTAAGCATAATAATTATATACCTTTCAGCACATTTTCTTAAGGATAAGTATTAGTGACACTAAGTTAAAACAATACCAATCCTTCACCAACTTAACCTAAGTGAACAATTCCCACCAATTAACAAGAATCTGCTAAAATATTGCCAATTCTTTTAAGTTTACATCAACTCTTTGCGTTTTATAGGTAATTTTATATACTTAGGGCACCCTAAATATACGTAAACTAGTGCAAACTATCCCAAAGTATCCGTTAACTGGGAAAAAGTTATACCCTAAGTATATAAAAAAGAGGAAAAATGACACGATATATAATAGCCATTGTAATAAAAGGTCAAGCAAAAAGAAAGCATTGTAAATTAACAAAGGAACTATCAAAAAAGTTTGAAATAAAGAATGTTTCGGAGCGAATAGATCCACATATAACATTAAAGGATTTGGGAGAAATAGATAATAAACTTGAATTAAATAATTTAAAAAAAATTATTAAAGATTTTGCAAAAAATGAAAAAAAGTTTGAAATAAATTTCTCCCAAATAGGTAATTTTAGAGAAAGAGTTGTTTTTATGGATATTAAAAAAACCAAAGATTTGGTAAATTTTTATAAGAGATTTTATAAGAAAATATCTGAACTTAAGCATATTTCAATACAATCAAGATATGAAGGAAAAAATATGCATTTTCATGCGACATTAGGAGGGGAAGATATTGAACCAAAATTTAAAGAGATAAGAAAATATTTATCAAGAGAAAAAATAGAATTCAGCACCCCATTTAATGAGATTGTAATAATGAAGAGGACTAAGTATAAGTTAAGACCATGGAAATCCAGATGGAGGGCTTGGAAAACATTCAAATTAAAATGAATCAACCAAGACCGCTTGTTGCAATTTATGTTCGTGTTTCAACAAAGGATCAGGTAGAGCATGGTTTTTCATTGATGGCACAACAAGAATCTTTAGAAAATTATGCAAAAGCATTAGGTTATGAGATCTACAAAATTTACAAAGATGAGGGAAAGTCTGCAAAAGACATAAAACATAGACCAGAAATGGTTAAAATGCTTGCAGATGCGAAATCACAGCTCTTTTCGGCCATATTTATTTACAAATTAGATCGCTTTTCAAGATCGTTAAAAGATTTAATTTTAACAATAGATCAATTAAAAGAGTGGGGAATTGATTTTGTATCCCTTCAGGATAAAATTGAAACAACAAGTGCATCAGGAAAATTAATGTTCCATATTATCTCAGCTTTTGCAGAATTTGAGAGAAATATTATTGGAGATAGAACACGATTTGGTATGCAAAAAAAAGCAAAAGACGGAGGATTTATTTCAAAAGCTCCAAGAGGATACAAAATTGTTGAGAAAAATCTAATTCCAGGAGAAAATAAGGATGAAATAAATAAAATTTTTAAAGATTTTTTAGAAATAGACTTAAGTTTGACACAATTTGGGAAAAAATATAATATGACTCCAACAGGAATGAAAAAATTACTTCGAAATAAAACATATATAGGAATAGTAAAATTTCAAAATCAAGAAACAAAGGGAAATCATCAAGCAATTTTAGAAAAACAGCTGTTTAAACAGGTTCAGGAAAAAATTAAACAATTAGGATGGACATAAATTTGTAAAAACTAAAAATTATCAAAAAAGAAAATAAAAGTGAGAGTTAGCAAAACACCACTTTTCGCAGACATTTAGCAAGAACTTTATGATGAAATGATTTATTCTCTTAACCGATTAACTTTTTAGAAGAAAACAGCGTAAAATTAAAAATGAAAACAAACAAAAAAATAAAAGCAATAATTTTTGATGTTGGAGGAGTTTTGGCATTAGGTCACTATGCATCAAAACCACAAAGAAACCATAGGCAAACAAAAGTGCATGAATATATGTCCAAGAAATTAAAAATACCAGTTGACCAGTATTTTGATTCACTTGATACAAACTATGCTCTTTCAATAGAAGGAAAGGTCTCGCGATTAAAGGTTGTGAAATCAATTTCTAAAAATCTTAGCATATCTCCATCAAAATTAGTCAAATTGTTCTATAAAGCATATAAGAAAAACTTTAAACAAAATAAACAGCTGTTTAAACAGGCGTTCAAATTAAAAAAACAAGGATATAAAATAGGAATTCTTTCAGATCAATGGCATCTTTCATATGAGGCGCTGATGCCGGAGAAACTATACAATAATTTTGATAAGATTGTTGTGTCATGTAATGACAATATAAAAATGCGAAAACCAAATCCAAAGATTTACAAGTTAATTCTTAAAAAACTAAAAGTAAAACCAGGGGAGTCATTATTTATAGATAATCAAAATTGGAATATTATTCCAGCTAAAAAATTAAAAATGAAAACAATTTTATTTAAAAGCAATAAGCAGCTGTTTAATGAAAAAAAATGGAAGGAGCTATTTTAAAAATGACAAGAACAATGTGTGTAAAATGTGGATACAAGTCTACAGAAAATAGAAAAAAATTTCAATCAAATATTTGTTCAATATGTTTTAGGTTTGCACCAAATGAAATAGGAAAGTTTCAAAATTATCTTAAAGAAAAGGTTGATTGGTTTGTTTTGGAAACTTTTAGAAAACATTCTCAAGTAGGAAATCCTCAAAAGAAAGGAATGATACAAAAATCATCAGCCGGGAATCCAATGTCGCGTGCACCACTCGGATATAAAATGCAGAATAAAAAGCTAATTCCAGCAGAAAATTCTGAAGAAGTGGAAGAAATTTTTGAACATTTTTTAAACAATAAGATCAGTTTAAATAAGCTATCCAAGAAGTATAATCTATCTGTAAACGGCTTAAAAAAAGTTTTAACAAATTTTACTTACATCGGAAAAATAAAATTTAACAACCATATTTATCAAGGAGAGCATAGAGAGCTAATTTCTCCACGATTGTTTAACTTGGTTCAAAATAAATTAGAAAACTTGGGAATAAAAAGATTTTAATAAACTAAATTTTATTTTTTCAACTATATCTAACTATCTCTTTGAACTTTGTCTTTTTGACCTAGCTTTTGAATCACCAGGCTTACATGTTTCTTTTCTTCGAACATCCGCAATTAAAAGATTTCTATCGTATTTTGAGAAAGCTTTAGCTAGTTCATCTGATTTTGTAAATTCAACCATAGATTTTGCTAAAGCCAATCTTGCAGCATCAATTTGACTTTTACATCCACCACCTTTTACTGTTAATTCACATGAAAAATCAACATGACCTAAAACATGTTGACAAATTCTTAACGGTTCTTCGATTTTAAGTTTATCAAAGCTATGAAGTGTTTTGTAGTTTTTACCATTAAATGTAATTAATCCATCACCTTGAGTTAAAACAGCTTTTGCAACAGCTCTTTTTCTTTTCCCGGACATTATAACTTTTTTGTATTGTGTTTCAATTGCCATTATTTTGTAAACTCCCTAACTTTTGAAAATTTTAATTTTTTAGATTTATCAACAATAACTTTTTCACTTTCTAAAAATTCAGTTGGAACCTTAGAATAACATTTAATTCTTTTAAATGCAATTCGACCTCTTCCAAAACGATGATTTGGCAACATTCCCCTTATTGCTCGTTTTACGATTTTTTCACTTGTTTTTCCTAGCTTAGGACCTTTTTGACTATGCCCAACACGACTTCTTCTTATTTCAAAATCTTCTTTTATCCTTTTTTTGTTCCCAGTAATAATTATTTCACTACAATTCACAACAGCAACGTCCTCACCTTGCAAAGCACTTTTGGCAGCAAAAGCTCCAATTCTTCCTAATACTGAATCTTTTCCATCTATAATTATCATTTTATAATTTTAATATCCTTAGCCGAAGGATTTGATTTAATTTCTTCATCAATATATGAAATACTTGAACCCGCTTTTAATAGTTTTTCTTTCGCTTTTTCGGAAAATCCAATAGCAACAATTTTAACTTTTTTATTTAAACTTCCTTGTGAAAGAATTTTTCCAACAACAACATTCGTTTTTCCATCTTCAATTAATTTTTCAAGCTCATTTAAATTCAATCCAAGCCTTTTTCTTCGAGGTCGGGATAATGCACCTGCAACCTCAACCCAAGCACTACCTTTTTTTGCAGAACGGATAGTTTCAACTAATTGAGAATTTGTTTTTCTTCTTGCTTGCTTTTCGATTAATGTTTTACTTTTTACCATTTTAAATTTACGAGAATAATTAATTCCCGCTAACGCGATTTACTCGCAGGTGAAGTTTAAAGTAAATTTTCTTTTATAAAACTTTGGTTTTTTAAGAATCAAATGCGAATAAAAGGAATCGAGGCGCAACGAAGTTGGGTCATCCCTACGGGAAACCCCTTGGGGTGAGAATCCTTTCGGAAGCATGCGGATGAAAGGATTCGAACCCTCGTAAGCATAAGCTAACAGGTCCTAAACCTGTCCCGTTTGACCACTCCGGCACATCCGCATATTGTATATGAAGCGAGAAATTAATTTTTAACACATCCATATAAACAACATAAGTTGTAATAAATTTATTATAAAGAAAGAGTTTTTATAATTTACTAATTTTTTTAAGAATTTCTTTGATGTCATCTTTTAAGATTTCAATAGACTTTGTAAAGATATCAGCTGGCTCAAGTTGTCCAAAAGATTCAATATAAATTTTCAAATTTGAAGTATCTTCAATAATAACACCATCCTCGTTCCCATCTTTCAAACAAAATTCAGAACACGCTCCACAAAGATCACAATTTTCTTCAGATGAAACTTTAATTTTTCCATCTTTTAATGAAAAAATATTTTTTGGACACAATCTAATAACATCTTCAGGACATTTTTTCCCAATTTTAATATTTGCAATATTTCTATATGTTATTAGTCCAGGTGAAAATTTAGCATGTGTAACTCCTTGTCCAATTTTTGCAACGGCATTAATTTTTAATTCTTTTCCAGCATCTAAAAAAGTCATAGGAATTTTGTCATAAACAACGGAAGCATCTCCCTTGATTTCTGAAGACAAAACAAATCCTTCTTTTTTTGAGTTAATTTTAAGTTTAATCTCTTTGCCTTTTTTGAAAGATTTTTCCATTTTTAATGGAACAAGTCCAATCCTATGAGCAATAGTTTCATCGTATAAAGGAGATTCATTTTTTGAAATTTCAACTTCATCAATAGCTAAAATTGGAACCTTATTTACAAATCTTCGAATAGCATTTGCTAAACTTTCGTCAATTTTTAATGAAAAATTTATTTTATTTGATGAATCCATTTTTTTAATTATAAAAAAGAGTTTTTAAACTCTCCGCCCCCTTCTTCCACCTTTCTTTTTTGGACCACCACGCGGAACACGAGTAATATCCAAAATATTTAAGATTTTAAATCCTGAGCGTGTTAAACTTTTCAAAATAGCATTTGCACCTGGACCAGGAGATGTATTTCCGGTTTTAGCACGAATTCTTACATAAAACGATTTTATATTTTTATCCTTTACATTCTCTGTGATTTTTTTAGCAATAAACATTCCAACAGTTGGACTTGCTTTAAGTCGGCTATATTTTGTAACCATACCGCCTGTAATTTTTGTAATTGTCTTACCTGACATATCTGTAATATGAGCAATTGTATTATTAAACGTAGCATAGATATTCAAAATAGCCTCATATTCTTTTTCTTTCTTTTTCGGCTTTTTTTCAACTTCTTTTTTAATTTTTTCAATATCTTCTCTTATAGGTTTTTCAATAATTTTATCTTCTGCTTCTTTACTCATTTTTTATTTCCTCTTTTTTAATTTTAATTATTTTTTTAATTTTAATTTTATTTTCTAAATTAATAGGAACAACGTAAGATGGAACATCAATAATAGAATCGTTAACATAAATTTTTTTATGCGTAATCATTTGCCGTGCGCTTTTTGTAGTTGTTGCTAATTTATTTTTTAAAACAATAGTTTGCAATCTTCTTGCTAAAAAATCTTTTTTTGTTAAAGAAAGAACGTCTGAAATAGAATTAACATTCATACCAATTTTATTAAGTCTTTCAAAAAGAGCATTTTGTTCTTCAGGTTTAGCTGAAATTAATTTTTTAGCTTTCTCTCTCATTGTTTTAATTTTAGCATCAGCTTTCCAAAGCTCCTTTTTATTTTTTAATCCAAATTCTTTAACAATTCCAGCTTCCTCATCTATACGAGACTTGTCAAATGGTCTTTTTGGTCTTGAGTATGTTTTATGTTTTTTTTGCATTTTATTGTTTTTGTTTTTTCTTGATTCCAACTCCTTTCATTTTGTTTTTTCTAAAATTACTTTTTGTTCTCTGTCCCCTTAGTGGCAATCCAGACATATGTCTAAGACCTCTGTAATTTTTTATCTTTTTTAATCTTTTGATATCAAACTCTGTTTTTAATTCTAAATCAATACCTGTTAAATGTTTTTTTTCTCCAGTCGTAAAGTCAGATTGTTTGTTAAATAAATATTCTGGAACAGTTGGATTTTTAATAAATTCGGTTATTTTTACAATCTCTTCTTTGTCAAGATCTCCAATTTTTTTAGACTTATCAATTTCCATTATTTTACAAATCGCGTTAGACATGGACCATGAAATTCCTTTAATTTTTGTTAAGCCAGCATATATTTTAATATTCCCAGGAATATCTTTTGATAAAATACGAATCATTTTTTCTTCATTTTTTTGGTTGTTTTGTCTTTTATCCATTTTAGTTTGTAAATAAATTATACCTCTCTCTATTTGTTAATTCTTGAAAAATTCTTTTTTCTATAGTCTTTTCTGGGAAAGGCAAATTTTGAATTCTTGTACGAATGTCTTCGAAAGAATCAAAAGATTCTTCTTTTCTTTTTTCTAAAATTTCAACCATAAATTTTTTCCCCATTCCAGGAAGTAATTCTATTTGGTGAATTCTTTTATTAATAGCTGTTGACTCATTAAAAAACTTAACAAATGTTTCTTCATTATTTTTTACATATTCTTCAATAAATTCTTGTAAGTTATGTTTAGCTGTTTCTGTTAAATTTTCACGGTGAAGTCTTCCTAAAATGTATGAAATCTTATCTCGTTTACCTTCTCCAATATAAACTTTCTCTCCAATTTCAAAAGTTTCTCCACGTCTTGGAATAAGCTCCAAAAGAACCAATCCATTTTCTCCAATAGCTTGAACAATCGGCAATCGCTTATTTGATAAAGGATAACCATGAGGTAGATATTCTAAAATTATTGCATTCTCTTCTTTCATTTTACTCAAATTCCTTTGTGATTTCTAAAACTTTATTTATTTCTTCTTCATTTAAGCCCATGTCTACAAATATTTTATTTATTTCTTCATGGCTCATTGGCATAATATCAATTATTTTTGAAATATGAGTAGGTTTGATTTTTAATAAATCCAAAGCTTCAATTTTTACCCTCATCTCTTTGGCTTTTTTATAATCCATTTTAACAAATTTTTTTACAAATGAATTTATATCTGCAGTATTTTCTTTGTCATTTTCGAAATATTCTTTCGATTCCGCCATGCTTAAAGATGTGCTATTAATTATCATTTTTCTTGTTCGTTTTTATTTTTTTTAAATGTACTGGTTCTAAGATATATGTTTTTTCTTTTGCCTGATCTTTTATTTTAACCAAATATGATCGTCCACGCTTACTTTGAATCGTTCCAGTTCTTCCCTGAATTCTTTGTGGAAAACTCGATGGAACAGATCGCTCTTGAACAACAGCGACAGAATCGCCAATTTTCATTCTTTGAAAAAAACGACTTAGTAAAAATTTACCACGAGTTCTAATTGATTTTCTTTTCATAAATAAACCAGAAAAATTCCCTTTAAAAATCTATCTTTTACGTAGAATTTTCAAATATCTCCACTTGCTTTTGCGTTTTCCATATTTTGGATGATTGCTTGAAACATCTTCTTTCCCCATACCTGCAGACCACATGAATCACAGACAGTTAAGGGGCGATTGTCAAGGAGCTCACAACCACAATACATACATTTTTCCATTTTATCCTCTTTTTTTAAATTCAGTTAAGAACACTTTAAAAAAATTTCTATACTTTTGACCTATTGATAAAAATTACAACTATCAAAAGCTTTAAAAGGAATAATTCAAGTTTAATTATATGATAATTCCAGTAAGATGTTTTAGTTGCGGAAAACCAGTAGGTCACCTTTGGGAAGAGTTTAAAAAACGAGTTCAAGAAGGTGAATCAGCGAAACAAGTTTTTGAAGATTTAGATATTGAAAAGTTTTGTTGTAAATCAATTTTCTTGGGACAAACAGACCTAGCAGAATTAATTGGTAAGTTTAGAAAAGCTTAGAATTTATTTTTATTAAATATTTGTATAAAAAATTTGTCAAACCCTTCTTTGAAATTATATTTAACAATAACTATATACGCTGGCCGGGATCCTCGAAGAGGTTCTCGTGACCCTTGCAGTTATCGAACCTTAGTTTTGAATTAACAAAAAGCCGGCAACAAACATGCGCCGGCCGGGATTCGAACCCGGATCAACTGGTTGGAAGCCAGTTATACTGCCATTATACTACCAACGCATAAACTAATTATCAAAATTCTGTTTAATAAAGTTTCTGTACGCCCAAGATAGGATTCGAACCTACGACTTTTTCCTTAGGAGGGAAACGCTCTATCCAGGCTGAGCTACTTGGGCTTAAATTTAAAAAGGAATATATGGTTTAAAAAACATGCTAGTTAAGGGGCTCGGAATTATCGATATAATTGCAGGAATTATCTTGCTTTTTGCAATGGATTTTAATTTTCCATTCCAATTACTACTTTTATTAGGAGTCATTTTTTTGATAAAATCTTCATTGGGAATGTTAAAAGATTTTGCAAGCTGGATAGATTTTTTAACAGGAATGATTTTTTTGTTAAATGCAATAATGTCAACACCTGAAACGATTTCAATAATTGTAGGCATATTGATTGCCCAAAAGGGACTTTTTAGTCTTATATAATAATACAGAATAATTTAAAAGTTTAATTCAATGTCTATTGATATGCGGATGTGCCGGAGTGGTCAAACGGGACACGTTAAGGGCGTGTTAGCTTATGCTTACGAGGGTTCGAATCCTTTCTTCCGCATGGCTTATTGCCCGAGTAGCTCAGTCTGGATAGAGCGCTTCCCTC
>CAYZYW010000011.1:10973-22809 GCA_964482665.1 Candidatus Woesearchaeota archaeon
CATTTTCACAATATAAAAAACTTTATAAACACAAAATCACCTATATTCTTGAGACGGCCATAGTAAGTTGGTTCCACCTGTTCCCTTTCCGAACACAGAAGTTAAGCTTCTTACGTCGCTTGTGTTAGTGTCCCGCAAGACGCAAAGCATCGATGCCGTCTTTTTTTAATACAATTTTTACTTTATCCCAATCTTTTTAAACCTTCTAGACAATTATTTTATATGCAAAAGAAAAACTTTCACGACAAATATTACAAACTTTTACTTTTAATCCCAGCTGCGATTTTATTATTTTCGGTAATTTATTTATTCGCATTTAATGCGCAAAACGGATCATTTATTTACAAGGATATTTCTTTAACAGGAGGAACATCGGTAACAATTTATGGACAGATAGATTCACAAGAATTAATTAGCGCATTACAAAATGAGTTGGAAGATATTTCAACCAAAGAAATATCAGATTTAATAACAGGAGAACAGAAAGCATTAATAATTGAAACAAAATCCGAAACACAAGATGTAAAAAATTCATTAGAGAATTATTTGGGATATGAGTTAGAGGAAGGTGTTAATTCAAATTTTGAATTCACGGGGTCAAGCTTAAGTGAAAGTTTTTACAAACAATTGCTTATAGCAATTCTTTTCGCATTCATTTTTATGGCTTTGGTAGTTTTTTTAATTTTTAGAACAGTTGTGCCATCGGCCGCAGTTATCCTTGCTGCCTTAACGGATATTATTATGACATTGGCCGTAGTAGACATTTTAGGAATAAAAATGTCAAGCGCAGGAATTGTAGCATTCTTAATGTTGATAGGTTATTCGGTGGATACAGATATTTTACTTACAACAAGAATGTTAAAGCGAACAAGTGGAACCTTAAATGAAAGAATTTTTGGAGCATTCAAAACAGGAATAACAATGACAGGAACATCACTTCTGGCAATAATTTTCGCATTCATTATTGTTAGCTCTTTCTCAGGAGTGCTAGCACAGATTTTCACAGTTCTAATAATTGGACTTTCGTTCGATATTCTAAACACGTGGATAACCAACGTGTCAATACTTAAATGGTATGCGAGCAAAAAATGAAATTAACATTTAAAATATATTTATTAATAGCAATTTTAATTTTATCCTTGATTTCAATATTTGGAATCCCACCATCATTTTCTCAAAAAGGCGTTTTAATATCAAGTGTAGAGCAAGACTCCTTGGCGTTCGAACAAGGATTTAAACAAGGACAAGTTTTGACATCCATAGATGGAAAAAAAATATCTTCACCAGATGAGTTCTATTCGGAAATTCAGTCAAAATTTATTTCAGATAAAAAAATAAAAGTAATTTTTGAAACAAAAGATTCTGAAATAATTTATTATAATAATGCTTCACCAAAATTAACAATTTTAGAAATCCCAAATACTCAAATTAAGATGGGGTTAGATTTAGCAGGAGGATCAAGGGCATTAATAAAAGCAGAAGGTCAAGAGCTAGGCTCAGATCAAATGGCAGACCTAATTTCAATAACAAGCAATAGATTTAATGTGTATGGAATCTCAGATGTAAATATTCGAGCAGTATCAGATCTTTCAGGATCTCAATTTATGCTAGTAGAAATAGCGGGTGCAACTCCAAAAGATTTGAAAACATTAATCTCAGAGCAAGGAAAATTTGAGGCAAAAATTGGAAACCAAACAGTTTTTACAGGAGGGGAAAATCAGGGAATAACTTCGGTTGGAAGATCGGGGCAACAAGCCGCAATAGAAAGTTGTCAGCAATCAGAGCAAGGATATTTTTGCAATTTCAGATTTACAATTTATTTGAGCGAACAAACTGCACAGCTACATGCAGACATTACAAATAATTTAACAATTGACCCAAACAATCCAGAATATCTTTCTGAAAAATTAGATTTATATTTAGATGACAATTTGGTAGATAGTCTTTTTATCGGAAAAAGTCTTAAGGGTAGTGTAGCAACGCAGATTTCGATTTCAGGATCAGGAAGTGGTGAAACAAATGATGAAGCATACGAAAGTGCAAAAGACGAAATGAACCAACTTCAAACAGTTTTAATAACAGGAAGTTTGCCATATAAGCTTGAGATAGTAAAGCTAGATACAATATCTCCGCTTTTAGGACACGACTTTATACGATCAATTCTTTTTGCAAGTATCGCTTCCCTGTTGGCGGTTTCATTAATAATTTTTATAAGATATAGAAATATTAAATCATCGTTAGCCTTAATATTAACAAGTTTTTCAGAGATTATAATTATTTTAGGAATAGCATCCTTAATAGAATGGAATTTAGATTTACCAAGTATAGCGGGAATAATTGCAACAATAGGTACAGGAATAGATCAGCAAATTATTGTTTTAGATGAGGCTAAACAAAATAGAAATTTAAGCATAGCTCAAAGAATGAAAAGGGCTTTTACAATAATTCTTGGAGCATATTTCACAGCCTTGGTTGCACTACTTCCATTATTGTGGGCAGGCGCAGGATTATTGAAAGGATTTGCAATAACAACAATAATTGGAATAACAGTTGGTGTTTTAATTACGCGACCAGCTTTCGTGGATATGATTAAAAGGATTGAAAAATAATTAGTAAAGAATAAAAACAATAAATACTAATTTTAATTATGAGTTTTATACAAGAAGAAGGGAGAGATTTAAAAAATATTTTTAACAGATTTAGAAAGCGAGATTTTAGTGGAACAACAGGGGAAGCAATAAAAAATTCAAGTTATCAATTGGCACAGAATTTAATATTTAAATTTGGATCGCTTTTATTTATGGTTTTTATGGCGCGAATACTTTTGCCAGATTTAATGGGAATTTATAGCCTAGCATTAACTACAATAGTCTTATTTTCCTCTTTTAGTGACTTGGGGATTAGTACAGCATTATTCAGATTTGTTGCCAAGTTAACAGGACAAGGAGATAATAGGAAAGCTAAGGCATATTTTAAAAAATTATTAAAGTGGAAAATTTACTTATTAGGAGTAGTGTCTTTTGTTTTACTTTTATCTAGTTATCTAATTGCAGAGTTTTATGCTCCAAAGCCAATCTTTTATGCTCTTTTAGTAGGAGCTCTCTATCTCCCTTTTGTTAGTTTTGTTGGTTTTTTGGAGACAATTTTTAAAGCAACAGGAGATTTTAAACACCCCTTAATAAAGGAGATTATTTTTCAATCTTTAAGATTTACACTTGTCCCTTTTGTGATACTTTTATTGTTAAAAATAGAGCTGCCTATAAAGTTTTTAATTGCAATAATATTACTTCTTCTTGCTTTTTGTTATTTTATTATTATAATAATTTTATTATTTATTTCTCGAAAGAAGATTTATTTTCTTAAAGAAAAGGGAGTGGAATTAGATGAAGGTGAGATTACTGGTTTAAAAAAATTTATTTTACCTCTTGTTATAATGGCATTGTCTGGAGTTTTTTTCGGATATATTGATATAATTATGTTGGGACATTTTGTGGAAAGTAAATTTATCGCATATTATGGGACAGCGTTTGCCCTCATAGGATCTGCAGCATCAATTATTGGATTTGCTCCTCTTGCATTATTTCCAATTTTTTCTAAAACAAAGGGGATCCTCCTTGAAAGCATTTTTAGAAAATCAAGAAATTTTGTTTTATTAATTTCTTTGCTTGCAGGAGTGTTTACCTATTTTTTAGCACACCAAATTATAAAGATAATTTATGGTTCAGCCTATTTAACTGCAGCCCCAATATTGAGATGGTTTGCAATATTAATTATAATTTTACCAATTATAAGTCTGTATGATCAATATATTATCTCTCAAAATAAGACATCAATAGTTGCCAAACTGGTTGTTGTAACAACCTTGATCAATGTGGGGTTAAATATAGTTTTTATTATGTATGGACTGAGTGTTGCTGGGCAGATTGGGGGTGTTTATGGAGCAGTTTTTGCAACGATTATCAGTAGATTTATTTATTTTGCGGGAGTTTTATTTTACAGAAAAAGGTATTAATATTGATAACATAATTTCTTATCTGCTTTCAGATATTTTTTTGATGACTTATTCAGCTTAATTTTTAGGACTGTATTATTATTACCCATAATAGTCCAACAATATAATGTCAACCTTTTCTTTTTGAGGGCTATTGTGATGTGTTTGAATTTAATATTCGCTTATGTTTTGAGAATATTAAATTATATATATTTTTTTTTATCCAATCAATTAAATTTTTATTTGATTTTTTTATATGTTTTAAGTATTTTTCTTTTTCTTTTTCTGTTGCTAAAATATCCACTTCAACTTTACACTCTCCAATCCACCAAGCTAATTCTGTAAAGGTGCTCATGTAAGTGCCAATAATTTTTTTTGTTTTAGAAAGGAGAAGTAAATCAATCAAGCCCTCTTGGTTAAATTTTTTATCCAATCTATCAAAACTACTTTTCTCAAAAGAGATAATTTTATCTGGAAATTTATGTCTTAGATAATCTTCCGCCCTTCTGGAGTCTGTACATAAGAAAAATTTTTGTGAAGGAATCTTTTTTAATATATCATTTATCTTCCTCGAGAATCTTGTAGTGTTGGCAATTTTTTCCATACCATCACGATAATTCAAGAAGTCTCCCTGTCTAAGATGTATTCCAATTAATTTTTTTAAATTATTCTTTTTATCAAATAAATCAACCTTTTCTTTTATTTCCTTTATTGGCTTTAGTTTTTTTAAATAAGGTAAGAATTCTCCCCTTAATTTTAAAGGGGTTCTTTTAAATTCAAGATCTATATTTTTTCCATACAAAGAAGGGTTTTCTTTCGCGAATCCATTTTTAACGTCATTTTTAAAAAGTCCCCATCTCCAGCTTTCGGAAAGTACGTATTCTTTTTTACTCTTTTTTAATATATTCAGAGACTCATTGAATAAAGAATAATTTTTACTTTTAAAAATTTTTATTAAATCTTTTTTATGGAATAATTTTATTTTATTTTCAAATAAATCTGAGAAATTAACATTACAGGTTTTGTTTTTGGGCCAATATAGTAATAATTCTCCATTTCTTTTTTTTGCAAATCTCCACATTGAAATTAAGCATTTCAATCTATTTGAAATGCCCCCGGGATTAATAGCTAAAAAGAAAGTATTTTTCATTATTTTAATTCAAGAAAATAATTTATTGTTGTGAAAATTTCTCTTGATTCAGAGTAATTTTTTATTGGGACTATCCCACCAAAATCAAGTATTCTGTAAAAATAGTAGTCTTGATGCAACATATACCAAAAATCTTTGAAAAATGCTCTTGAGTCTATATTACATCCTCCAAATTCAAATTGTATTCTTTTTATTCTTTTATTCTTTAACATATTTTCCGCTCCCTGAAGAACCCTTAATTCATTTCCTTCCACATCTATTTTTAGCAGGTCTATTTTTTTTATTGAGTTTTTCTTACAAAAATTATCAATTGTTTCTATTTTGATATTTTCTTTTTTTGTGAGGTAAATATCTCTATAGTCTAATTTTCTATCATATATACTAGCCAATCCAGTTCCATAGTTATCGTAAAAAAGAGTCTCATTCTTCTTTTTTTCACCAAGCCCAATATTGTTTAAGTTTATATTTGAGTTTTTTAAATTATTTTTTAAAATTTCGAACGTTTTTTGTGAGGGCTCAAAAGCATAAATTTTTATATTTTTTACGAGTCTTTTGCAGGCAGAAGAATATAGTCCCACATTTGCCCCCACATCAAAGATGATTAATTTATTTTTTCCTTTATTTTTTTTATTTAGATTTTTTAAGATATCTTCTTCTCCATCATCCCATAATTCACACTCTCCAAAACCCATACCATGCAATGAAAATAGATACAGGTTTTCAAAAATTCCCTGAAGGCGACTTTTGTTTATTTTTTTAAGCAATTTTAAAGCAATTTTTTTAAGAGTCTTCATTTATTCCAATCTTATTTGATCTCAGGGGTTTTTAATGATTTCTGTTTAATTTTGCCAAACAAATAAGAGAGTCTCATCAAAATCCCAGTGAGAATTAGATTAAATATTAATTCTTTTATCGCTCTTTTTTTTATCAGATATTTTACTAAATCTTTTTTACTGTAGTCTAAAATAAATATTTCCTTTTCCCATTTTCTTATTTCTCTTTCTTTTAGTCCAACCAGGTAAGCCTCTTTTAGTCTAGATATTGAAGAATACCTATGGGAATGATATACTATTGACCTTGGTTCATAGATTATTTTATAACCTTGCCTTGTTAGGGTTTTAGCAAGTATTTGATCCTCTCCTCCAATATATTGAAAGGGAGTTTTTTCATTATATTTTATTTTTTTCCAAATATTTTTTCTTATTGCACCACTAGCATTAGAAAAAAATGCTGGAGAACTCACTCCCTTTGGAAACATTTTTTTCATTTTAAATTCTTCAATAAGATTGAAGTTTGGAATTGGTTCTTGTTTGCTAAAAACCCCCCCACTTTTTTATTTTTGAAATGTTTTATTAAGTTATATGCCCAATATTTATTTTTTGGAATTATATCTACTGAAGCGTAAAAAAGAATTTTTCCATGAGCATTTTCAGCCCCTAAATTAAATGTGTAGGAATGACTAAACTTTTCTGGAGAGATATTTATCACTTTGCATCCGCTTTTTTTTGCAAGCTTGGCGGTGTCATCTCTTGAGTAGGAATCAATAACGATTATTTCATAATT
Source organism: Candidatus Woesearchaeota archaeon (assembly GCA_964482665.1). Lineage (GTDB taxonomy): Archaea > Nanobdellota > Nanobdellia > Pacearchaeales > GW2011-AR1 > CAYZYW01. Next base: position 17,678 of record CAYZYW010000011.1, read on the forward strand.
TTCTAATTTATTTTGATCTTTTATTCTTCTTAGCAATCTTTTAAGTAGTTTTGCATGATTATGGGTTCTAATGATTATTGAAGTTTGTATTTTATTTTTCATTTACTTTTCCAGCTGCCTTATAGATTTTTTCTAGTTTTTCATTCTTCCTTTTTATTGAAAACTTTCCTTTTGAAATTTCTTGATATCCGGCTTTCCCCATTTTTTCTCGCAACGAAGGATTTTTTATTAAAATCATAACCTTTTCTGCTAATTTTCTAATATACGTTTTATCATGAAACTTTTTTATTTTCCCTAAATATTCTCCTTGAAACTTTTCAATGCTTTGGAATTTTTCATTATGCCATTTCATTGGATGATTGACAACAAACCCATTTTTCCCATTTTCTATAATTTCTGAAGTAGAGAACACATCTCCAGTGACAACTGGAACTTTGTAATTCATTGCATCAAAAAAAGCATTTCCTAGAGAATCCAGATTTGTAGGATAAAGTAAAATATCTGCTTCCTTAAATAATTTTTTCCAAGCAGAGTTGGAATAGTGCCTTTCTCCTAAAAATTTTATATTTTCCTTCCCTTTGTATTTCTTTTTAATTTCCTCTGGGACTGGACCTTTCATAATGAGATTAAAATTAACTTTTTTATCAATTTCATTAAAAACTTGAAGAACTACATTGCCCCCCTTTTCCCAAAATCTTCTTCCTATCCAAAGTATTTTTGGAATCTTGTTATATGTTTTTTTAAAATTAGGGATGGATTCTTTTGCAGGATAGATAACTTCCATTTTAGATTCTAATTCCCCTAGTCCACCGTAAACCATACTTAATTTTGAAGCTAAGGTGTATGGCATTAACTTTTTACAATATTTTAAAGATAGTGTTTTTTTTACTTTGGAAAAATATTTCTTTTTTTTAAGGTTAGAAGGGTTAAAACTAAAGAGTCCGATTAAATGTTCCACGTCCATTACCCAAGGGGTTTTACCGGAGTTCATAATATTATTTGTAGAATGAATTACATCACAATCTCTTGGATTTATTTTTATTATCGGCGGACGACTCTTAAGGGAAAATAGCCAAAGTTTTACTTTTATCCAATGAAGGAAACCTGCTTTTTCACGAGAGGATCTCAATATTTTATCATATTTGTAATCAACATTCTCAGGAGGAGAATCGATTAAAACATAATATCCGGGATGAGGTCTTTTGCCTAACCTAAGAAATACTTTTATTTTTTCCATAGAAGATTCTAAATATTTTTATGTTTTTATATATTTCTGTGTAAAATATGAATTTCTTATTTTCTATAGCTATCTGCGGCTATTTCAAATTCGTTCAAGGTGTATTGAGTCATTGGATGAGAAAAAGAGTTCCCAATTTCTATATCTGAGAAATTATTAATAACTCTTTTTCTATTTTTTAATTCTGGAATATTTTCCAATCCCTTAACGATTTTTGTCGGAATTGTGATTATTTGAGGTTCAGACTCTAAAATACGATAAATATCTTCAGTGGATCTAATACTTCCAATAATTAAATTTGAGTTTGTTGGTTCTATTTTTTTTGCAACATATGCAATTTCTTTTATTGTTAGATTCCATGCACTTTCAAAATACTTTTCTTTGTTTTCTTTGACCAAGTTTTTCCAAGAAGGATTTGTTAAAATTACTTCTGGAGAATATCCTGCAAGGACTAAGATTTTAGAGTCAAGCATTCTATTTGCAAAAAGACTAACATATGTTGCCCCACTTTCCACTGCTTTTAGCGCTTGATAAGGTGTCATGCAAGCGGTTACATTTGTATGAATACCTTTTTGTGTAAGGATAGTTGTGGCTTCTAATCCTCCTTGACAAATTGGGATTTTAATTACAACATTTCCCCCTAACTTGCTCAGTGAATCTGCTTGAGACAAAAGAGTTTTTTTAACTTTTAGGGGAAATTTTTCAACATCTGCAACATCAACTCCTCGCAAATCTGTTTCTAAACTAATTGGAATAGAGGGATATTTTTCCACAAGTGTCCTACAGGCTTCTTCAAATCCTCCTGAAAGATCTCCCGTAGATTCCATTATCTTAGGGTTGGTAGTGATACCATCATCAACGCCCCTGTCTAAACAGTATTTTATTTCTTCCAGGTTCGCAGTATCCGCAAAAAATTCCATTTTAATTACCTTCCCCCTTGTAATCTGAAATAACATTCGATATTAAGTTTTTTAAAATAGGCTCAGTATGTTCTTCTTTTACTTTTTTAAGATTCGTCAGTGAAGAAAATTTAGAAAAACCATTAATAAGTTTTCTTAATTCATCAACAATTAAATGTTGAATAACACAATGGAATCCCTCCACCAAAGGAGTAGAATTTTTTGGAATAACGATGCAAGCATCAGACATCTCTTTCATTTTCCCCCCATCAAATCCTGCAAGCCCTAAAATTTTTGCATTTCTTTTTTTTGCTAAAGTCATAGCTTCCCCTAGATTTCCAGACCAGCCAGAACCACCATGAACCGAAACTAGAAGAATAACATCCCCTTCATCTAAGAAGGTATTGAGCAATCCACTATATGCCTTATCCCAACCTGAATCATTAATCCATGCAGTTAGGGATGGAGAATTATCATTTAAACACATGGCTCGAAAACCTTTCACTGAGCTTATTTCTTTCATTGAACTATCATTAGCAACAGTTTTCACAAGGTCTCCAGCAAAGTGGGATGCGGTGGACGCAGATCCTCCATTTCCCATGGTGATTACCTTTTTCCCATCTTTCCAAGTTTTAAAAAGAATGTTTACAAATTTACTAATCTCTTCTTTATCTATTTTTTTACAAATATCGCTTGTTTCTTCTAAAAACTTGGTGATGTATTCTTTTGTCATTTTATTTACAGATTATTTTGCAACCTTCTTGATCAAATTTAAATTTTAATTCTTTTAGTCCCTCTTTTGACATGGCTTTTCTTAATTCTTCTTTTTTATTCTCACAATAAAAAAGGAAAAATCCCCCCCCTCCAGCTCCAACAAGCTTTCCTCCCATGGCGCCATTTTCAATACCTATTTTATATATAGAATCTATTTTACTGTTTGACATACTTTGCGAAAGTTTTCGCTTGATTTCCCAATGAACATTCAACCATTTTCCAACTTTTTGAATATTTCCCTCTTCAAGGGATTTTTTTATATCCTCTCCTAATTTTTTAATTAACTGCATTTGATCCATTCGTTCTTTATCAGATTCTAAGGATGCTTTTTGTTCAGAAAGGATATTTGTGGAAGAATGCTTGATTCCTGTAGAAAACAAAAGTAGATTTTCTTCCAATATTTGTGAGTTTGAATTAGAAATACTTAAAGGACTTACAAGAACCCTACTTTTTTTATTAATATCTAAATTTATTAATCCTCCGAAGGAAGCTAGGTATTGGTCTTGTTTTCCACTTGGAGCTTTTAATATTTTCATTTCTATTTCTGCAGCCTCTTCTGCTAATTTAAATGCAGAAATCTCTTCACCCTTGTATGCATGTAAGGCTTTTAATAATGCTACCAAAAAAGAACCAGAAGAACCTAGCCCCATTCCCGCAGGCACATCGGCAACAGAAGTGATTTCAATTGGGTCGGTGATATTTAAATATTTTAGAGCAGCTTTAATTCCGAGATGTTTTATGTCTTCAACACTTTTCACTCTCTCGGTATCAGAATATTTTATTAAAAAATCATCATAAAATTTCCGTTTTGCAATAGTTATATAGATATATTGATTTATTGCAACAGAAGTTAAACTTCCTCCAAATAATTTAGAAAAAAAAGGCAAATCTGTTCCTCCTCCTCCTAAGGAGATTCTTAGCGGGGCTTTTGAAACAATCATTTTTTTAACTCTAAATAATTAGAGCGTTTGAGTATATAAACATTTTGGAAAAAGACTTATAAAGACTTAAGTAAGTGAATTACTTCACTTAAATTTTTGAAAATATAATCCGCAATTGGCCCTTTAGATTTCATTTTTTTTTCATCTTCAAGGTTTCCAATTTGTTCTTCATTATATTTTCTTTTAAGATAAATTGTTAATCCCACTCTTGCGGACTTCGCAGCCTTAATATCTGAAAAAGAATCACCAAGCATGATGGAATTATCAAGATCTATATTGTGCATCCCTTTTGCAAAATAGAATAATCCAGGTTTTGGCTTTCTGCATTCACAAGGTAAAGAAAACCCTTCTTTATGAAAACATTCAAAAACTTGAGATCTTTCCAGGGAAAGAATTTTGCAAATTTTAGAAGTAATTTCTTCATAATCCTTAAGGAATCTATTTTCTTTTAGAAAAGAAGGTTGATTGGTAACAATTATTATCTTGTAATTTTGTTGCCTTGCAGCTTCAATAAGTTTTTTTATACCTTTTACAAATTTAAGCTCAGATACTTGAAAAGGAGAATCATCTATGATTTTACCATAAAATTTACTTTTTCTTTTTATAGGACAATTTACTATACCATCTCTATCTAAAAATAGAGCTTTATTCATTTTGGAGATAGTTTAGTTTAATTTTACCAGAATCTACTTCTTTTTTGGCCAATAAATATCTTTGCATTTGACCAATCTCTCTTATATAACAATCCTCCAAATATCCTCCAATTTTTAATTTCTTATTAAGCATTTTAGGGAAGATGTCTTTTGCAAAATCAGAAGGGATCTCTTTTGGAATTAAGGATAAAATTTCTGGATTTAATATATATATACCTGAATTAGTAAATTTTAATCTCGAAGGAGTCTGTTTTAATAGTTTTTTTTGTTTTGAATCTGGATTTTCAATTATTTTTTTTACAAAAAAATTTCCATCAAGAATTACTTTGCCAGGAGTTGTTTTTTTATCCATCATCGTTTCTCTATATAGATAAATTGTTCCAAGTGCTTTTGATTTCTTATGTTTTTTAGACATTTTGCTTAAATTAAGATTTGTAAGATTGTCCCCATAGATTACAAAAAAAGGTTCGTTGAGGTATTTTTCAAAATTAGTTAAGGCTCCAGATGTTCCAAGTGGTTTTTTTTCTATAGAAAAATTTATCTTAACTCCCCATTTTTTTCCATCCCCAAAATAATTAATTATTTTATCCGGAAGATGTGAAAGTGCTATAAATATTTCTTTTACTTG
>CAYZYW010000012.1:0-18368 GCA_964482665.1 Candidatus Woesearchaeota archaeon
GGGAATGGTTTAAAATATTTTTCAGATAAAATAATGAAGCTTGATCCGGATATAATTTTATTTCATCCTGGTTTAGAAAATCAAGGGGAATTTATAGAATATTTATTAGAAAATGGATTTTATAGAAGATGTGCAATTTTTAGTGAAAATATAGGAGAATATTTAGAAGATAATGGCCTGGCACTTATAGATTTTAAGGATATAAAATCTATTGAGAATTTTTTGACTAGGGTAGATGTCAAAAAGGCTTTAGTTGCTTGAATTTATTTTTTCCAATTAAATAAAATTATTATAAATCCAATTAATATGGCAAAATCGGTAATTAGACAATATTTACAATATGTTTCGATTACAAATTGTTGAAGATATAAAAAATAAACAGCAATTATAGATCCGATAATTATTCCAGTATGTATGATTTGTCTTTTTGATTTTGTTGGCTTTAGTATGTGTAAAATTGTGATTAAAATTAAAATTCCGAAAATGATCATTCCAATATATCCATTTTGAATTCCAAATATTGAACCGTATTGAGAATTTTCAACAATAGAGCAAGAGTCTGTACATGAAAAACCTTGTAAAACAAAAAAAGAACTTATGAAGGCTAATATAAAAATTGCTAAAATTAATTTATATTTCATTTGAGCATCCTGTTAATTCTTTTAATTTTTCAATTGTTTTTATTCCTACTATTTTTTCTCCATTGATTATCCATGTTGGCGTTGCTTCAATTTCACCACATTTTTCACGTTCAAAAAAACAGTCTACGATGTTTAAGTTTTGATAAAAATTTCCAAAAATTTCCTCTTGTCTTTCACATGCATGACATCCTAATTGAGTATATAATTTTGAATTTTCTCCTATGCATTTTATGATATTTTGATCTGGGTCGATTTTATCAGGTTTTAATGTTAAAATTAATATCAAGGCTAGTATGATACATATAAAGATGAACGCATCTCTCTTTTTCATAAATAATAAAATTATTGATAGTTAATAAACTTTTTTAAAGTTATGAATAGTTTGTTAATTATGTTTGGAAAAAATAAATTTAGAAAAGGTGTTTTTATTATTGTTTATTTTAGAGTTGGAAATAAAATAAAATATATTATATTGAAACGAAAATTACATTGGAAAGGTTGGGAGTTTCCGAAAGGAGGAATTGAATTTTTGGAATTTGATAAATGGGCGTTGAGGCGCGAAGTAAAAGAAGAGACGGGCTTAAATGTTTTGAAAATAAAAAAATTTAATATAAAGGGAAAATATTTGTATAATAAAAAATTTGAAGATAGAAAGGGTTTTATTGGGCAGACATTTAAATTATATTCAGCTGAAGTTGAAAATGGTGATGTTAAAATAGATGTAAGGGAACATTCGGGTTTTGAATGGGTTGACGTTAAAATAGCTTTAAAAAAATTAACATGGAAAAATCAGAGGGATTGTTTGAAAATTATTGATAAAGAATTGAAGAGATAACTTTAATAAATATAAAATTAATTAAGGTACCATGAAGGTAAAAAAATTAAATATTTTTCAAAAGTTTATATTTATATTTATAATAATTGTATGTGTTTTCGGATTTATGAAAAATATTGAAGCTACTTCAGGTATAGAATTTATTAATCCTACATTGGGGGATATGTCGGAAACTATAAATGTTAGTATGGAGATAAATGTAAGCATAATAGAGTCGGACTTAAGAGAGATTAAGTTTAGTTGGGATAATGAAAATTATACTTTTTATGATAATTCTTTAGTTTTTATGGCTAATTTTAATAATATTTCTGCTTTGGGCGAAAATGATACAAATGTAAGAGATTTAAGTATGAATGCAAATAATGGAACAGTTTTTGGTGCGAGTTGGAATTCTACGGGTGGGAAATACAATGGTGCTTATGAATTTGATGGAAATGGTGATTATATTGATTGTGGAAATGATTCTAGTTTAGAAATGGGTATTGGTAATTTTTCTATTTCTTTTTGGGTTAAGCAATCGGGAGCAGGAAATAAGGTATTATTAAGAACGTCAGATGTTGATACAAATTCAGAGGGATATGTTGTCTATGTTAATACAGATCAGTATTTGCTACTTAAGGTGTCTAATGGCACATCTTTCGTTCAGTTTATGAATACATCTGTTTTAATTAATGATAGTAATTTTCATCATGTTGTTTATAATATAGATAGAGAGGGGTATACAAAAGGATATTATGATGGTGTTGAGATTTTTTCAGGTTCTTCGTATTTTTTAAATCAAGATATTGGAAATTTTCAAAATTTATGGATTGGTGCATCTACAGCATCGTATAAGGAATTTAATGGAACTATTGATGAAGTTAAAATTTGGAATCGTAGTTTAAGTAAAAAAGATGTGCAAAAAATTTATTTATCTAGTTTAAAAAAGAATAATGAGAGTGAGTGGAATTTATATATAAATCAATCACAATTAGATGCTGGAAAAGATAATTTAAAGCCAGGTGTAAATAATTATAAAATTTATGTCAAAGATGCACAGGATAATTATTTTGTTGGAGATAGAAATATTGTTTTAGAATATGGTACAACAGAATATTATGATAATAGAAAAATGTCGGTAGTATGGACAAATGATGATTATTCGGGAGCTTGGCAGATGGCTAAATGGATAAATGCGAGTCATCATGCGGAAATTAACAATATAATTAATTCTGTAGCAATTATTGCAAATCAAGTAAACGAAAATCCATCTTATGATGATCAATGGACAGAAATGCAAAGAATGATTGATGGGGGATTTACTGTTCCAGTTTCTCATTCACTTAGTCATCAACATATTCCCTATGATAATACTACCGAAGAGGTTTGGAAATCTCAACAGATTATTATTGGTAATTTAACATTACCATGGCAGAATACATTTAATGGAACAGAGTATATAGCAGGATGGGTGGAGCCATATGGTGAATCAGATAGTGCAATTAGGGGAAATTTATCGGAATACAATTATTTGTCAGATCGAGGTGTTACTCTTGGGGATTCGTCTTGGGCGAAATGGAGTGAGTCAGATGGATTGTATGAACGTTCTGGAGTAACTGCTTATGGTGATAATCACAATATAACAGAACTTAATGATTATTTCGATACAGCTTATTTAGATGGTGGAATATATCATTTGTATATGCATCCAGCAACCCCATATCATAATTGGACGGTAGGTGAAAAAATTATAGAACATTTAGAATATATAGGAAATAATACAGATGCATGGTATGTTGATTGGGGTCATTTGTATATGTATCATTATTTGGAAAATAAAATAAATCCAGGTATAAATAAAACAGCAGATAATGATAATGAGTTGACATTTAAAATGAATGTTTCGAGTGTTGATAGAAATAAGTATGGATTATCTTATCCTATAACTTATGGTTTTTATTTTTTACCTCAATGGGAAGATGTTTTTGTTTTTTATAAAAATATTTCTAGTGATAATTATACATTGATGAGCGAAAAAACTAGTGATGAATATTGGAGTGGAATTGAGGCATATAGAAAAAATTTAAGTGAAAGTGTTGTTTATGTTTCTAAGTCATTTCCTCAAGAATACAATGAATTTTATTTAAAGATTTTCCCTATTCTTTCTACAAAATTTGTTGGTGAAAGTACAGATTTGATGACAGTAAATATTTCAAATATAACTGAATTTGTATTAGAAAATTCAACCTATGGTAAGATAAATTTTTCTGAAGTAATAAATTTAAGTGCAGGTGGAGATTTAAATACAAATGTAAATTTTTCTCAGAATTATATATCAATTAATTCAACTGCCTTGCCGGAACTGGATAAATCAGCTACTTTAACTTTGTATAATTTAACATATACAAATCCAAGAATTTTAAGAAATGGTGTAGAATGCTCTTCAGATGTTTGTACAAAAATAAGCTACATTAATGGAAATTTAATATTTATTGTTTCTGGTTTTTCAAATTATTCTTCTGATGAAACTCCTGTTACTTCTACCAGTACGGGCGGATCTTCATCAGGCGGATCTTCATTCTATAGGTTAACTGAAGCGGATCTTCAGGAGGGATATTCTAAAAAACTTGCTAGGTTTGGAAGATTATCTTTTGATTTTGAAAATAAAACATATATATTAAAATTGAATGATTTTAATAGGAACAATAAAACAGCGACTATAGCAGTATCTCCCAATCTTCAAGTAAAAAATATTTTAGTTAGCGATGTTTGGAATATTGATTTAAATAATGATAGCCTTGAGGATATTTTGGTTCGTTTGGATAATGTAACTTCAATGAATTCGGAGATATTTATTAAAAAGATTAATAAAAATAATTTAGATAATCTTAAGGAAAAAGATGAATATTTGAATGAAGATGATTTAAAAGAAAATGATGAAGAAAATTATAAAGGTATTTTATTTTTATTAATAGTTTTGATTGTAATTTTATTAAAGATAAGTCCATTATTTTATAGAAAAATTAAAAAAATTTTAAAAAATTTTAATTCATATCCTTTTAACTTTAATCAATAGATTTAAATTCTAAGTATTATTTTTAAGTTTATGAAATATATATTTATATTGGGGCGGAATCCAGACTTGTCTGTACAGGAAATTTTTTCATATTTGAAAATTCAAGACAATAAAATTAATGAGTATTTTGTTAAACAGAATGCATTGTTGATTGATTTAGAGAAACCGTTAAAGAAAAATATTATTGATAATTTTGGTGGAGTTATTGCAATTGGAAAAGTTTTTAGTTATGGTAAATTGAAAAATGTTTTTGAAGAGCTGGACAAGCGAGAGTTATATCTTGGATCTAAGAATAATTTTAATTATGTTGTTTGGAATTTTGGAGAGTATTATGAGGATATTTCAAATTATTTGAGAGTTAGGTTTAGAAGTGAAAAGTTAAAAACTACGGAGAAAAAATTGACGGGTTTTATTGAATCCCAGAGTGGAGAAAAATTGAAAAATGTTTTATCTAAATTAATTAATTGTTCATATTTTTGTTTTGAAGAAAAAAGTATTTGTTATTTTGGGAAATTGGTCGAGTTTTGTGATTATAAAAGTTTAGAGAAGCGTGATATGGGTAAGCCTGTCAGACGAGAGTCGCTTTCGATTTCTCCTAGGTTGGCGAAAATAATGATTAATTTAAGTGGTGCTAAAAATGATGAAGTTATTTTGGATGGTTTTTGTGGAATAGGTGCTATTTTACAAGAGGCGTTATTGTTGAAAAAAAGAGTTGTTGGAATTGATTTGGATCGTGATGCAATAAAGGGTGCTAGAAAAAATTTGGAATGGCTTGGCGTTTCAAAACAAAAGTATGTATTGAAAAATGAGGATTCAAGTGATGTGAAAATTTCTCCAGCTGCGGTTTTTGTTTCTGAACCTGATTTTGGTAAAACTTTGAAAAAAATTGTTACATTAGAAATGGCAAAAAAAATGCAAAGACGTTTTGAGGGTTTAATGATTTGTGTTTTGAATAATGTGAAAAGAAATATTAAAAGGAGATTTGTTTTTACGGCTCCATTTATTAGGATTGGTAAAAAAAGAGTTGGATGTGATATTGATTCTATTTTGAATAAAACAGGTTTGAGCTTGGTTGATAATTTTCCAATAGATGAATTTAGAAAAAATCAGATTGTTGGACGACAGATTTTTGTTTTAAAGAAGTGAATTTTGAGGATTTTTCCTTCTAGTAAACTTTAAAAACTAATTTTTGTGATATGATATATGACAATTGGAAAAGTTTTGCAATTTAGACGTGGTCGACATACGATTCATGAGAGACATTTTTTGATAGAAGTTCCTGGTAGTAATACTCGAGAAGAGGCTTCGAAATTTGTTGGGAAAAGTGTCGAATGGAAATCTCCGGCTGGTAAAATAATTAAGGGCAAGGTTTCGTCTGCTCATGGAAATAAGGGTGTTATTAGAGCTATTTTTGAGAAGGGTTTGCCTGGACAAGCTGTAACAACAAGCGTGGAGATAAAATGAGTTGCGAATATGATACAAGGTGTAAAGGTATGGGAAAAAATTGTTTGATATCTGATAATTTTTATGAAGATATTGAGCAAGATATTAGTAATAATGAAGCGTTTAAGGAATTGGCGGATCGTTTACCAACAGAGAATTATATAGGTATAAGCAATAATTACAAAGAGGTTTGTAATAATGGGAATTAGAAAAGCAAGTGCATATTCAAAGAGAAAAGTTCTTCCATTTACAAGAGTTAGTAAGAGAAGGCAAAAGTCATATATTAAAACAGTTCCTCCTCAAAAAATTGTTAAATTTAGTATGGGAAGAGAGAAGTTATTCAATGAGAAAAAGTTACCTTTTATGTTAACAGTTGTTTCAAAAGAAAAAGTTCAGATTAGACATAATGCATTTGAAGCGTGTCGTCAGTTTTTGAATAAAAAGTTAGATAAGGAACTTTCTGGATATTATGTTTTTAGAGTTATTCCGTTTCCTCATCATATTCAAAGAGAAAATAAAATGATTACGGGTGCTGGTGCGGATCGTATGCAGACAGGAATGCAATTGGCGTTTGGAAAGTGTTTGGGTAAATCTGCGATTTTGAAAGAGAATGGTCGAATTTTTGCTGTTGCTGTTGCAAATAAAAAAGCTGTTGCGTTTGCACGTAAAGCGATAAAGCAATTGAGGGCAAAGCTTCCGTGCAAGATTAAGATAATTGAAGAAGATTCATATCCAGAATCTAAATAGTGTTACTTTTATTAAATGACTACTACAGAAAGGTTTATAAAGCTTAATTTGTTATAAATATTAAGAAAAATGACAGATGAATTAACACCTGAGCAAAAAGAAGAACAAAGAGAGACTATAAGACATATTTCTCTGAAAACGTTAACAGATCAATATATACTTTCTTTGGCAGCTGCAGGAATAAATAAAAAAGATCCAAGTTCAGGCAGTGCTTCAGGAGTTTTAGATCAGAGTGCAGATACTACATTAAGTAAAGCTCCAGATCAACATGCTTATGAACAATTATATGGTAGAATGCTTCAGGGTGGAATGGCAATTACGAATGATACTTTAAAAGAAAATGCAGCTATGGTTTATCAATCATCTATTTTAAATGTTAAAGTAGACGATATTTATGGAATTATGGGATTTAAAAATGAACTAAAAGAAGAGTATAAGGATAAATATATTTCAGATTTAGATGAGAAACAAAAGGGTGAAGTGGTTGGAATGTATATGAGGACTTTTATGATGAGTGAAAGTGCAAAAGCTTTTGGCGGTATGGCAGAAAAAAGTAAATCTGGACTAGAAGATATACTTTGTGAAAAACCTACCAAAGAAGAAACTCAATAATAATTTTAATTTTTAACTAACAATATCTTTAACTAATCCGGCCATTACATCTAAGAATTTTTCAGCTTTATCTTGCCAGTCATCTATTTCTACACCTTTAAGGTCGCTGATTTCACCATGATTAATTTTTTTATGTAAGATTAATAAATCTCTATACCAAATTACATATTTCATTTTTAATTTTTTTGAATCAACGAAATTTAATTTAAGATCAGTTGGAATGTGTTCAGGCGATGGTGGTGCTATATTTGCTGCAATTAGTGCTGCGTGTGCTGAATTTACCATTGACCAATAAACTCCATCAATAGCATTTAATTCTGCAACTCTGCTTTCTCGTAAATGCATTGGTGCTCTTTGAAGTGCAGTATAAACTGCTTCAGGAGTTGCCTTTATTTTTCCTTCAATTAAAAGTTGTTTTAAGGGTGTGTAAAATCCTGCAAAATCAATTATAGCTTTTCCATGTCGTAAAATATTTAATACAACAGGATCGCCTCGCATTAAATCTTGCCACCATGTTGATAATTTTATTGTATTTATATGTAAACTTTTATTGTACGGATTTTGTCGTAATATTTTTTCTAGTTCAGTTCGGTACCATGCAATTAATTCTTGATCCCATTTTAATGAAACATCGTCTAAAATAATTATTAAATCAATGTCAGAACCTGCCACATTATTTTGTTTTACAGTTGAACCAAATAAAATTATTGATTTTATTATTTTGTTAAATTTTTTATATGTCTTTATAGCGAAGTCCATTGCAATATCAGATTCTCTTCGTAGTTTTAAGCTTGGTATATTTTTTTTAGCAATTTTTTTAGCAGTTTTTTTCTTTGTATTTGATTTTTTAATAATTTTTTTCCCGACAATTTTCTTTTTAATAATTTTTTTAAATTTCTTTCTTGTGTTTTTTGAAGTCTTTGTCGCCATCTTTTATATTTAGTTTAAGGTTTTTTAGTTTTTAAATATTTCATTTAATTGTAAATAATTTATTATCGTTTACATTGAAAATATCTAATCTAACACCAGAGTCTAACCATCCATGAGCGTAGTTTAATGCTGCGAATGCATTGATGTAGTCTTTTTTTTGTTCAAAATATTTTGCATCCAATAGGTAATTTTTTACCATATTAATTATTTCTTTTGCGTATTTTTCTTTACTTTTGATTATATTTTTTTCAACTTTTTTTAAGGCAGTTGATGTAAGGTAAAAATATTTTTCTAATTTTTCATTTGTAATTTTATTCTGAATCATATCTCGATAAAAGAAAGTTTATTTTAATAGTTTGCTATTCAAGATAATGTAGTGTAAATTTAGTTTTTTAATTTTTAGTATGTTATTTTTTTGAAGAAATATTTAAAAACTCTTTTTTGCTAAAAAAGATGTAAGTATCGAGGTAAATAACTTTTTACTTACATAAAAAATGAGGTAAAATGGCATATAAGAAATTTATTGAAAAAAATGGGAAAGTTTATGGACCATATACGTATCATAGTCGTAGGGTAAATGGAAAAGTTATTTCGGAATATAAGGGAAAACATAGAAAATCTTCGAATGCAATTGATAAAAATTTAAAAAAAGGTTTGTTTATTTTTACTGCATTAATGATTCTTATTTTAGGGGTTTTGTTTTTTAATTTTAATTTTACAGGGCATTCTATTTTGTCAATTGAGGATAAATATATTGATGGAGAAATGTTAAAGGGGGATTTAAATTTTGTTTTAGATGTGGGTGAATTGATTCCTGATTCTACATTGGTTTTTGTTAGTTTGGGAAATTTTACAGCTAATTATTCATTAGATGGTTTGATTGATTTGGAAAAAAGTTCAGGAACTTTTTATATTAAAGATAAAAATATTTCTGGAAGTGGTATGGGGTATGGTTTTGGTAATTCATTAGATAATCCTATTGTAAGTTTTGTTTTGGAAATAATTGATTTGAAGGAGGGGGATAGTTTGGATGAAATTTTAGATTCAGAGAATTCAATATCAGAGGGGGTAAATAATTCAGCTTCATTAACGAATTCAACAAATAATACATTATCAATAAATAGCTCTACGGATGAAACTGAATTGGTTTTAAATTCAAGTAATGATTTAGATTTATCAGAGAATAATTCTTCGGAAAATTTAGAAAATAATTCAAATGGTGAAGATTTGAATTTAGAAGATAGTGATTCAGAATCAGAAGTTGAAGCGATAGTGGAAGTTTCAAGTGGGAATCAGGATAATTCAGAAGATTTACCTTTAGAGTTAACTGATGATTCGGAAGAGGAATTGGAAGTTTTTTCGGAAAATTTAGAAGATGATTCAAGTTCAGATAGTTCAGAAGTTTTAGAAAGTAATTCAGATATTGAGGATAGTTCTGAAGCAGATTCTTCAGGAGGTGCAAGCATTACAGGTAATATTGTAAGGTCTATTGTTGGAATAACCTCTAAGCTGTTTGTCGGGATTACTGGAAATGTTGTTTCAAATATTGTGGATGAAATTGAAGCAAGTGTTAGTGTTGATAATAATTTTGAATATAAATTGGAAGAAAATAAATCAGTTAGAATAAAAGAAGGAAGCGTTTACAATTTGAATAATAATTTAGATGAAAGTGTTTTAGATTTAGATATTAATTTAGATAAGGTTGTGATTAGTACAGATTATTCAGGAGAAGATTTTAAGAAATTTGTGATAAATTTTGATGATTTGAAGATTCCGGCTTCAGATGGCGAGTTAGAAGTTTTATTTATTTATGATGATGTTGAATTATTAAAAGTCGTAGAGGAAATTAATGTTTTAGAATTTAATTTGACAAATGTTACAAATTTAACATTAGTAAATGAAGGTATTGAAACAATTCAGTATGGTGCGGTTTTGAATCGTCCAGTTAAGTGGAAAAAAATTGTAAAATTAAATGCAAGTATTGATTCAAGTATTGAGATTCCTAAAGAGGCTAGTAATATTGGTATCTATAAGATTATTAATGAAACCGAAAAAGTGAAAGAGATTGAAGAAACTAGGAGGGTTAAATTTAAAATTCCAATTACAGCGCAAATTATTTCTGGAAAAATTTCGAGTATTGATTCAAGTGAAAAATCAGAAGGATTTTTTGGCAACTTGGTTAAATCGATAACAGGTCGTGTGATTGAAATTGAAGAAACAGAAGAGGTTAAAGAAATTATTATTGAAGCGAATGAGTCAGATGTTAATAAGGATGGAGATGTAAAAAATGAAACAGAATATGAAATTGAATATGAAACTCCTGCACCATTTGCAATTGAGACAAATACATTGTATGGAAAAGAAGTTATAATTTCATCAGAGATGCATTATGAAAATATTTTGGTATATTCAGAATTGCCAAAAGGTGTTCCTGAGTCTAGAATTAAATTATATCATATTGTTAATGAAACAAGATTATTAGTTTCATTCCAAGCTTTTTCAGATTCAGAAGATGGAATTGTGGATGATATAAATAATTCAATAGAGAATGTTAATTGGACAGATAGTTTGAATGATTCAATTAATTCTGTGAACTTTAAAGAAGTTAATTATATAGAATGGGTTGTTTCACATTTAAGCAATCAGACATACCAGATTGTGATTGAAATTACAGATGCAGAACATTTGGACGAAAATTATAATTTTATTAATGATATTTATACGAATGTTTCACAATTGGATGATGTTTGGTCTGAGAAAATTTATGATGGAGAATATATAAGAGTAAAGTTTGATGAAAATTTGACTAGTGATAATGATATTACAATTTATCCTAGAAATTTAAATGGATCAAATACAATAGTTGAAGTTTATTATTTTAATTCGTCAGAAAAAATTGCAGAGTTTCCAATTATAGATGATATTAGATATTATAAAATTTATTTAGATAATTTAGTTGGAAGTTGGGATTTATTTGATTTAAAAATTAAGAATTTGGATGGTGACTTAGGATCTTATTTGGAATTTGATCATATTATTGATCCTTCAGGTTTGACATATGGTTATAATCCTATTTTAAATTCATCTTCTGGAGAAAATACAACTAATGAGAATTTAACATTAAATTATTATGCTACTGAAAATAATAATTTTACAAATTTAACTGGAGGGATTGCTAGATATGATTTAAATGTAGATTCAGGAACACAGGTTGATAGTTGGGGAAGCAATGATGGTACAGTTAATGGCTCTACATATACTTCGTCAGGATATTTAAATGGAGGTTATGAGTTTAATGGAAGTGGTGAAATTGTTGTTCCAAACGATGTTTCTTTTAATGATCAAACTGAAATGACTTTTTCATATTGGATTAAATATTCTCAGGATTCTTTGGATTATAAAATTCCATTAAGTATTTGTCAGATATTTAATACAATGATAGCTGGACCAGCTTATGGAGATAGGGAGGGTAAAGTTAATTTCGCTATCTATAATTCTACTGGTCAATCAAATTTATTTTCTAATTCAAAACCAACATATGATGAATGGCATCAATTTACATTCACATACGATAATGATATTCATAGTCATAAAATATATTTTGATGGTGAGTTAGATATAAGTGGAACTTACGTTGGAGATATAAATAGCATGACTAATGATTTATTTATTGGTAATTATGATGATGGTTATTTTGGAACATTTTTTAATGGAACATTAGATGAAGTTCAAGTTTATAATAGATCACTTGAAGCAGATGAGATATTAAATAATTATAATTTACAGAAGAATTTACATAATGATATTACTGAAAGTAAAACAATTATTGATTGGAGATTAAATGGAACTTCTACTGCTATATTAAATATGCCTTTTGAGAGATCTTTTTTTACAGAAGATATACCTAACGATGATACTATTGCACTTTATCATTTGAATAGTGATGCCGTAGATGAAACAGGGAATAATGATGGATCAGTTACTGCAGCAAGTCCAATAAGTGATGGTAAGATTAATTATGCTTATGATTTTGATGGTGTTGGTGATAAAATTGTAATACCTGATAGTGATGATTTAAGTTTTACAGATGGTTCAGGAACAGATGAACCATTTTCTTTAAGTTATTGGTCAAAATTAAACTTCGCACCAAATTGTGGTGACTATTGGGGATGTCATACTATATTAAGTAAGAAAAGTGAATATGTAATTTTTTATGGTAATGCTTTTAGATTTAGATTATATGATAGTTCAACATCAAATTTTATTGGTTTTTGGGGAGGGAATCCCACATCAACAACAAAATGGTCACATGTTGTTATTACATATAATGGTAATGAAACATCTAGTGGAATGTCATTATATATTAACGGTGTTAAAGCTACTATAAATAGTGAAACAGGTGGAACATATAATGGTATGGATAATTTGGGTTATGATTTAGAATTAGGACATAATGGAGAGACTACTTCATGGTATTTAAATGGAGATTTAGATGAAGTAAAAATACACGATAAAGAATTAAGTCAAGCTGAAGCATTGACATTATATGATAGTCAAAAATGGAGTAGCACAGTAAAAGATTATTCTACAACAGGATACATGGATGCAGAATCAGATGCAGTTTGGTATAATAATAATGGACATGATGGATTTGGTGCATATTATTTTAATGGTAATAGTCAAGAAATAGATATAGATTATACAGATATGCTTAATTTTAGTAATAATGATTTTACAATGGGAACATGGTTTAAAAGATATGCTGTTGGAAGTGGAACAGAATACTTTACATTATTTAATCACAGATATTATGAATCTGGTGTTGATGGAACATATGTTTTAAGATCACATAATAATGGGAGATTGTATTTTATAATTGTAGATGACCAAACAGCTGATACATTATTTTCCGCTCCGTGGGATGATGACACAAATGTATGGCATCATGTAATGATTAGAAGAGAGGGAACGAATATTTCTATGTGGATAGATGGAGAGTATGGTAATTCAGATACTAGAAATGGTGAAATAGGACAGGAGGGTGGAGAATTTTCTTTAGGTAAAATAACTACTGGTAATTATTGGAGTAGTTTTATGGATGACTTTGTTGTTTATAATAGTTCATTATCTGATGAAATGATAGGTGCAATATATAATGGGGAGAATGATATTATGTTATCACAAGAAACATCTTTAGGAGAAAATTGGTCAGCATGTATTACTTTGAATGATCGTATTGAAGATGGTTCAGAACTATGTAGTAATGATTTGACAGTATTGGTAGTAAATGTTGCTCCAAATATTACAGATATGACTCCAATTAATGGAACAATAACGGAGGCGGGTGATATTAATTTTACGATAAATATTACAGATGATTATGGTCTTGTAAATGCAACAATTTATTTGTATAATGAAACTGGATTGTATAATGCAACAACTATTTTGATTTCAGGGACTGAAGCGGTTGTTGGAATTGTTATAGCTGTTGTTGATGGAATTTATACTTGGTTTTGGGAGGTGTTTGATAATGCTGGATTATCAACTAGTACACAAAATGATTCAACATATATAGGAGGAAATTATACGATAACATCAAATACACCTCCGAATACCACTTTTGTAATTTTAAATTCGAGTTCGTTGGGAAATTCTACATCAGAAAATTTAACATGTTATGCAAATATAAATGATGTTAATAGTGGAGATAATTTGGATGTTAATTATACATGGTATAGAAACAATAGAAACAATATTGTAAATGAAACAGGTGTTCAGGAATCAATTGTGTTAAATTCTGTAAATTTAATTTCAACTTTATTGTCAGGAAATACAACAGTAGATGAAAATTGGACATGTTCAGTTCAGGCATATGATGGAGTAGAGTATGAAGGAGATTGGAATAATGCTACTAATATGATTATTTTGATAGCTAATACAGCTCCAACAACAGTGTCGGTTTTAATGAACGCGACAACTGTAAATAATTTGACAGCTGATAATTTACAATGTTATGCTACGATTACAGATCCGGAAGAGGCATTGGGTTTGAGTGCGAACTACACATGGTATTTGAATGGTATTGAAAATGAAACAGGTCAATTAGGAAGTATAACGAATGATACATTGACATTGGTTTCAACATTATTAACAGGTAGTATAACAGCGGGTGAGAATTGGAATTGCTCGATACAGGCAGGGGATGGAACAGAGTATGAAAGTAGTGCGACTAATTCATCAAATATGTTCATAAGGTATTCAGCGATTTTGAATTTCACGTCACCTTTAGCAGGAAGTTATCCGCGTGGTAAAGATCAGTCAGGCGAGGATTCGTTAGATGGCGGAGAAGTTACGAATAATTTAACAATTTTGGCACAAGTTCATGATTTGGAAAATGTATCACAAGGATTGAATGCGAATTGTAGTTTTTTCATAAATGATAGTTTGTATGGATATGATGTTACAAATTCAACAGGACATTGTACATATCAATTTGATAAAACAATATATGATTTCGGAACATATGAAATTAAAACTAATTTTTCAGATTTACAATCAAATGCTACAGTATATGATTCTCAAAAAGATAATGAAACAATTATTGAGATTGATGTAATTAATTTTAGTGCAATTTCTGGAAATGTATACGGAAGCGGTGTTAATTATTATCAAGTTGGAGAGATGAGTGTTTTAGAGTTCAACGTTAGCAAGAATGGAGTTTTGACAAATTATGATGATATCGAAATTCGTGTTTTGTACTCTGCGGATGCAGATACTGTTGCTACAAGATATTCAGGGACATTGTATAATGATGGAACAGGTCGATATAGATATGCAGCTTTGATAAGTTTAGCTCCGACAGGTGATTCGATTAGATGGGTTGTTAGAGTAAATGATTCAGATGCAACAACGCAATTAGCAACAACTCAGCATAATGATCGTGATGTTGCAGCGTCGGATGGAATAACATATATCAATGTTATAGATTCCACAAGTCAAACAATTGATGCAACAGTTATTTTGAAAGATGTGGCAGGTTACACATTAGGAACTGAAACATTAAGCTCTTTAAATTTATTTAATAATGTAATTAGAAAAAATAAAAATTATTCGATTGAAATAAATTTTTCAACAGGTGAGAGTTTGGATTTTTATAATATTAATTTAAGTGAAACTGAAAGTAATTTGTCATTACAAAGAGTTTCAGATTATTCTGGAGTATTACCTTCGGATGTTAAGAATTTAACTTCGGTGTTTGGTTTTGAAAGTTTGGATTATAGTTTTGATAATGCAACATTAACTATTTCTAAAATTAATCAAGTAGGTGATAGGATTAAATATTGTGATACATGGGATTCAGATAATGCAAATTGTACAGGAAGTTGGTCTACGGTTTCACCGTTTAGTTCGAATACAACTCATATATGGTTTAATGTAACATCGTTTAGTGCGTACGCAGGAGGTGTTCCATATAATGCAAATATAACAATTTGGGATTCAAATGATACGGACATGTTGTATGGTGATAATGAAGTTGTTTCGAACAATCTAACTTATTTTTATGTTAATTATACCAATTCAACTTCAGGGGTGGCGATTTCTGGAGGAGATTGTAATATTACCTTTGATGGTTCAACTTACGATATGAATTATAATACAACATTTATCGGTTATGATTATAGTTATAATTTTACAATTGCAAGTACATATAGTTATACAGTAAGTTGCAATGATTCAACATATGATACAATTAGCACAAGTGATTCAGTTGTGATTCCTGCATCATGTACAGCAAGTAATGCATGTGCTACTACAACATGTACAGGTTCAACATGTACAGATGATTGTGGAACTGTTTATGCTGGAACAATGAGTTGTAGTGGAGATGGTTGTACAGATACATGTTCTAGTAAAGGTTACGAATGTGGAAGTCAATCAGTTTGTGGGAATTTGGTAACATGTGGAACATGTGCAACAGGATTTAGTTGCTCAAGTGGAAGTTGTATAGAAGATGAGTGTGATCCGGCTTGTGAAGGTGATTCAGTATGTTCAATGGGAGTTTGTATAACGTCATGTAATAATGTTCCAGATAATTCAGAAATATGTTTAGGTTCAAGTTATGCAAACATGGATGCTTCTCTAGGATTTGCATGTCCTGCTTCGATATTTGGAAGTATTGGTGATTGTATATATAAGTGTAGCGAAGGGTATATTTATGAAAGAGGACTTTTTGGTAGAGCTTCTTTATGTAAAAAAGATTTAACTTGTGTTCCAGATTGTGGAGGAGATGTTTGTGGTACAGATGGTTGTGGTGGAAGTTGTGGAGAATGTGATGAAGATGAGGTTTGTTTAAGTGGTGAATGTATTTGGGGAGAATGTGATGAATCAAAATGTGGAGAATGGAGTTCATGTTATTTGGGGTCGCAATTTAGAAGTTGTTCAAATGATTTATGTGAAGATGAAAGAAGTTGCACATGTGAAGAAGATTGGAAATGTAGTTGGACAGAATGTGTAGAAGGGGATGAATTTAGTTATCCGTATTCATGTATTGATTTGAGCGGATGTGGAACAGAAGAGGACAAGCCATCTGAAAAAATAGATTGTAGTCTTAGGGATCAGGTTGTAGGAGTCGATAAAAGTGGAACATGTAGTTCAAAATGGGAATGTACAGAATGGGATCAGTGTTCAGCTAGTTATGGCTTGAAAGATTTAATTGGTAAAACAAATATATTAGGAATTCAAAATAGAAATTGTATTGACAAGTTTGAATGTAGAGATAATAAAATTGAATTGAAAGAATGTAATTATGTAGTTCCAGTGTATGCTAAGAGCGTTGAGTGGTGTAATGAAGAATACGTTGAAGTATTTGAAAAAGGAACAGGTGAATTAATTAGTCGTGTAAAAGAATTAAATGCTTTGGGATTTAATCGTGTTGATATATCATTTGTGTTAAGCAATGTTTCGCAATATTGTGATTATTGTTACGATGATGTTAAAAATTATGATGAAATAGAAGTTGATTGTGGTGGAGATTCATGTCCAAAATGTTTGGAAAAAATTATTTTCTTTGATTGGTTGACTTTGTTAATAAAGTTCTTATGGGTATGTTTTGTTTTAGTTTGTTTAGTTGGAATTAGAATTTATAGAGAATCTATTTATTCAGCTGTGAAAAGTGTAAATATCGATAAGATAAAATCTAGGGCAATGGAAAAGAGAATTGCTGGATTTATGAAAATAATGTTTAGAAAGAAGACTAAGAGATATGTTAGAAGAAAAGTTGAATCTGAAAAACCAGTTAAGAAAAAAGTTTTAAGAAAATGGTTCTTTGGAGCTTTGATTAAAAGATTGAGGCATTGGAGAAGTCATGATTATTATGGAACGGTTAAAGAAGAAGGCAAGATTGGAGAAGCGGAAATAAAATTAATGCCAAAATATAAACTTGGGAAAATTTTTAATCGACGAGAAAATAGAAAAATTGCCTCAAAGAAAAAAATAAAAATTAATAACTCTGAAAAAAAGTTTAAAGTAGCAAAAGAAATAAGTGAAAAAGATAGACAAAAATTAATGAGACGTTTAAGATATTTGAAAAATAAAGGGTATTATGGAACAAGCGATTTTTCAAAACAATTGAAGAAATCTCGTCGGAAAGAAAAAAAATAAATCGAAGTTTGGACGAAACATATAAAAAGTAAATTTCATTATTTTATCTATAAAAAAGGGTAACAAAAAGATGGTGATCAAAAAGAAAAAAAAGAGAGTTGTAAAAACCTTAAAGGGTGCGAGAAAAAAAGTGGTTAAAAAAATTTCTAAAAAATCTAAAATTAATAAAATAAATTCAAAAAAATATGATACTAAAAAAATTATTTTAAAAGTTCATAAAAGATTTGCAAGTTATGAAGATAAAATAGATAGATTAAAAGAATTAGAGAGGGAATCAAAGATTCTTAAGACAAGAGGTTTTAATGCAGAGGTTAAAATTATTCGTTCTAAATTAAAAGATCCGACGGCGATTAAAGAAATTGAAAAAAGAATTGTTAAATTAAAAAAAGCAATGATTGCTCGTCCTAAAAATAAAATTAAAGTTAAGAATCTTAAAAAAAGATTT
>CAYZYW010000013.1:0-16172 GCA_964482665.1 Candidatus Woesearchaeota archaeon
TTAAGGGCTGCCCGTTTGACCACTCCGGCACCCTGGCATAAAAAAGATAAACCGAGGTAACTTATAAAATTATCTATACATAAAAAACCAATATTTTAAAAACTTTAAACAGATTAAATCAATATGGATAAAAATATAATAGCATCTGGACCTGTAATTATCAGAAATGGAAAACTTCTTGTAAATAAGGACGATAAAGACGATTTTTATAAATTACCAGGAGGAACAATTGAAGAAGGAGTTGAGAGTTTAGAAGAAGCGTGTCATCGAGAAATTAAGGAAGAAATTAATGGAGAAATTGAAATATTAAAACCACTTCATTCAATGATTATTTGGAAAAATCCACAAACAGGAGAAAAAATGTCTATAATTTTAATTCATTATCTTGCAGAATTAAAAAATGAATCCGAAATAAAACCAATTAAACCGATAAAAGAAATTAAGTGGCTTGACATAGATGAGATAATTTTAGGAAAACACAATGTCGCTCCAAATATAAAATTTTTAATTGAGAAAGGAGATATTCAATGAAAAAAATAAATTATTTAATAGGATCAAAAGAAGAATTCTATGAATTTTTGGGAAACATAAAATCTGAAGATAAAATCGCAATTTTAACACATACCGATTTGGATGGAATTGGTTCAGGAATTTTTATTGAAGAAATTTTGAAAGAAAAAAATTTGAAAGTTGATTTAATAAAATTTTTAGATTATAAGGTTGGATTATTTAAAAATTTAAAACAAGAACTTAAGGATAAAAAAATATCAAAAGTTTTTATATGCGATTTTGGAATTGATACAGAAGGGGTTGAAGATTTCTGGGAATTTAAAAAAACATTTGATGTTTTTTGGATAGATCACCATCCTTTTGAAAATTTAGAAAATAAAAAAAATATTATTAAAACAAAATCAAGTGATTGTTCAACGCAGGTTATTTATGATTTAGGAGAAGGAATTATTGATCAAGAAAAATGGTTATGGTTAGTTTGTTCAACAATTCTATCTGACTTTGGATTTAAGGATGAAGATAATTTGGAATTTGTTCAAGAAAATTATTCAGATGTTAAATATGAAAAAGTCTTCGATTCTGAGCCGGGAGAAATTGCGAAAAAGATTAGCTCATCTTTAATATATTATAAAAATAATCTAAGAAAAGTTTATGATTTGGTTAAGAAAAAAGATTTTGATGAAATAAATAAAATTCATAAATTTATGGACGAAGAAATTCAAAAACAAGTTTACAATTATTTAAAAAATTCGGAATATTATCCAGAGAAGAAAATCTATATTTATGAAGTTAAATCTGAATATAATGTTGCTTCAATTGTATCAACAATTGTATCACAAAGAGAACCTGAAAAAATGTATCTTGTTATAAATAATCTCAATAATGGATTTTTGAAAATAAGTTTTAGGGAGCAGGGAGGATTTAACGATACGAGTACAATTGTCAAAAAGGGGATTAGGGGATTAGAAAATGCCATAGGTGGCGGGCACGCAAGAGCCTCAAGTGCGAAAATTCTAGAAAAAGATTTAGATAAATTCAAGACAAATATTTTAGGTTAGAAATCCTTAAAAAGAGATTTGAGTTTTTCATTATATGAAGTTTAAAGATATAGAAGTCAAGTGGCTAGGACATTCCGGATTTTTAATAATGAATTCTAAAATAATTTATATTGATCCATACAATTTAAAAGAAGATTGCGAAAAAGCTGATTTGATTTTGCTTACGCATAGTCATTATGATCATTGCAGTGTTGCGGACATAAAAAAGATAATTAAAGAAGGAACAAAAATATTAATGACAGCAGATTGTCAAAGTAAGGTTGCGCGCTTTAAAATTCCGATCAATATGGAGATTGTAGAAGCAGGACAAGAAATAGATTTTGGGAATATTAAAGTTTCAGTCTTACCGGCATATAATTTAGACAAGTCGTTTCATCCAAAAGAGGAGGGATGGGTAGGGTATTTAATTAAATTTCATGATGTTTTAATTTATCACGCAGGGGACACAGACATTATAGATGAAATGAAAAAGCTCACAGGATATAATCATCCGGATAAAACATTTGTTGCATTATTGCCAATTGGAGGACGATTTACCATGAGTCCAGAAGAGGCCGCTGATGCTGCAAAAATAATTAAACCATCTGTTGCAATTCCCATGCATTACGGAAGCATTGTGGGAACAAGTGAAGATGCTATAGAATTTAAGGAGCTTTGTGAAGATGAAAAAATTAGATGTGAGATATTAAAGAAAGAATAATTTAATCCAGGTTACTTCAATTCGTCAAAATTTCTAATAGTTTTATCAGATATATTTTCTAAATCAGTATCAACTTCCCCTTGTGAAAAATAAATACAATATATTCCGAATTTTTTACACAATTCAAAAGGCTCTTTATTCCGCGAAGCAATATAATATTTTGGTTTACCATATTTTTTATTAAATGATTCAAATAAATTTTCTTTTGAGGGTTCATGCTCTGTTTCACTTGCGTGAATAATATCATAAATATTTTCCAATCCTGAAACTGACAAAATTTTTCCAACATATGTTTTTGTATTAGATGTTATTAATGCTAATTTAAATTTTTGTTTTAAATCAATTAAATATTTTTTTAATTTATTATTAATAACTTCAGGATTGTTCCCAATATAATCAATAACAGCTTCTTGATACCAACGCCTTGCCTGAAATGTTTGCTGTTTTTTTGTTCCCTTTGGCATTATTTTTTTCATCGCATCATTTACGCCCAAAAAATAATTTTCATGTCCAATCCATTTTCTTAAAGATTCATCATTTGTTATTTTAATCGCTTTTTCAAACCATGCTTTATGAGGCTCAATAAATGCTTTATGATCAATCAAAAATCCATCAATATTTGTTGCTAAAATTGGTTTTTCCATAACTTTTTATATTGTTTAATTTATTTAAAATTATGGATTCATTTAATCAGAGAAAAATTTCTATATTATCAAAACTTGATAAATCGTCAATAGGAGGATGGGACGAGAAAATAAAAGATTTATGCGAGAAATTAAATAAATATGAAAATTATTATACAACATCGTCATGCTCTGGAAGAATTATCGTAATGCTTGACCAAAAAAAGAAGGGTCCAGGACTTTTTGAATTTGTTAGCCATGATTTAGTTGAAATTGAAAGGTTTTTAGAATTTCTTCCAAAAGAACAAGAGAAGATGAATCTTAAGTTTAAATCTGAGCCTCCAATATTACATATAGCATGTCAGACAATTGAAGACGCTAACGAAATTCTAAAAAAAGCTCAATTGAGCGGATGGAAACGATCTGGAATAATTTCAACTGGCAAAAATAATATAGTTGAATTAATCAGCACAGAAAAATTAGAATTTCCATTAATGAAAGATGGAAGATTCTTAGTAAGTGAAGATTTCTTAAAAATTGTTTTAGAAAAAGCAAATGAAAATTTAAAAATTGGTTGGGACAAAATTAAGAAATTGAAAGAGTTAATTTAAACATATATACTAAATCACCTAAATCTATTTATTGTATTAAAAATATTAATTTATATGGTTGAGAAAAAAAGATATTCAAAAAATCGAGGCAATAATCATAGAAAAAAAATTGCAGAAAAAAAAAGAAAAGCGTTTGATCGTAAAAATAATCCAGGACCAAAGGGAACTAGATATTTTTTCTCTTATTCTGAAAATATGATAGGAAGAGCAATTATAGATAGCGGAATTGATAGAATCAATACAAGGGAAGCTAACCTGACAAATCATTTGATAGATATTTGGCTTCCAGATTCACAGAGAGATAAAAATGCAAGATATGGAGTTCTGTATGCAACCGAATCGACATTAAAAAATATGATTAATATTATCAACACAAAAGAAGAAATTTTAATAGAGAAATTGGGAAAATCTCAAGAAGATCCAGAAGAAACAAGATTAACAATTTTAAAAGAAACTAAAAATATGGAAACTGCCTATAGCTTTTGGGTTAGTGAAAAAACTAATAATTTTGCAGGACTTCTTGCCTTAAATTGGAAAATGAGATGTAATGATTTGGGATCTTTTCTTTATGAATATCTTCATCCATTAGTCGGAATAGTCTACAGAGAATTAAAATCTTCAAGTTTTGTATCAGAAAATACACAAATTTTTGGGTACAATGAAACAAATTCAGTAGAAGGAGTGAGTAAATTAAGAGATAGTCCAGCAGTATTTTTTGGAAAAGGTGCTAAAAATAAATCACCACATAAGATAACAGTATATTCAAAAGAAGATTTCACAAAATTACAAAATTTATCAAATTATTTAAAATAATCATAAATATATACACTAAATCATCCAAATATTTATATAGACAAAGAACTTTAATTTTTTATTATATTAATTTAATCTGGCGGTTGAATTGATATACTCTGGGGGTGGAGATTTCCTCTCCCTTTTTTTTTCTAGGATACAACAGAGAGGCATATGAACTATTTAAGTTTTATGCACCCAATTTAATTGGGAGGAAATAGAATATAATGGAGGTAAAAAAATGGTATTAGATTTTGCAAAAGAGGCAGTAGGTAATGCAGATAGTCACAGCATTAATTTTGGTGATTTGAAAGCCGGTAAGGCAAACATAAAAGTGTTTGGTTGCGGTGGTTGCGGTGGAAACATGGTAACTTGGTTATTCAACAAAGGAATTAATGGCGCTGAGATTTTCGCTGCTAACACAGACGCTTTACATTTAAGTGTTACAAAGGCTGACGATAAACTTCTTATCGGGAAAGAATTAACTAGAGGATTAGGTGCAGGCGGACGACCACAAATCGGACGAGAAGCAGCACGAGAAGCTTTAGTTGATGTAAAAAAAGCCGTTGGTGGTGCAGACATGGTTTTCGTTTTAGCCGGTTTAGGTGGTGGAACAGGAACGGGGGCGGCCCCAGTTGTAGCACAAATTGCTAAAGAAAGCGGAGCTGTAGTTATCGGTGTAGTTACAATGCCCTTTGAATCAGAAAAAGCTAGAATTGACAAAGCTGAATTCGGTTTACAAGAATTACGAGACGCAACAGATACATGTATTGTTTTAGATAATAATAGATTAGTTGATATCGCAGGACAATTACCAATTGAACAAGCTTTCGCAGTTGCGAACGAATTAGTTTCAACAATGATTAAAGGAATCGTTGAAACAATCACGTTACCAAGTTTGATCAATTTGGATTATGCAGATGTTTCTTCAATTATGAAGAACGGCGGAGTTGCTGTAATTGGAATTGGTGAAAGTGATTCGACTAACAAAGTTGAAGAATCTGTAAAACAGGCCCTAACTCATCCTCTACTTGATGTGGATTATGCAGGAGCTACAGGTGCTTTGATTCATATTACATGTGGACCAGACTTGAAGTTAGAAGAATTTGACGTTATTGGTAGATCGGTTTCAGAAAACTTAAGCCCTGACGCACAGGTTATTATTGGTGCAAGAATTTCAAAAGAATTCACAGGTAAAGTTCGAGTAATTACTATTATGACAGGTGTTAAATCACCTTACGTTTTAGGAAAACCAATCGAAGAAGATACACGATGTGTTTCAAGAGAAGTTTCTGATTTAGGTATTGACGTTTGGCGATAAGCCAACATTAATTTTTTTAATTTTTAATTTTTTTAGGGGGAATTTAATTCCCCCGATAGTTTTTTGTAAGCCTGGAGATGGGATTATTTTTTAGAAAGATGTTTCTCTAAATCTGAAATTTCTTTTTTATGCCTTTTGCGTCTTTTAAATTCAGAGACTATTTCGCCCAGAAAAGAACAAGTAGTAAAGCCAAGTAGTAAAGCCAAGTAGTAAAGCCAAGTAGTAAAGCAAGATAGTTTATATGAAAATTTTTTACTGGATCCTCTAACTCTATTTCTAATTGACTTAATCCATACAACTGAACCCCATAAATTGACGTTAAACCCACAAGGCTTGCAATTGCGCCAACATATAAACTTCTATACCCCACTTTATCTATCATGTGTTGTGTTAGTAATTCTTGTTTTTCTTGCTTATGGTCTGAGTTGGTTTTTTGTTTTGTCATTTTGTTTCTCTTTTGGATTTAATTTTTATCAATTAAATATTTAGCATTCCTTTCATAAAATTCAGGAGAAGCACTCCAACTATACATAAGATCAGCTCCAAGGCGCTGCATTCTCGCGAAAATAAAAGACGTTGCCGAACCACTTAGTTTAATATTTCTAATAGATAATTCAATTGAACATTTTTTATCTTTTCTAAATCTAGCTACTATTTGTTTTATCACATCAAAACAATAAAGCTTAGTATCTCCAGTCAAATGATGCGCAATTCTTTTTAGACTGGGGTTTTTTTCCATTAATCCAGGGCTGGTCTTTTTTATATTTTCTTCAAATAAATCCAAATATGTTATTAATATTGGGTATTTATATTTTTTTACAAGTTCTCCTGCTTCTTCAAGAATATCGGGAAGATTGTCTGGAATATCGATTATTAATTTTTCCAAATGAACTCCCTTGCTCATCAATGATTTTATTAAAGGGTCTTTCTGGATATATTTCTCTTGATTTTTATCTATAATTGCAACACATATAGGATATTCTAAAAATGCCTTATTTGATGAAGCCTCTTCACACCTTTCGATTTTTTTATTTCCAATTTTCATCATTTCAATGAATATTCTGGTTTTGACATTTCTTTTACCATCTGCTTCAAACGACCAAATCTCCCTTCTCCACTATATATTCCCTCATAAATTTCTTCACTATTGTCCATTAATGTCCAATTACCATCTAAATCAACCATCGCCCAGTTATTTTTACCATCATAAGCAAATATATTAAACCAAATGTTATCAGGATGTTGTTTAGAATATTTTATTATTTCTGAATCTATTTTATTTACCCGTATATTGGAACCTGTCCCATACCCTTTTTTAATCATATATTCTATCGCATTCATTGCAGGCACACATTCTCTCAATTTACTTCTATTGTTATCTTCAAATCCAAAATCTTTCACAATGTATATTAATTCATCAGCTGTTTCAGAATATTTAACAACAAAGGGCGATATTGGTAATTTAGGACTGTAAAGATCAGCATGAATTGCAATTTCCGCATGAGCGATATCTAAGTCCCTCCTTTTTAATCCCAATTTTCCTGGTATAAGGGGAATGAAAACGTTATTGTACCAACTTTCTTCAGACCTAAACCCACAATGATTTTTTTTTATATTTAATCTATCCTCAATTTTTTGGAATAAATCAGAATTATTCATAAGTTCATTTCTCATTTTTTTAGAATTATCAAAAAACTCTTGTAAAAAAGGGTTTTGATTATTTGATTCTTCCATTAAAATAAATAAAATATCTTATTAATAAATAGATGTTCTCCTACTGCAAGACTACACTAGAAAGATTTATATATTTTATAAAGATAATTATTTTATGGATAAAAAGATTCTTCAAGAAATTGGATTGGCTAATAGTGAAATTGATGTTTATGTTACGTTGCTTAAATCTGGATCTGTGAAAGTTGGGCATCTTGTAAATCAGATAAATCTTCACCGAAGTAGAATTTATGAAGCGATAAATCGCTTAACTAAAAAGGGTCTTGTTTCATATGTAATTAAAAATAATATTAAATATTTTAAAGCGACTGATCCTGAAAGATTGCTTTCATATATTGAAGAAAAAAAAGAAAAATTGAAGAAAAAAGAATCTAAAATAAAAAAAATAATACCTGAATTGAAAAAACACATTCCTTTATTGACGCCTCATGCGGAAGCCCATGTTTTTGCGGGACAAGAAGGCTTTAAGACAATAAGAAAAGATATCTTAAAACAAAAAAAAGATTTGTATTTGATTGGAGCTATTGGACGCGAGGATAAATCTTTAGAATATTTTTTTCCGAACTTTAATAAATTAAGAATAAAAAATAAAATAAAATGGCACGTTCTTTATGATGCAGAAGTTCGTGGTAAAAAAATTACAAAATTACCTTTAATGAAAACTAGATTTTTACCCAAAGGATATTCGAGTCCGGCAGTGATTAATATTTATGGAGACAAGGTTGTTAATGTTTTATGGAAAGACGATGTTCCAACTTGTTTCATGATAGTTAATCGCGATATTGCAGACTCTTACAGAAAATGGTTTAAGTTATTATGGAAGACGGCTGCTAAGTAATATCGTTAACCTTAAATCCCCTTCCTTCTTATCTATTCTATGAAGTTAATAGATATTCATTCTCATTTAGAAATGTGTAAAGATTTAGACAGCGTTGTAAAAAATATGCGTAAGAACAATGTTAAATTTGCATTAACATGCGGAATAGATATTAAATCAAATAGAGAAGTTTTGGAGCTTTCAGAAAAATTTCCAGAGATTAAAGCGTGCTTAGGAATTTTTCCAACAGATTGTTTGAAATTAACAGATGAGGAAATAGATTCTGAAATTAAATTTATTAAAAAAAATAAGGATAACATTGTTGCAATTGGAGAAGTTGGTTTAGATTTGAAAGACGCTGGGAATTTAGAAAAACAAAAAGAGAATTTAGGAAAGTTTGTTTTATTGGCAAAAGAATTGAATATTCCAGTTGTTATTCATTCTCGAAAAGCTGAATCTGAAGCTATAGAATTTTTAGAAACTTTCAATTATAAAAAAATTATCATGCATTGCTTTTCAGGAAAACTTAAACTTGTAAAAAAAATTATTGAAAACGGATGGTTTTTATCAATCCCAACCAATGTTAAAAATTCCGAACATTTTCAAAAAGTTATCGAACTCACGCCAATCGAACAGCTTTTCTGCGAAACGGATTCCCCATATTTACATCCAGATAAATTACCAAATAATGAACCTGCGAATGTTATTGAGAGTTATAAAAAAATTGCTGAAATAAAAAACCTAAATTTAGAAAAAGTTGCAGATAAAATTTGGAAAAATTGGGAAAGGGTTTTTTAGAAGTTAATCGTCCTCAATACTATAATTTTGATATGTTTCAACTTCAGTCATTTGTCCAAAAAAGTTAACATATTTTATAAGATCTTTTGCACTTAATTTTAATTCATCTTCTAATCTAATTATTGGTGATATTTTAGATTTTTTTAATGCATTTATTTCCGGAGTGTTGTACTTCCATTGTCCCTCTACATATTTTAATACTTCTTGTTGAGAGTTTTTATTTAATTCATCAATAATCTTAATTAATTTAGAATATTTTTTTTCATCAACCAGATAAACCTCTGGCCAATAAATTGCATCTGCGGACATTTCTCTAACTCCTTGTGTGTTAACAAGGGGGTAATGTGAAAAATTATTTTCACCAATGAATTGGTTGGACATTTTATCTATTGCGCGACGATAAGTTTCTATAAGATCATAGCTAAAATGTAATCTTTTTTTATTATCGAAACTAGATGGATGTGTACTCACAGAACTTTCATTTTCCATTGCTTTTTTCAAAGACCAAGATCTATTGTGATCTTTTCGAACCTTTAGGTATTTTAATAATTCATCTGCAGCTTCTTTGTTTGCAATCGTTTGAAATAATACATACGACTTATTTTTAGAAAAAATATTAGTGACAGCATTGCGCAGACTTCCTTTACTAAAGGTCCAAGTGGTATCACAATGGGATGTTATTTGTCTTTTTGGAATTTCTATTAATCCTTCTTTATTATAATCCATAAATCTTTAATGTAAAGATTGTTTTTAAGGATTATTGTGATTAAATTCAACCTCAAGTATCTAATTTTTTCCCATACTGCATTTTCTTTTTCCCATAATTTTCAAACCTGAGAATATTATCTAAATTCGTTTTTCTTTTACGAGCTGTTTTTGTTCCTTTGGCCTTACTTGAATATCCAATTGGAAACATAGCTTCAACATGAATTTTGCCAGGAATTTTCAATATACTTTTCACTTGCTCTTCAACAAAATGACCAACCCAACATGTCGACAATTTTTTCTCTTCAATTTTCAATAAAAAATTCTGCATCGCAGCACCAGCCTGTTGCCTAAAATAAATATTCCCACGATCACCATAGTTATTAATTATTCGCGTAGGATCCGAACACACAACAACAATCCAATGCGCATTCACTATAAAATCCTGTTGCGCAGCTTCTGCAAGTTTTGCGATAGTTTTAGCATCTTTAATTAAAATAAATTTCAATGTAAAATTATTTCCGGCCATCGGAGCGTAGCGTGCAGCATCGATACATTCAATAATATCTCTCCAATCAGGTTTTTGTGTAGAATATTTTCTCACACTCTTTCTCTTCGTAATCGAATTCATCAAATCCATATTCCATAAACGGAATATGAATTAATAAATGTTTTTAAAAGATAAAATCTATAATTCTTATGTGATAATTAAAGCTATACACGGGGTGAAAAATCTTCTTATAAAAAGAATTTTAAAATACATAACCGTTGGGACGGTTGGATTCGGTGTTAATTTTGGAGTTTTGTATTTGCTTACCGAATATCTGGGCTGGTATTTTTTAATTTCCGCAATTTTCTCATTTTTCGCTGGAAACATGTTCACGTTTATATTCGATAAAACATGGACATTTAATGAAAATTTTATGAAAAATTTTTTTAAAGAATATAAAACATTTTTCTCATTCAGTACATTAGCCCTAATTATGAACTTGTTAATATTAAGCGTTTTTACAAATGTTATTGGTATATATTATTTATACTCCCAAATAGTTTCAATTATTTTTATAGGTGTAACGGGATTTATTTTTAATAGACGATATACTTTTAGAAAATGTAGAAAATAAATTCTGAAGTATAAATTAACATTTTATAAAATTTTTTTATATTTGCGCTGATTAGCAAATTTCGCAGAATTACAATATATCAAAACGACCCGGGCAGGTTTCGAACCTGCGACCTGACGGTTAACAGCCGCCCGCTCTACCACTGAGCTACCAGGTCTTGTAATTTTTATAATGAATTTTGTTATTTAAACCTTAGTGTCGCCAAATTCCCAATAAATATTTTATTCTCGAAGTCCTAAATCATGAATTTCTTCAGGGCGATTTTTTTCCAAATGAGAATATACATTTGTTTGCTTCGCACCTTTAATTATAGCAATTATTGCGTTCTGGGAATTCTCCATACTTTCAGGAGCACCAATTACACCCATTTGATTATCTTTTAATTCAACATAGCATTCTGTCAAATCAGACAAAACTTTAAGCGTTTTACCAGCTTTCCCAATTAATCTCGCCCGAATTGATTTCATATCTTTTCGATGCGTATGTTCTTTTATATTTATTTTTTGAAATTCTAGATTATTTTTTTTTATCGCAACCGCTGCTGAAAACGGAAACCCAAAATTTAAAGCATCAATAACTTTTTCACCAACATATTCATCTTCGGCCGAACCATCTATTGAAACCTCTTTTCCACGATTTGAAATTTTTAAATTCAAAACCTTTTCCAATTTCTTTTTGTTCTTTACAATTCTTACAATTTTATCAGATAAAATAATTTTCATAATTTAATAGAGAAATTAGTGGTTAAAAATATTTGGGTTTAAAATTCATCACTTTCAGTTTCAAGATAACCATTTTTTCTCAACCACGCAATTTGATTTGGCTTGTATTTCAAAAGAATATCTCCACGTTTATTATCCAATTCCCACGGTTCTATTATAACAACATCATTAGGTCTTAACCAAAGTCTTCTCTTAAGTCGTCCTGGAACGCGACAATTCCTCTGGTTCCCATCAACACAATTGATCATCATTTTGTTTCCACCAAGACGCTGATCAACAATTCCTATAATTTCCTTATCTTTTGGCAACGGTGCTCTAACAATTTTAGGTTCGTCTTCCTGTTTCTTCCTGAATTTAGTATTATAAGCCATATTAATTAAGAGAGAAGTGAGTTTATAAAAGTTAAGAAACCCCTGGTTTCTTAATAACTTCCTCACGTTCCGGTTGGGCGATGTTTCTAATACACTTGGTGACATCGCATTGGCCCGTCTAGCGGTCCTTTTACGTGTGCTGAATAAGTTATAGTTTATTGAAAAAGAAAGGTTTATGAAATTAAATTTCTTAGTAATATTATGGAAGAATTGAGTAAAGAAGATGTTATTGATATCACTAAAGCAAGAGAAGAAATTAATAAAGGAAATTTTTATACAGAAGAAGAATCAAAAAACGTTCTTGAACTAAATAAGTAGATTGTATTAAAAATAGGACATAGAAAAAATATTTATGAAAGATGATTACTTTTTCCTTTTAATTTTATCTTTTAGATATGGTGAAAAATATTTTAAATATTTTTCTTGGATTTCTTTATTTTTCCAATCATCACCAGTTATCACTTTTCTGCAATTTAGGTTGTTGCAATTACAATTAAAATCATCCATATATGTTTCACAAAAAGCATAATCGAAAACTAATTCTTCTCCAACATTAATATCTTTAATTGCTATTAATGTAAATGTATTTGAAAAACCACAATTTGGCTCACACCCATGATTAAAAACTCCACCAATTTCTACCTCTTTGCGTGTTGATGGAACAATAAAAAAATCATCACTAATTTGAATTCCAATATGAGCAACCTTTTTCCAATATTCTCTTATTTCATTTACTGGAATTGCCAATCCCCCAAAAACTCCAACATTTTCTCCTTTTTTAATAAATTCTTTAGCAAAAACTCCAAAGCCATGAGATTTTGACTTCTTTGATTCCGCCTTTGGTGTTATCCATCTATGTGGCCACCGGTCATGCAAATCTTCCATTTTACTTTTTCCCCTTCTTCTTACCTTTAACTTCTTCAGGTTTCATTAATGGAAAAATTACACATTCTCTTAATGGACGATCCATCAAATAACCAAAAAACCTTTCAGACACACCAAATCCACATGTTGGAGGCATACCATATTTCAAAGCTTCAACAAAACCTTTATCGTGATCTTGAGCTTCATCATCGCCAGCCTCTTTCATTTTCATTTGTGCTTTAAATCTTTCGTCTTGATCAATCGGATCGTTCAATTCAGAATAACCATTACCCATTTCTGTTCCTGCAATAATAACTTGAAACTGATCAACCTTTCTCGAATCTTTCATATTCCTTTTAGCTAAAGGTGTAACCTCAACTGGCTGACCCGTCAAAAATCCCGGTCCAGATAATTTCTTCCTACAATATTTCCAAAGAAGATCAACTAGTCTCCATTTATCAACACCCGTATCATATTCAATTTTCAATTTTTTCAATTTCGCTTGCATATCTTTTTCGCTTGCATTATAAATATTAACTTCTGTATATTTTTTAATTGTAGATTCATAATCATAAATAATCCATTTTTTAGACAAGTCAACATTATAACCATGTGTTTCAAATTTCAAAGAACCAAGAACTGCTTTTGTAACTTTTTTATACATTTCTTCAACAAGCTTCATTCCTTTTTTATAATCAGCATAGGCCCAATAAAATTCCATTTGAGTATAATCTTGTAAATGTTCCATATCCATTCCTTCATTCCTAAATTGTCGTCCAATCTCAAAAGTTTTTTCATAACCTGCAACCATTAGTTTTTTCTGCCAAAGTTCACCCATTGAAATTCTTAAAAAAACATCAGTATCAAGTGAGTTGTGATGTGTATTAAATGGTGTTGCCGAGGCTCCTCCTGCTGAATTTTCCAAAACAGGCGTCTCAACTTCAAGAAAACCCTTTTCTAAAAGAAACATTCGAATCGTATTCCAAAAATATGATTTTTTTACAAACATTTCTTGAATTTCCTTATTCATTAAAATATCCAAATATCTTTTTCTCAATTTTTCTTCATCATTTTTTAATCCATGGAATTTCTCAGGTAAAGGTAAAATAGATTTTGTTAAAAGTTTCAATGATTTAACCTGAATTGAAATCTGACCTGTTTTTGTTTTTATAATCTTTCCCTTAACTTCAACAAAATCTCCAGCATCAACATATTTCTTAAAAAACTTTTTATCTTTTGTTTCGTCTTCTTGTAAAACTAATTGAATCGTTTCAGTTTGATCCTTCAAATTAGCAAAAGCAATTTTTCCAAGATCACGTTTTGTCATAAGTCGCCCAGCTGTTTGAATATTGCTACCAATCTTTAATTTCGAACATTCCTCGCACGTCTGCTTTTTATCAGACTCGGCAGGATACGGATTAATTTTCAAATCATTCAATTCTTTCAATTTTCTCAAACGTTCATTAATAATTTGCTGTTCTCTTCCCATAAAAAATTGTAGTAAAAATAGTTTAAATAATTACCTTTTGATATAAATTTTTTTCTTATATCCTCTTTTTTCTAATTCGTCGTTCAAAATTTCATCAGCTATTTGTTGAAATTTATCCCATCGTGAAACGTGCTCATATTTTATTTTTTTAAAATCTTCCTGCAGTTCTTGAACCTGCAAAAATAATTTTTTCAAAACAGGATTTTTAACTTTATAGACCCCAAGAAGTTGCTTAACAACCAGTTCAGAATCAAGTATACAAGTTACTTCATTTTTTGTATGATTTCTTGCAAGTTTTAATGCACTAATTAATCCTTCATATTCTGCAACGTTATTTGTAACGCGTTGTCCCAAAAATTTACTAAAACGTGTTAAAATTTCACCATCTTTTCTAACAATAACACCGATTGCACCAGGACCTGGATTACCTCTTGATCCACCATCTGAATTTGTATAAATCATAATATAATAAATATTGTTTTATTTAAATAATTTATGAGAGTTTAATTAATAATTTCTGTTTTTAACTTCTTATATCCAAAAAAATCTGTCGTATAATTATAAGCACCTGCATAAAGAAAAGTTATTTTATCGCCAACCTTTGGATTTTTCAATTTACATTTATATCTAAAAATATCATCTCGCGTTGGAGAATTTCCCTTCAGTAAATAAAATTCACCTTTTTCATCATCTTCTAATTCTTCTTTGATTAGCATTTTTGTATTCGTTAAAATATTGTCTAATGCACAATTATAAATTGTCGTATTCAAAATTATATTTCCATTATAAATTTGAATTATTTCTGTTTCCAAATTTATACAAGGTGCGGCCAAGAATCTTCCAGGTTCGATGCATGATTCAATATTATATTTTTTTAAAAAATCAATCGATTCTTTTATTTTTTTAAAAATATAAGGTAATACTTTTACAGTATAGTTTCGATAAATAGTCGGAAGACCACCCCCAAAATTTAACATATCTAGTCTTTTCAAAACATCTTTATCTAATGAATCTTCAATTTCTTCTTTTATTTCCCACTCACTTGTATTTTGAGATTTACGATGAATATGAATTCCCAACTTGTCTAATTTGGGATGATCTTTTATTTCTTTAATTAATTTATTAACTTTCAATGCAGGCATTCCATAAACAAAATATTTCCCTGTCCCAATTCGGTGTTCCTGAAATTTCATTCTTAAGCTTAAATTTATTTTAATTTCTGTTTCATCAATTGTCTGTAAAATTCTTTTCAAATCTGTCTCATTGTCAACAACAAAGTTTCTTACGCCTTTTTTTAGATATTCTTTTAACTCATCAATTGATTCAGCTTGTGTAAAAAACGATATTTTAGATTTGTCCTGAATCATATCAATTTCTTCTTTTGCATGTATTGAAAATTCACAATTTTTGTCTTTAGATATTTCTTGCAAAACATTTCCAACTTCACGATTTGTTTTATATGAATATGAAACTTTTAATCCTAAATCTGTTAGTAAGTTATATTGTTCCAAAAGTTTAGATTTAGAAAGAATAAATTTAGCTTCAGTCATTTTTCAACAAGCCTTCTTCGTTTAAATTATCTAAAACATTGCACATCATTAATGGAAAATTTATTGTAACATCTCCAATTACCGTTGCTGCTTGAGCATCGTCTTTTAATTTACCCCAGGATTTCGCTTCATTTGTCGTAGCACCTGAAAAACTTCCAGACGTCGGATAACTCGTTGTCATATAAACTGCATAATCAAAACCCCCACTTAGGAGCGCTGAGAAAATCGCATAATGTTTACTAATACTTCCGCCAAGCGCAATCAAGCCTTTTTTATCATCGAACCCAATTTCAACTGTTGCTTTTTTCATATCCTCAATTACATCAACCATAAAATCCGGATGTTTTTGTTGAAACATAAATAAATGAAATCCAAATGCACTATCC
>CAYZYW010000014.1:0-15873 GCA_964482665.1 Candidatus Woesearchaeota archaeon
CATAAATTCTCCTAAAAATAATTCGTGATTTTCTATCCACTTATAATCTCTAACTTTTTTCAAAAGCTGTTTTGCAATTGTATCATCTGTTGCTGTTATACTCCATCGAGTTGGAACAAGTCGTTTATTTTTCTTTAAACCCATAACACCTACACTTAATATTTTACTCAATGAATATTCGTTGAAATTCCTATTGTATAAAAATTTTATTGCATCTGAGGCCTTGATATCGTCATTAATAATTTTATCAACATTTCTATCTATTTTTACATTTGATGTAACTTTCGCTTTTTTTAAATTTGCTTTCATTCCGTGCGGTGTTAAAACTTGATCTTTTCTTCTTCCGAATTGAACTTTGTTTTGCAATTCTATTTCAACATCAACTGGCCTTGATGCGATTGCGATTTCTTGTGACAATTCAACAAATTTTTTATTTAAACGAGTATCTGTGACTTTTGATTGAAAACTCGAATTTAGTAAACCATTTCGTAATTTTAAAACATCATTTATTTCAAAATCTTCTTTTGCCCAGTGCTCTTCTGCATCATAAAGCCACGCGCTATCTGTTCGCTCAAGAGGGGACATTATTCCAACATTCACAAGAGGATATTTTAGCTTTGATCCAATAAAAACACTTGGTGGCGAAATGCTATTTATCTTTGAAATTTTATCTAAGTTTTTTGTTCGAAAACTTGTTTCAGAAATTTTTTTAATTGCCTCAAAACGTATGTCATCTCCCATAAAATATTATTTATTTTAAAGTTTATAATGTTGTAGAACTACTTTTGGGAGAATCTATTGATTGTTTTTAGAAATGCATAAAGGGTATTTTACAAAACAATCCGAGTATTTTCTAAAAAAAGCAGAAAAATCATTTTCATTTATTGTTCCATCTCTATACATAAATAATCTCCATGCCTCTAAAATACCGAAATCATTACTTATAATTGTTAACGGCTTTTCTAAAACACATTGTTTGACAATCCCCGTAAAAAGAATTTCCATATCTTCATCTGTTAATACATATTCATTACCTCTTCTTTTTATATGTCTAAGGTCTGCATAATGTTCTTCTAAATAATTATAAAAACCCATTTCATCTTTATCTAATTCAATAACACTACAGCCACTTCCTCTTTCTATCTCCCTGCATAATCTTCTTTTGAGTTTTTGGTTTTTTACAATCTGTTTTTTTCTTTTATTTTTCTTTTTACTTGATAAATGCCAAACCTTATTTGATCTAAACATTTCCCCCTTAACTCCTTTTGTTATAAAGCTTTGATATCCACTTTCCAATAAATCTAGCGTCATACTTATACACTCTTCTTCTTTTTTATATCCTATTAATTGTTCCTTGTGAAATTCGCTATTCACCCAATCTCCTCCCTCAAGGGATTGGCAAATAGCTCCAGTATCCCAAATAATTCCACCTGGATAATCTTTCCGTATTTCTTGTAATGCAAAGCTGCTATACTCTTCTCCCATTATATTTGATTATAATCTGTCTTTATAAAAATTACTATTATCTAATTACAACCAACCTTTCTTAAAAATTCCCTTTTCCTTTATTTCAAAAGTTAATTTTTTATTTCCTAAATTTCTATGTTTTAATAAAATCGCTTTTCTTGAATTACCTTCATGCTTTAGCTCAATTATACATTTGCTCCAATATCTAAATAAATCTCCACCAACCAAATTAACTTCAGATTCGGTTTTATTTTTTTTGTCTTCATCTGATAAAAATTTTTTATAAACTTGGTTTGTGATAATAATTGGAATTTTTTGCTTTCGAGTTATTTCAGAAAGTATTCGCATCTGTTTTGCCATTTCATAATTTACATTTTTTATTTTATCATCATCTTTAGACTGTGCAGCGTCTCCAAGTTCAAGTCTATACAGCATCGCCAAACCATCTATCACAATTAAACTTACATGTTCTTTTTTTAATGTCTGTAATAATTTTTCAAAACATTGTTTTTGTTCTTTGAAGTTTGTTGGCTCCAATAAAAATATATTTTTTATATATTTTTTATAATCCTCTCCAACTATTTGCTTCACTCTTTCGACTGAAAATCCACCCTCTGTGTCAATAAAAATCGTTCTATTATTTGCCTTTGCCTGACTGCATGCTGCAAGAATTGTTAAATTTGTTTTTCCTGATCCTGGAGGTCCGGCTATCATTGTAATTGTGTTTTTCTCATATCCACCTTCCAACCAATCATTAAAATCATAACTTCCTGTTGAAATCCTGCTTTGCATATTATTGAAAGAGTGGGTTTGTTAATAAGTATTGTTGTGATTGTGTTTAACCAACCCATTTCATATCTACCACATTTCCAGTTATGACTTGGATATTTTGAAAGATTTGATCAAACCATCCTACGTATGATTTTAAAAAAATGTCAAAATTTTCAGCCTCTACCATTGATAGATTTCCATTACTGATTATCAATAAAGCATTTAACATAAAAAATATAAAAATAATTATCCAAACTTTCATCTTTCAGATGTTCTGTTTTCTCCGTCGACCCAATCCATTTTAATTGCGTTGATTGTAATAGACTTCATATTTATAAAAATTGATCCTAGCCATGAGAAGTATACTTTCGTTGCTTTTGTTAATCCTGGGATTGTTTTAAAATCAATATCCTGTTCCTTGAAAACTAAAGCTGCGCTAATATATGAAAATAAAATTAAACCTATTAGAAAAACGGCAAACAATTTATGTTTTAATCTCTGTATTTCAACAAGTACCCAAATTGAAACGATCAATGCCATAATTACAATAAATGTCACCCCGATTGCCATGTTAGATTAAAGTATGATCAATATAAAAATGTTTTTATATCCTGAAAAATGGTTAATATTATAGCCCCGTAGTACAGTGGTCAAGTATATCGGACTCTGAATCCGGTGACCCAGGTTCGAATCCTGGCGGGGCTATTGATTCGAACCTAAAAAAGTTTCTATAATCACAAGTGTCATAACCATTCTGGTCACGAGAACCTACAAGTAGGCTAGGACCTGCAAGCAGAATCCTGGAGAGGCGGGAAAAATTATGGATTAAAAAAAATTAAAAAAATAAATTTAGCTGTTTTATTATTCAGCTGATGTTTCTTCAGTAGACTCAGATTCTAATTCTTCGATTGGAGCTTCTTCTGCCATAGCTTCAGATTCAGCAACTGGTTCCTCAGTAGATTCCTCGGCTGGAGTTTCGCTTGGAGTCTCAGTTTCTTCAGTTAGATCTTCAGATTCTTTTTCTTCAACTACTGGTTCTTCTACTGGGACTTCTTCCTTTGGTTCTTCAGATTCAATAGCTGATTCATCAATAGATTCCTCGGCTGGAGTTTCAACAGATTCCTCAGATTTATTTTCTTCCGAATAATCTGGTGTAGGAGTTTCTTCAGATGCAGTATCGATAGGGGACTCAAAAGCTTCAACTTTGTTTTGTTCTTCTTCCATTTTTTCACCTCAATTTAATTATTATAAAAAAATCAAATTCTCTTTTAAAGATTATGTCCCACTTTCAAGATACAGAAGTTATAAAAATAATGCGTCCCTTAAGATAATATGAATTTTAGAAAATTTATAACCTCAAATGAAACAGAAATTCTTGCGGGAAGATCTGCTCAAAACAACGAAGAGATTGTTGAACAAATTGAAAAAGATGAAGAAGTTTTTCACACTGAAAAACCAGGAAGTCCGTTTGTAAATATTAAAGGCATTCCTAAGAGAGGGGATTTAAAATTGGCGGCAACAATTTGTGCACGACATAGTCAAGATTGGAGAGATAATAAAAAAGATGTATCAATTCATAGATTTAAAGGAAAAGATATTTACAAACATAAATCAATGAAGCTTGGTACCTTCGGGGTTCAAAAAAAGAAAATAATTAAAGTTAAAAAGGCAGATATATTGAAATTTATAGAAAATGGCACAAGCACAACTACAACTCGGTAAAGCAGGATTGACAGATAATTTTCTGAAGACTCTCGAAACGTATTTCCTTAAACATAAAGATGTAAAGATTTCAGTTTTGAAAAGTTCAAGTAGAGATGAAATTAAAGAGGTTGCTCAAAAAATAACAACTCATCTTGGTGAAAATTACACGGCACGTGTTGTTGGATTTAAAATTGCTTTGAAAAAATGGCGAAAGAAAAAGGTTTAATTATTCTTTCTTGTTAGTTTCAATTTCTGAATTTATTCCCAATATAGAAAATAGAAAATCAAATAATCTTAATAAAATTTCAATTCCAATTATAAAAACTAAATAAATTCCCGCTGCTCCAATTAATGTTGGAATTTCTCCTAGTGTTGCAAATATTCTTTCAGCGTTTAAAAAATGAGGATTCAAAATTGAAACTGCTAAAAGTGTCAAAGGTAAAAACTTTGCAACTTCTTTTGCTAAACTTTCATTATAATATGATATCATTCGAACAGATCCAACAATCGCTGCTGCTGCTATTAAAACTCCTGACGTTGTCAAGCTTTCGTTTAAGAATATTAAAAGTACAGCGAATATTGAAAACCAAAAGAAAATTAAAAATGGTAAAATTATTATATACTCAATTAAATTGAACCCTAACGCGAAAAATTTTGTGAATATAGGATGCTCTGAGCGATTATATTTATTTAAATTTAAAGATAATATATTTTTCGTTCCAAGGAATCTATAAAATTTCCATACAAAAACTGAATAAACAACAATAACTAAAATTAATAAAAATAAACTTACAAAATTTTGGGCCCATGATGGCAACGCCAGCGTAAACATATTAACTAATTTCGAAAGAGACTCACTTAAACCCATCACCATGTTCAATTATAGTTAATTGAATTTTTAAAGCTGTTGTTCAATTATATTGATAAATTTAAAAAGTTTTAATTCTCGGTAATATATTAAAGATGGCATATGAAATAAATATTAACGAATCGTTTTCAGATACAGATTTTTCAATAAATGATAATCTAAAGAAAAGCAAGTTTGCCTCAAAAGAGATTTTGGATTTGAAAATTGAAGCTGGTGAAATTTCTAGAGAAACGGAGATCTCGAGTTTGATTTCATATGATATGATAAAACATAATTTAGAATTTCATTTTGCGTATCAGACAGATGGAGCATTAGAATTATTGCGAGATTTTAACGGGTCTGGTTTATTGGCTGACGAAGTTGGACTTGGAAAAACTGTTACAACAGGTATCGCATTGAAAGAATGTATCGTTAGAGGTTTTGTAAAAAAAGTTCTTATATTAACTCCGCCGTCTCTTGTTGATCAGTGGGTTCAAGAATTAAAGGACAAATTTG
The DNA here is from genome assembly GCA_964482665.1 of Candidatus Woesearchaeota archaeon. GTDB lineage: Archaea > Nanobdellota > Nanobdellia > Pacearchaeales > GW2011-AR1 > CAYZYW01. Next base: position 5,306 of record CAYZYW010000014.1, read on the forward strand.
AATTAGATTTTAAGATCATTGAAAACGAAAAAGACTGGGAAAATGTTGATCTTGCAATTGCATCAATGGATCGTGTTAAAACATTCAATAAAGAACTTGGAGAGTATAAGCACGCTATGGCTCATCAAATTCAATGGGACATGTTAATAGTCGATGAAGCTCATAAATTAAAACAAAAGAATACTATTCGATGGAAATTTGTCGACAGCATACAGAAAAAAAGATTTCTAGCTTTGACGGCTACGCCATTTCAAAATGATTTAATAGAACTTTATAATTTACTACATCTTCTAAAAAGAGGGCATCTTGGAACGGTGAAAGAATTTAGAAAAAATTTTATTAATGGACGAAATAAAAGATATCCTTTAAATCCTAAAGAACTTAAAAATAAATTAAATGAAATTATGATCAGAAGACAAAGAACTGAAACTGGGATAGAATATAAGCAAAGAATTCCGAAAATAATTTCAGTAGAGCAAAGTCCGGAAGAAAAAGAAATTTATCAAGAAATATGTGAGCTCTTGAAGACGCAATATTTTTCAGCTAATGGAAATAAGTTGAATAGTCTTTTGTTAATATATGCACTTTTGCCAAAAATTACAAGCTCGTCAAAATCAGCAATTGAGTCGCTTGGGAAAATCGCGGCAAACGAAAAATATCATTGGGATACTCGAAATATTGCATCAAATATTGTTGAGAAATATAAAAAAATTAAAACAGATTCTAAGATGGAAAAACTTATTGAAATAATTGAAATAATTTTGAAAAAAAATCCTAATGATAAAATTTTAATTTACACAAAACATCCCACAACATTAAAATATATTGTTGAAAAATTAGAGCCTTACAATTTGAAAATTCTTCCGTTTACGGGTGCTCAAAACAGGGAAGAGAAAACTAAGATAATTAAATCGTTTAAAGAAGATGCTAATGTATTGATAAGTACGGAGACTGGATCAGAGGGTTTGAATTTTCAGTTTTGCGCGAATCTTATAAATTATGATCTTCCATGGAATCCTATGTCTGTTGAGCAAAGGATTGGACGATTGGATAGAATTGGACAAAAGAGGGATATGTATATTTACAGTTTGGCGACAAAAGACACAATGGAAGAACATATTGTTGATTTAATTGTGAACAAAATGTGTTGCGTTGGATTGGTAATAGGGGAGCTTCCGATAATTCTTTTTAATCTTGGATTAGATGGGGAAGGAAAACATTCTAAAAATAAAATTGAAGAACAGTTGATGAATTTATTTATTGAATCAAAAAATAATCTGAGCGTTTTTTCGAAAGGTGTAAAAGAAATTAGTAAGACTATTGAAGATGGAATAAAATCGTACGAAGAAGGTAAAAAAATAAATCATGAGGTTCTTGACAATGCCTGAAGATAAATTAGGAGATTTGGTTTATCGTTTTTTTGAAGCGTTCAAGTGTAATGTTAAATGGAATGATGGTGTTCTTCATATTGAAAATGTTCCGAAAGATTTCGAAAAGTTTTTTGGAAAAAGATCTCCATATTATTTTTCTTTTGATCCTAAATTAAAAAAAGGCGAATTGATAACTAAAGCTAGCTATTTAATAAAAATTATTAATGACTATATGGACAATAAAGCTGAGACAACTTTATTAAAAATAAATTTTGAACCAAACCTGAAAAATGAAATTCAATCTAAATTTTTATTAAGAAATTGCAAAATTTCTTCTTTATCTAAAAAAGAGGAAATGGAATTTTTTATACGATTTACATTTTTAACAACGATACAATACCTGAACGAAAAGGAACAAATCACAACTTCAATTTATCTATCAAATAATAAAATTATTAATCTTAATGATTCAAGTTTTAATTTAATTGATGGTAAAAAGCGGGACATTTCTAAAATTTTAAACAGTGAAGAACAAATTGAATCAAATTATGATATTGCAAAAGGAAAAGTTCAGAAAATATTAAAACCTGACATCCAAAAAATTACAGATTCATTGAATGAAAAATTAAACAAAGAAATTGATAGAATAAATAAACATTTGAATAAAGAAATTTCTGAGATTGAGAAAAGATTAGATAAACATCAAGAAAAAATTAGAAAACTGCAAACAAAATATGAAAAAACAGGTGATAAATCTATTCTTGAAAAAAGAAATAAAATTGAAGAAAAAGTTTTTGAAATTCATAATAGTACTGATTTAAAAAAATTAAAAAAAGATCAGGAGTTACTTATTCAAAATGAGATAAGAAAACATGGAATTAATATAAAAAATAAAATAATTAACACATCAATTATTTATTATCCTATCTTTAAATTGCAGATATTCTTCAAGACTCCGAAAGCTGGTAAGATTATGGAAATTTTTTACGATCCATTAGAAAAAGAATTTTCAGAAATAAAATGCGAGTCATGTAATAAAAAAGTTGAAGAAATAATAATATGCTCATCTGGACATTTGACATGTAAAGATTGTGGGAAATTTTGTGAGGGATGTAATGAAGTTGTGTGTGATAAATGTCAGAATACCGTTTGTCCTGAATGTTCAAAAATAGTTTGTTCAAAATGTGTTGACAGATGTCTTGTTTGTGGGAAAACCAAATGTTTAGACCATTTTCCAAGTTCTTCAGATAATCATGTTTGTAATAAATGTCTTGTTACATGTTTTAATTGCGGGAAAGGATTTAGGAAGGAATTTATGAAAACTGATGAGTATGGTAGATCTACGTGTCAGAAATGCTATACAAAGAACGTTGGTAGGGATATCATGAATGATATTTAAGAAACCCCTAGTTTCTTAATAACCTAAAGGTCACAAGCAACTTCCTCACGTTCATGCTGGGCAGCATCTTTCTTGCGTCTTGGGATGCCACATTGGCCCGTCTAGCGGTCCTTTTTCGTGTGCTGAATAAGCTAGGTTACCTGAAAGATGGGCAAGAAATAGTCAATAAGAGGAAAGAAATTTTAAAATTTATTTATAAGACCATTATGTTTATAAAAATTAAAAATAATTTATTATTATGGCATCTAAAAAAGAAATTAATGAATTTATCAAATCTCAAAAAAGTATCCAGTTTTATAAGAAAGTTCAGATAGCACTAAAAGATGTTTTATTAGAAATGCCTGATGAAGATTATAGAAAAGTGACTAAAAATTTAATATTAATGGTGTTACATAAAGGTGCCTTAGGACAAGTTTTGCATTTTTCACCTATGAAATCAAAATTTAAAATTTTGCAACTAATATTTCCTAAGAAAATTCCCATTTATGTTTTGAGATATATTATAGCTCATGAATTGGGTCATGTAAACCAAGAAATAAATTGGAAAAATGGGGATGACATGAAATTGGAAATGGATGCAGATAATACTGCAGAAAAATGGGGATTTTTAAAAACCAATAAAATTACCAAATGGCTGAATGACTATAGTAAATTAAAACCCTAGGTGTTTTGAGTTTGGTGCCTTATTGTAGCCTTAAAAATTCTCTCTTTAATTAATTTTTTTAATTCTTATATGTTTTTCTTTTACATTAAGAAAATTTAAATAGACCTCTTCTTTCTATTATTTATGATTGATATAAAATTTATTCGGGAAAATCCAGAAATGGTGAAAGAAAATTTAAAGAAGAAATTTCAAGAAAATAAAATAGAGTTAATTGATAAAATAAAAGTATTAGATGAAGACTGGCGTAAATTAAAATATAATGAAGATGATTTAAGATCTCAAAGAAATAAAATTTCTAAAAATGTTGGGATTAATATGAAAAAGGGTGATAAGAAAGAAGCTGAAAAATTAAAAAAAGAAGCAAAATTAATACCTAAAAAGATTGAAAAGATTCAAGAACAAAGAAAAGATTTACAAGAAAAAATTAACGAACTAATGAGAAAAATTCCAAACTTTATTCACGAATCAGTTCCTATTGGAAAAGATGAAGATGAAAATATTGAAATAAAAAAATTTGGAAAACCAATCGTTCCGGATTTTGAAGTTCTAAATCATGCAGTTTTAGCAGAAAAAATATGCGGAGTTGATTTTGATTCAGCAAGAGAAACTTCAGGTAATGGATTTTATTATTTAACTGGGGATTTAGCCAGACTTCATTCTTCTATTTTATGTTTTGCAAGAGATTTTATGATTAAAAATGGATTTGAATATGTCATACCTCCATTTATGATTAGAAGTGATATTGTAAAAGGAGTGATGAGTTTTGAGGAAATGAATTCCATGATGTATAAAATTGAAAATGAAGATCTATATCTAATTGGAACATCAGAACATTCAATGATTGGAAAATTTATTAATAAAACAATTAATTGGAAAAAAATGCCTGTAAATTTGACAAGTTATTCTCCATGCTTTAGGAAAGAAGTTGGTGCTCATGGTATTGAGGAAAAAGGTTTATACCGGGTTCATCAATTTGAAAAACAAGAAATGGTGGTTATTTGCAATCCCGAAGATTCATATAAATGGTATGATAAAATGTTAAAATTGACTGTTGATTTTTTTAGAGAAATAAAAATACCTGTTAGAACATTGGAATGCTGTTCTGGAGATTTAGCGGATTTGAAAGCAAAGTCTGCTGATGTAGAGGCATGGAGTCCTCGACAAAAAAAATATTATGAAGTTGGAAGTTGTAGCAATCTCACAGATGCTCAAGCACGAAGGCTAAATATTAAAATTGAAGGAAAAGAAAAACATTCCTTTGCACACACACTGAATAATACTGTTGTTGCTTCACCTAGGGCCTTAATAGCACTTATGGAAAATAATCAACAAAAAGATGGTTCGATTAAAATTCCAAAAATCTTACAACCTTACATGGGTGGAATGAAAAAAATTGAGGTTAAAAAATAACTATTTCCAAACGACCTTATTTCGCCCTGTTTCTTTTGCTTTGTATAATCTCTTATCAGCTCTATCTATAAGAATTTCTTTTTTTATTTCTCCCTTTCCGTTAAATTCGGCTACACCAATGCTTACGGTTACTTTTTTGCCTGGCATATTTTTTTACCATTGAATTTCGTTTTTTCGACAAATGCCCGAACTCTTTCACAAACTTTTACGGCATCTTTCAATTTTGTTTCAGGGAAAACTAAAATAAACTCCTCTCCTCCATATCTTCCAAAAGAATCATATTCTCGTACAGCATTTTTCAATATTCTTCGGAATCTGATTAATAGATTATCACCTTCTACATGTCCATTTGCATCATTGTATTTTTTAAAAAAATCTATATCTATCATTGCCACACTTGTTGAATGATTGTGTCTTTCTGATTTTCGTAATTCATTTTTTAATTCATGAAAAATAGCTTTTCGATTATATATCCCTGTCAATGGGTCAATAAGTGCATTTCTAAATTGGATTAAATATAATTGAAATAAAAACCACAAGAGAATAAGTAATGAAATTGTTGTTATTAAAAATAATGTCAATTGTGCTATAAATATAAATGATAATTGTGATAATGTTGATTGCATTAAAATTATGCTTTCAGATCCTATTAATGATTCTATTGATGCAACAAACATATCTATTGTGCTTACTTTTGTTTTAAATGAAATAATAAAACAAAGTGAGATCAGAACTAGAAATATTATAAAAGACGCTAAAATGACTTTTGTTATTTTTTTTGACTCTTTTTCTTTTTAACATGTTTTAATTTAGTTAATTAGTTTTTTTAAATATTTTCTAAACTTTGTATTCTATAGAAAGATTTATATACCCCTTTTGTGGAGTTACAATATGAAAAGCACATCGAGAGCACTTATGCCCCGTGATACATATAAAGTATTAGCATTAGCTGTGAAAAATGGTCTTTCTAAATCTGCTGATTCATTGGCCAAATTGGGACAACGGCAAGAACTTTCTTTATCTGAAATGGAAGATGTTATGGAAATTCACAAAACGTATGGAGCAATGCCTTACAAAATTGGAGACTTAATTAGAAGAGGGTGTAGTATAAATGATATTCAAACTTTATATGAGGCTCGAGATCATTTCGGACCCGAACAACTTTCTTTAATAAAGTTAAATGAATTTTACAGAGAGTTTCACGGAGAAGGTGATATTGATGAAGATCTTTTGGGTAATAGTCTAGCATGTATACCTGAAGATACATTTCTTTATACTGGTAACCAATTATCTCGAGCATTAGAACTTAGGGAAGAAAATGATGGTCTTTCGCTAGAACATATTTGTGATATATTGGAAAGAGAAAGTAAATTCACTGCATCTGATTTTAGATAATCGGTGGTAAAAATATGAAAAAAAATCCATTTCAAATATTGGGGTTTGATCCAACAATTGTAAAAACAATGCACCCGGATTCTTTATCTGATTTAATACGAAGTCATTATCGCGCACTTTCATTAGCAAATCATCCTGATACAAATCCTGGATCAAAAAAAGAAAAGAAATTTTTAGATATTCGAGATGCTTATTCAGAAATTTCTTCTCCTAATAATGAACTTTATGATTATTATAAAACTAAATTTATAAATGTCACATTGAAAAGTACGCAAATTGCAGAGCTAGAAAAGCATATTTATACAAACGAAGCGGAAGCGGAAAATTCATTAGAAAATATGGGCAATTATTTTTCAGATGGAATTGGCAATCCTGTAGGAATTTTTTCAAATAATTTAGAATTAATAATTACCAATTCATTGCTGCAATATAATCTAAAAGGTGAAATATCCACTGAAATAGTTAGTAAAAAAGATGGCTCAGTTGGAGAATATACTAGTGAAATAAATAAAAGAAATACAGAAACAAATAAACTGCAAGACACTTTAATAAAATTAGGGAGAGAGAAAACCAAAATTAATACTTATCGCAAATTAAATTTAGATAATTACTCTAACGAAAAAAAACAATCAGTATCTTATCAGAACAAATTACAGAAATTGCAATCAGAACAAAGTAAAATTGATGATCCCGAATTAGATGCCGATATTATTAAAAATTATATAACTCTTGCTGAAAATGAAATTGATAAAATAAATCTTAAAATACAAAATAGGGGAGTAGAAGTAAAAAATGGCAAATTGGAAGAATTTTTAGAAATATTTGAAAACAATCTTCTTGCAATTAAAAATAATGATGTTAATGTTGATTTATTTAAGGAATTAAAAGATACCGTTTCAGAAAAGTATCTTGAATTAGAAAAAGATATAAAAAATTATAAAAAATATTTCTTAGATTTTAACAAATCTTTTTCTGACTTAGAAGAAAAGAAAAAAAAGTATGATGAAAGAAAATCTCAAAATACAAAAGATATAGCTAATGTTAAAAATAAATTGAAACCATTAAGAGAAGAATTAACTGAATTAAGAAAAACTAAAAAAGAGATGGAAAAAAAAGCTAAAGATAAAGTTTTAACTAGAAAAAAATCTCTTGAACAAAAATGTAAAGATCTTGCCACATCTAATGTCAAGATTCAGGATGGAATATTTTATGAAATAGCTGAAAGTGGTGAATATATTCCTACAAGTTATCAAATTATTGGAAATATTTCTGTAAGTATCTATAATAAATTATTCGGAGAACTGATCGACAAATCTACTTCAAGATCCTTACGGATAAAATCCCCCACTTTAAAAATAAAATCTAATAATGACCTTGTTCCAATTTCTCAAAATTCTTTTAAATCGTATGTTATTCCAAATTTAAAATCAAATTTAATGCTTGATGATTATTTAATCGTGGGTGAGAAAAAAGAAAAACAAGTTCAACTTTATATTTTAGGAAAAATTATAAAAAGCGAATCTAAACTTTGATTGCACCTTCTTGCCATTCTTTTATAATTTTTCTTGATGTTGTGTCAAAATTAACCTCATCTCCCTTTTTTAAAAAGTTCCATTTTCTTCCTAATATTTCAATTAATTCTTCAGGATCCCCTTTGACTTTTATTTTGAAATACTTTTCTAATATATCTGGGAACTCTCTCATGATTTTTGCTACTACGAATTCTGGGTATTTGACTTGACTATATGAACGTCCTCCCACTATTGTGTGTGCTGCTATCTGGTCTTTGTTTGCACTTGAATAATCTTTATCTGGAATTACCCCTGGACTATCAATCAAAACAACTTCTGAATCTAACTTTAATTTTTGTAATCCCTTTGTAAATCCTGCTTGAGCACCTGTTCCTGCAACATGTTTCCCAACCAATAAATTGATTAATGTACTTTTTCCTGTATTTGGATATCCAATTATTCCAACAATTATTTTACCCTCGTTTGATTCTATTATTTTATCTCCTTTAATAAATCTATTTTCTCTTTTAACAACTTTTTTGGATTCCATTTTTATTTTATTTCTTAATTCTCGACTCCCCTTTCTTTGAGTTGAAGACACAAAAATATAGGGATGTACATCTTCAGGAAGTTTTAATTTAATTTCTTTTGGCTTTACTAAATCTGATTTATTCAAAACATATATAATTCGTTTTTTACTTTTTTTTATATCTTGCTCTAATTCTAAATTTCGTGTTCGTTCTACAAATCGTGCATCCAAAACCTCAATAATTATATCTGAAACTTCTAGTATTTTTTTGGCAATACTTGGATATTTTTGCCTTTGTTTTCGTATATTTTTTAGACCTGACTTACGAATTTTATATGTTTTATTTTGAGCTCTCATAATAAAGTAAATACACTAGAGTTTATAAGAATGGAGGTTACTTTGATAATTTCAATGGTTGAAAATGACTTTTGCCAAAATAATGTGATACTTGTTCAAATTTTTCTTGGTCTACGTAAAATGCATTCGCATTTCGATCTTCTAAATATTTTAAATAATTCATTTCCCAGTTGATAGTGTGGGGCATTACATCATGTAATGATAAATGACTTACACTCCTTACTTCTCCCACCTCTTCAATTCTTTTATATCCTTCTGGAATTTCATACTCGCCTTTTTCATCTTTACCTACTGAAATAAAATAATCTGGTTTTTTTGCTATTCTCTTATATACTAAATTTAATCTATTTTTTACTTTGCCAATAAGTGATATTTTACTCATAATTTATTTTATAATCTTTTCTTTATAATTATTTAGGTAGTTTGTTAATATTCACTATAAAAATGATCCTGATGAACCTCTTTTACCAAAAGGTGTCCTGTTTCTGAAAGTTTAAACTCGAGTTCGGATATTTCAATTAATTTTTTATTACTTAATTCTTTTAATCCGTTATTCATATTTGATAAATCTAAATAAATTTTTCCCAATTGACCTCTCATAAATTCATAAGAACTAAAACAATGCCCGTCTTGAATTCTATCTTCTTCTTGTTTATATAAAAATGGTATTTGGAAATTTGTCATCTCTTTCCATAAATTGGACTGATTGATTGGCTTTGTTATATTTTTTATAATATCTTTATTTTTTGCAAAATATTCCAAAATTGGAGCCGCTTGCCCACTTGAAGCTTCATCCATTCCAAGGTTTTTTAATCTTTCATAATATTCTTCTATTCTTTCCATTATAAATATTTGACAACTTGGTTTATAATAATTTATGTAATTTTATTCAACCAAACCAATCTAATTTTTGATTTCTTGGTAGTTTTTTAATTTGATATTCACATTTACACGCGTCGGATTTATCGTTACATGATTTTGTTTTGAGTAATTTTTTGAATCCTTTTTTATTGACATATTTACTTCCTTTTCCAGATGCGTGTGTTTTCATTCGTGCGTCGATATTATTTGTTACGCCTGTGTAAAATGTTCCATCCTGGCATTCGAGAATGTATACACACCATTGTTTTTCCATTTTTATAAATAAGATAAAGAGTTTTTAGAATTATGCCTCCAAAACCTATATATACTCAAATTTTCTAAATTCTGTATGGCGAAAAGAAGATTAAAAAGACACACTCATCGTGGTATGTTTAGGCGTATGCTTTCATGGAAAAAACCTATGACCAATGAGCAAAAAGAAGAAAGGAAGAAAATTCAAGAAGCTGATAGAGAAAGAACAAAGGCAGATTTGATTAAAAAACAAAAAGTTGTGAAAAAAGTTGTCGAAAAGAAAATTGTTAAGAAAGAATAATTGTTGTTAGGGATTAGTTTAAAATTGTAGAAGTAGGATTGTTGATATATTATGATTATCTTAACAGGAGATACGGCTCATTATTATTATTCTATTTTTAATGACAAACATTGCGGGGCTGGCTCTGCAATTATTAATTATGCAATCAAATATTTTATTGAAAATAAAGATTTAAGATATTTTTCTTTTGGCAGAGGCTCGGAAGAATATAAACATAGATGGAAGACAGGATTAATTGAAAATTATAAACTTAGAGGTTTTTTAAAATAATATTTTCCCCAATAAAGAGTAAAACATAAATGCAACATTTCAGAAGCTATTTATAAGTTATATACGCCCACGCCGGGAATTGAACCCGGGTTTCCTGCGCGACAGGCAGGTGTCTTAGCCATTGGACAACGTAAGCATATATTTAAATTAACAAATCGATTTTTAAAGATTTCTATCGCCACATCTTGACTTAATCACAACTATCCTTAAATACCTTTGATTATTTTTTTAAGAATGATAATAAAAAAT
>CAYZYW010000015.1:0-15544 GCA_964482665.1 Candidatus Woesearchaeota archaeon
GTCTAGTTTTCCGATTTCTTTTTCAAATTGTTTTCGTGAAAATTTTATATTTGCCATTTTATATTATATCTTTAACGATTTCTCCCATTCTTCCTTGAGTAAACCCCATAAGTTTTCATCATGAATTTTCCCCGTTGCTTTGCAAATTATTGCCTTTCTTAACTTACCCTCGAAAGTAAATCCTAAACTTTTGGCTACAGCATTTGAAGCAACATTTTTAGAATATGCAGGAATTTGCAATCTTCTTAATTTTAATTTTTCAAATGAAAATTTTATGAGTTCATTTGTAGCTTCTTTGATAATTCCCTTTTTCCAATATTTCTCCCCTATCCAATATCCCAAATTTGCAGTTCCTTGCCCTAAGTCAATACTTGAAATTGCACAACCACCAATAATTCTTCTTTTTGATTTTAGCTCTATTGAAAAGTCATAACTAGTTGTCTTATCTTCTTTTAGTTTTTTTGCACAATGATTAATATACCATCTTGCATCTTCGATAGTATATGGATAGGGTATAACTGCAAGCCATTTCGATATATTTAAATTATTTAAATTATTAATCAAATCTTTAGCATCTTTCATAATTGGTTGTCTTAAAATTAATCTTTTTGTTTTTATTTCCATCTTAATCTACCTTCACCAAGAATTTTAATTTCCTAAGTTGAGTTAAATTGTTTTTATATAAGTCCCTCATATCTTTAATGCCTAACATTTTCATAACCATTCTATCAATACCAGGTCCCCATGCTAATGTTGGAATATGTTTTCCAAACAAAGGAATCGTAACTTCAGGTCTAAGCATTCCTGCCGCAAAAAGCTCTAACCAAACCTTTTTGTCTTCATCCCAAACATCACCTTCAACGGATGGTTCAGTATATGGAAAATATGCAGGCCTAAATCGAACTTTTTTAAATCCCATTTTTTTAGCAAATTGTGTCAAGTATCCTAAAAGATTTCTAAAATTTGCATTAGGATCTACAACTATTCCCTCTGTTTGATTAAATTCAAAACCATGTGACCAATCAACTGTTTCATTTCTAAAACATTTACCAATCGAAAAAAGCTTAGCAGGAATATCTTTTTCTTTTAAATTAGCAAAAGTTTGTGATGTCAAACATGTTGTATGCGTTCTCATTAGCATTTTTTTAGACGCTTCTTCATCCCATTTGTAACCCCAACCTTTACTTCCTCCAACACCTTTTTCATGCGACTTCTTAACTGCATCTACAATTTTTTTATTAGGTAAATCACCTTTAGCATCTATAAAAAAAGTATCTTGCATTTCTCGAACAGGATGATCTTGAGCAGTAAACAAGGCATCAAAATTCCAAAAACTATTCACAATCATATTCCCAGACATTTCTTTAAATCCCATATCTGTCCAAACTTTACGAGCATAATCTGCGGACTGATTTACAAAATGTCTTTTTCCTCCATTGATCTCAGGGACAGGTGAGGTTACATCATAGCGACGAAATTTTTTACCTTTCCAGTTTTTTTCCTTTTTTAAAAAATCAGGTGTAATAGCTTCAATCATTTCTTTTGTTTTAATTTTAGTTTTACTCAATGTCTTACCTAATTCAGTAAGTTCAATATCAATTTTCTTTTTTTCAAAAATCAAAATAATATCTTTACGACCCTGTAAACCTTTTAATGCAAATTTTTGCTCAGGAGATAATTTATCATAATCAATCGGTAAAATTTCTAAAAACAATTCTTCTAAAGATTTGCGCGCAACTTCCCCATTATTTGCATTCAAAAAAATCTTACCATTTTTTAATTCAATCAATGCTTTTTTCTTTAAAGCCCCAAGCGATGCCTTAAATTCCTCATTTGATAATTCACTCATTTTCGGTGCATCTTTAAGATTAACAATTCGCTTATCGCTCAACAAATTCAAAAGCCTCCGCTCAGGCAAACCCTTTTTGCGATAAAGTGCACCATTCACTCCAACATCAACAACCCTTCTTTTTTCAACCAAAATTTTAACAACATCTTTATTTTGCAAATATTCCAACGCTCGCAAAACTGACACCTTATCAAGATTAGATTTTCGACAAACTTCATTAATATTCCCATTATCTAAATGAGACAAAATCTTTTTTTCATTGATACTTAACGATTCAGTTAATTTGTTAATGTCCATAAATAATTATGTCAATTAGAGATTATAAATTTATTTATTAACTTAAAGAATTTCAAACGATTTTACGTCAATAATTTTTTCTATAATTTCCACAAATTCACCAGCTTGAGGGATAAATACTTTTCGCTCATATACAGGTCCAATAACTTTTACTTTTGTTCCATCTTTAAGTTTAAGAATTTCTTCAATTTTATCTCCAGATATACGATAATAAGTTTCTTTATTTACAATTGCTGGACCCGAAAAAGGATGTCCCATATCCTTATTAAATTCACCAATAATCACAGAGCCCACAATTGAATCAGTGTTTGAAATATATCCACCAATAATCAAAGTTCCAGAAATAATCAGGACGCAAAGAATAATCAAGATTCCGATAATTAAATAATTTTTATGTTTCATAATTTTTTCACCATCCAAGTTGGCATTCCAAGAACCAATCCTAATGCTTTCAAATCGTATATATCTCGTTTAAATTTTTGAAACACAAATTTCATATTAATTTTAGATTTATTACATAACACAATATTCTGTTTAATCCGAGCAAGAATACGAGATTTAGATTTATCTTTCGCTAAAATTATTTCATCAAAATCAATGCCAATCATAATTTTGTTTTTTTTCGCAATTTTTGCAAGAACATGATTCAATCCCGAATTTCTTTGTTTTTGAAAATCCTCTCTTTTGCTCTGACTCAACATTAAAATATGAATTTTCAATTTTTCAAGAACTTGTCTATTTAGATCGTCATCATTGCTTGTAAAAATAATTTCTTCAATTTTATTTTTTACAATTTCATTCTTTATTTTATTAAAATTTGTTTCTCTGATTATCATAATTTAAACACGAACTTGATATTTATAAAATTATTTTTTCTTTATAGGAATCTTTTTTCTAAATTTTCTCTATAATTTTTAAGATTAAAATCAGATTTAGCAACATTACTCTTTATTGCCGCTTGAGCTACATTAAATGCAACTTCAACTACAATTCTTTTATCAAAAACATCTGGAATAATTTGTTTTTCTTTTCCATTGTCGCAAAGCTTTGACAAAGCTTTAACGGCCGCAATTTTCATTTCTTCATTTATTTCACTAGCTCGAACATCAAGTGCGCCACGGAAAATACCAGGAAATGCTAAAACGTTATTCACTTGATTTGGATAATCGCTTCGACCTGTTGCCATAATTATATCGTCCCTTGTTTCATGAGCTAATTCCCATTTTATTTCAGGATCAGGATTTGCCAATGCAAAAATAATAGGATTATCATTCATACTTTTCAACATTTCAGTTGTCAATAAATCTTTTAATGAGACTCCTATAAAAACATCCGATTCAACAACAACTTCTTCCATTGTTCTTTTTTCAGTTTCAATTGCAAATTCTTTTTTAGATTTGTCAGCCTCTCTTCCGGTGTAAATAACACCTTTAGAATCACACATTGCAATATTTTCTTTTACAGCACCAATTTTTAGCAAAAGTTTTCCGATCGCAATTCCTGCTGATCCAGCTCCATTAATAATGATTTTAATATTTTCAATTTTTTTATTTGCAATTTCTAAAGCATTTAATAGTCCTGCACTAACAACTATAGCCGTCCCATGCTGATCATCATGAAAAATTGGAATATTCATTTTCTTTTTTAATCGGGTTTCAACTTCAAAACACTCAGGAGCTTTAATATCTTCAAGGTTTATTCCACCGTATGTTTCTCCAATTAGCTCGACTGTTCTAATAACTTCATCAACATTTTCACTATCAATTTCAATATCTGTCGCATCAATTCTTCCGAAATGTTTAAACAATAAAGCTTTACCTTCCATCACTGGTTTTGATGCTTTTGCGCCAATATTCCCAAGTCCCAAAACAGCAGTCCCATTGCTAATAATCGCAACACTATTTCCTTTTGATGTATAATTATAAATTTTATTTTTATCTTTTTCAATTTCTAAACATGGAGCCGCAACACCAGGAGAATACGCCAAGCTCAAATCCTTCCGATCTTTTACAGATGTTAAAATTTTTGTTCCAATTTTTCCAGGCCTACCAATTATACCTTCGTGATATTTTAAAGCATCTTCCTTCAAATCCATATAAAATATTCTATTCAATACTTTAAGTATTTTACCCAGAAATCCGTGTTCCAATAAATTTTTTATTTTTCAATAATCCATCTAATTGTTTTAAATCGGTACTTAAAATATATGTATTAATTTCATTTTTCATAATTATTTTAGAAGCTTTTTGGTCAAGAACAAAATGTTGTCCAGGTTTGTATTTTATTTTATTAGCCATAATATAAAAATCCTTCCATGAAATTTCTGGAATAAATTTAGCATTTTTATATTTTGCAGGATTTTTATCATGTAAACCTTTCGTGTTTGTCATATTAACAAATTCAGTTTTAAAATATTTAGCAATACTAGCAGCTGTTGAATCAGATGTTTGGTTTGGTTTGTATTCAAGTGCCCCACAAAAAACAATATCTTTTTTCTTGATTAATTTTTCAATTGTGCTTAATTTATGAGGAATTCCTTGTTGTTGATTTATTCCAAAAAAATAACCCATAAAACGTGCATTCATTCTTGTTGCAGAAATTCCAGCAAAACATTGCAATTTAAAACTAATTCCCGTTTTATCAAGTGCTCCCATATATTTTCGAGCAACATTTCCACCACCACAAACAATAATAAATTTATATTTTCGCGTGTGCGATAAAATCATTTTTTTAAATTTTTTTAAATAATTAATATCAATATCATCCGGAATAATTTGACTCCCACCAAGACTTATTACCACCAATTCTTTTTTCATAAAAAAATAAAGTGTAATATGTTTTTAAGAGTTTTGACTTACAACTTCAAACTAACGATTTTAGAAATACCTTCATGCATCGAAACACCATACAGATTAGTTGCATTCGAAATAATTTCATCATTATGTGTAATCACGATATATTGACCCTTTCTCATGTACTTCCTTAACAAGTTTGCCAAACGCTCCGAGTTTCTTTTGTCTAATGCTGCATCAATTTCATCAAGAATATAAAAATGATATGGGCGTAATTCTTGAATGCCAAAAATCAAACTCAATGCAACCATTGTTTGTTCACCTCCAGACAAAGAGGTAACATCAAAATATTTTCCATGCCCTGTTTTAACAATAATATTAACACCACTCTCAAATGGATCTTTTTTATTTTCAAGTTCTAATGTAACCTGACCCTTCGTTGAAATCTGTGCAAAGTTTCTTGAAAAAATTTCATTTAATTTATTCAATGTTGTTAAAAATGTTTTTTTCTTTTTTATATCAATTTCTTTTATAATTTTTAAAACACTACCCTTTTCTTTTTCAATCACTTCAACTTTTTCTTTAATTGTGTCGTATTCGTTCTTTATTGAATCATAAACTTCCAATGACCTTAAATTAACAGAACCAATTCTTGATAAAATTTCTCTAGCTTTATTTAATCGATTTATCAAACCATCTTTATTTGTACGAATAATTTCAATACCATCAAATTCCAACATTTCAATTTCTAAATTCTCAACAATCGCACCAAGTCTAGCTTTTTCAATTTTAAAATCATTAACAATTTGTTCAAAATTTCTCACCTCATGATCATTAGAAAAAACCTCTCGTTCTTTTTCTCGAATAACACCTTGCATTTTTTCTTTCTTGGAAATCAATTCTCTAAACTTTTCACCCAACTTTTCATCTTGTTTATTTTTCTTATTTAAAATGTTATTTTTATTTTCAATAATTTTTTTCAAATCTTTTAATTCAATATCCATGTCTTCCTTTTCTCTTAAAAATTGTTTCAATGAAATTTTTGATCTTTCAAACTCTCTTTGCTTAAATGAAATTTCAGAATTAACATTTTCTTCCGTTCTTAATGAAATTTCTTGAAGCTCAATCCTCAATGTTTCATATTTTTGTTCAATATTTGAATTCTCATCGAAATTATTTTCTAAATATTTTTTTCTTTTACTTAAAGATTCAAGTTCAGATTTTTCATTTTCGATTTTTTCATGAAGATATTTTATCTGATCTTTTTTACCATTTATATTTGATAATTTAATTAAGTCATTTTCTCTTCTTGAAATTTCAAAATCCATTTGTTCAATTTGTTGCTCAATGATTTTTTGACGTTCATATATTTCATTTAATTGCTTATCCGAATTACCTATTTCTTTTCTTAATGAATTAATTTTAGGACTAGCTTGAGATTTAATAGAACAAATATGATCATCTGTTATTTTATTTTTGCAAAGCGGACACGTATCAAGTTTAACAATTTTTTCAATTAATCTTTCTTGTTTTTCAATTTCGTATTCATTTGTATGAGAAATTTTTTCTAATTCAATCTCCTTCTTATTAAAGTCAAGCAAAATTTCCTTTTTAGATTTTAATTCAATTTTTAAAAAATTAACTTTTTCAGTTGTAGTGTTTTTATCAAACAATTCGACAGCCAAGGTTTGGATTTGTTTTAATAAAAAATTCGATTCAGTTTCATAATTATTCAATGCTGAATTTTTTTCCTGAAAACGCTCGTTCAAAGATTTTAACTCTGATTTAATCATATAAAATTTTTTACGATTTTCTTCAAGTTTTTCAAGCTCATCTTTTTTCTCCGCGATTTCTTTTGACTTTTTTGCAACCGTTGGTGATTCTTTTTGAAGTTCTTTAATTTCAATTTCATTACTTCTAATATTTTCAACTAATTCAGATTTTTGTCTTCCAATTTCAGAAAGTTTATGATCACAGTTGTCATGTTTTACATTTAACCCAGCAAGTTCTGCACGAATATTCGCGATTTCAGCATTCAGCTTTTCTTGTTCTAATCCAGTAGATTTTTGCATAGTAGAATTCAGTTCATCAATTTTAGATTCAAATTCAGAAATAGATTTTTTTACTTCTGAATTTTTTCCTTTTGCTTTTTCTATCTCTTTTTCTTTTTTTGTAATTTTTAAATTAGTTTCTTCAGCTTCTTTTGAACGTTTTTTTAAGTCTTGATAAATAATACTAGCACTAAAAACCCTAACATCTTTTTCTAGTTTTTTAAATCTCAATGCCTGCTGTCTTTCCTTTTCTAAATTATTCAAGTAGGATGTTCTTTCTCTTAAAATAGCTAAAACTTCTTTTAATTTATTATCAGTTCTATCCAATTCTTTTAAAGATTTAGATTTTCTCATTTCATAAATTGAAATTCCAGCAACTTCCTCAATAACTTTCCTACGATCTTCTGTTCGCATTTTAACAAAATTTTGAATTTCGCCTTGCAATATTAAATTAAAACCATTCGGATCAACTCCAGCTTCAGCCAAGACACTCAAAACATCCTGTCTTGTTTTCGTTTCATTATTAACTTTGTAAATACTTTGTCCATTCTTTTTAACAATTCGTTTAATTGAAATTTCATTTTGATTTATTGAAAAAGTTTTTTCTGAATTATCAAAAATTAATTCAACGGATGCTTCTTTTGAGGGAGCCCCAGCTTTTGTTCCAAGAAAAATTAAATTTTTAGCTTTCGCAGCACGCATAGATTTAATATTAAGACGACCAAGAACAAAACACAAAGCATCTGAAACATTCGATTTACCAGAACCATTTGGACCCAAAACAACATTAATCCCCTCCGTAAAAGGAATCTCAGTTTTTTTCGGAAAACTCTTAAACCCTTTCATCACTAATTTTTTTATGTATGTCATGTTTATTAAAAAGAAATATTATTTTTAAATTTAACACAATGTTTTTTGAGCTGATTTGTCCCAAATTTTTTGCCATGTTGTCCAACTTTTTCTAAAGATACCATCTTTATCAAATTTCAAAATATTATTTTCTAAAAATTTACGACTTTTAGAGTCGGATGTATAACCTGAGCCAATACATTCGCCATATTTCTTTCTCAATTTATCCATTTCAATTTCACGAAGACATTTCGCCAATATTGATGCAGCTGAAACTGAAACATGATTTTTATCTGCCTTATGTTCACATGAGATTTCCAAGTTTGAAAGATTCTTAATTTTAGATTTCAGGTAATCTGCCCATGTGATTAAATTAGTAGAGGGACAATCTACAATAACTTTTATTTTTGTTTTTCCGTCATTTAAAGCATTAATAATATTAGCGCATTTAATTGCTTCAAGATCATTTAAATTAACACCATCTTTTTTCCCTTGATCAATATCTTCAGGATATGTAATTTGAGTATTCCACGCAATCGCCCCAGCTTTTATTTTGTCCGATAAAAATTCACGTTTTTTTTGCGTCAACTTCTTAGAATCTGTAACGCCAAGTTCCTTAAATTCATTTTCAATATCATCATTAACAAGACACCCTGCCAAAATCATCGGACCTATAACAGGACCACGCCCAGCATCATCAATACCCAATTTTAAAATTTTCATATTATAAAAAATCCGGAGAAGTTTATAAGTTTATTTAGAAATAAAATTTTATTGAATAAGCGCATTAGAAAGCTTTAAAAGAATTAATGGGGTTGTTATTTTAGCGAGGTGGAGCAGTCAGGAGTGCTCGTCAGGCTCATAACCTGGAGGTCGCGTGGTTCAAATCCCGCCCTCGCTATACAACCTTTTGTCGTTATACCGACACCCTTAAATAAGGAGTTCCATTAGTCATTATATGAAACGAGACGGGTATAAATTCGAAACTCCGTCACACTTCGGTCGGAGTGTAGAGTAACTCTCTGCACAAATAGGAGCATTCTAAATAACAATAAAGAAATAATTATAAATCCCCTTACTTTAATTAAAATACTGAGAGGTGCACAACAACTGGGCTTCAGCTCAGTTTTATAATAAAATGAAAAAAGAAAAGGCAAAAGAGGAGAAAATAAAAGAGTGGGGAAAACTAACTCTTTTTGCAGTTATTATGGTTGCTTTTTTATTTCTGTTAAGCCATGTTCTTGGAGATATTTCTGAAACTGGAGAAATAATATATATGGTAATTCTTATTGTTTTTTCACTTGCGTTTTTGATAGCATCTGCAGGTTTTATTATTCTTACAATAATTCATCAATTTAACAAAAATATGTCTCTTTGGGCTATTGCCAATATTTTAATTTCAGTAATTGCTATTATTGGTGCATTCCAAGAACTTGGAGTTTTTACTGTTGGAGGTGCACTTATTTCTTGCTCTATTTATTATTTTATGTATCTTAATCCAAAATTAAAGAAAAAATGAAAAAAGAAATGTTCACAGGATCCTTGAACTGGTTATACTTTTGGATATTCATATTTTGGCCTGTTGCTGTAATCTACATCTTGATGAATAAAGATTATTTAGATTATAATCCTAAAAATAAGAAATAATTATAAATCCTAATATCTTAATTAGAGCACCTAAAATGAAGAATCAAGCATATATAATTTTTATTATAGCATTTGTAATATCTTTTACATATCTTGGCATGGTAAAACCAATTCTTGATGATAAAGAAGATGCTATAAGATTAAGAAATGATTTTTTAGATAATTGCATGAAAGACGGAATTAATGAATCTAAATGTATAAGTATTTATGATGCAAACCCAAGTATTCCAAATTTATATGAACAAAACAGTAAAGTAGATGAAATAATATTATCTTTTTTGATTGCTTTTATTATTACACTTTCACTTAATTTGTTAATACGTGGATCTAATTATCTAAATGAAAACCTTTAATCTTTTGCAATAGTTTAGATAGCATTATTTGGGAGTCGGAAAACTTCGGAAAACGATATATATGAAAATAATTTGATTTCCCCTAAAATGTCCCCAAAATTCACTTTTGAAACTTTAGGCACTAAGCAAATGGATGAGATGTGCTTAATATATTGCAAGGGAAATTCTATCAGAAAATTTTATTCTTCTGGTGAATTATATGTTAGTTGTTTTAATTTTGAAGGTATTGGGTGTCACACCACTAAATGTCTTGATGATTTTGGAACCAAAGGATGCTTTATTAATTCTAATGATCTTTCAGTGGGTTCTTTTAATATTTTAGAGTTTCCATAATCCCTTACTTTTGACCCAAAATGAAGAATCTGGGCGGAGGGTTAATTATAAAAGTTAAGAAGAAAGTAATTTAATGTGGGAAAAGAAATAACAAGTAAAATAAAAAAGAATTTTTTAGGCCATTTTGAATATGAAATAAGAAATATTATGTATGGGATGGTTCGTTTGAGGTGTTCTAATGGTAGATTTCCAACAATTGTTTATGTCGGCATTCTTACTTATTTAAGAAATCTTTATGAATTTTTCTATAGAGATGGAAATGGGGATAAGGCTCATGCAAAACATTATATTTCTAATTGGGAAAATAAAAAACCCTTTGTGGCACTAAAAAAATGGAATATTCAAATGAATACACATCTTTCTCACTTAAGTTATACTAGAGTGGATGGGACATATAAACCCTATCCCCTTGATGAGTTATATAATCATTATGTTGAACTTATTATGGATTTTTTAAATGGATTAGAAAAAGAATATATGACTCCTACTCTAAAAAAATTGCTAGGAGATTTAAAAGATACAAGAAAATAACTTAGAAAAAACCCCAAAATAATAAACTTTTTTTCTCAATATC
This sequence comes from Candidatus Woesearchaeota archaeon, assembly GCA_964482665.1. Classification (GTDB taxonomy): domain Archaea; phylum Nanobdellota; class Nanobdellia; order Pacearchaeales; family GW2011-AR1; genus CAYZYW01. Next base: position 10,746 of record CAYZYW010000015.1, read on the forward strand.
TCGGCATTCCTACTTTTACTTCAAATCCCAATTCGGAACGTGTGAATTGTTGCTTTAAAAAATTTGAAAATTTTTTATTTGCAAAATTCAACGATCCTCACCCTCGCAGTAAAGGGGCGAAGAAATCACCCAACTAAATGTTTTCCTTTTTCAAAAACTTCTAGAATATATTTCTCAACATCTTCAATTTCCTTAAATGTTAAAAGATTTTCATTTTCAGAATTTACAGAACATGACTCTGGAGAAAATTCCCTACAAACATTTGGGCGTTTTTTGTAAATATCACATTTTCCTAAATCGTTCAAATATTTACATCGAGTTATAAATTTAATATTCCAAACACCTTCAAAATCAACAAAAACCTCAACGTTTTTATGCGACACATACCATTTCACATTTTCAAAATCATTAAGCTCTATCGGAGTATCTATATCCAAAATTATATATTTACAACATTTCGAATCGCAATTTTTACATTTAATTTTCATAAATATCTGAGAACAATAATATTTATAAGTGTGGCTGTAGAATTTATTTTATGAATAAAAAAAATATAGCCGTTATTATTCCGACACGAAACGAAGAGAAAGATTTACCCTATTTGTTAAATTCATTAAAACAACAAGATCTTCAAGATTTTACAACAATTATTGCAGATGCAAATTCTGAAGATAATACAAAACAAATAGCAAGGGAGAATGGTTGTGTTGTGGTTAAAGGGGGGCTTCCATATTTAGGGAGAAACGAGGGAGCAAAAGAAGCAATAAAAAGAGGATTGGAAACGCTTGTTTTTTTGGATGCAGATTTAATTGTTGGATCAAAATCTTTTTTAAGGGATTGTATAAAAGAAATGAAAGAACGAGAATTAGATCTTGCTGCAACTTTAACCATAGCATATGATTTAAAAAAACCAATCGATATAGATGATGTTGTTGGAACAGTCAAAAAATCAGAAGATTGGAGATATAAATTTATTTATGGAGTTGATAATTTTGTAAAAAATATTTTACAAAAAACAAAAACACCAGGAATGGATTGTTCCATGTTTTGCACATCTGAAGTTTTTAAAAAAACAAAAGGTTTTCCAGCAAAAGAATATGGAGAGGACGCCGCATTTTGCACTCTCGCAGCACAAAATGGATTTAAATTTAGAATGCTTGATAATGAAATATATATTTCAACAAGACGTTTCGAAAAAACAGGTATTTACAAAATGACTGCAAAATATATCGGGATAAATTTAATAAGGGTTTTTGGTTATAAGTTTAATGCGGATAGAAAAAGGATTTATTTTAAAGAGTAGGCGTATTAGGTATTAATTTAAAATGCCATTGTTAGAAATATTGATAAGCGTATTTACAACACATCATTATTTGGCTTATTTAATTTTATTTTTGGGTTCATATATTGAAACATTAATTGGTGTTGCATTTTTTGTTTATGGAGAAGTATTCTTTTTGTCCGGGGCTATACTTGCTGGAGCAGGTATTTTGAATATTTGGATGGTATCTATAATTTGTATTTTTGGAGGAATTCTGGGAGATAGTTCTAGTTATTTGATTGGAAGAGTTTATGGAAAGAGATTTGTAAATAGATTTTTTAATGATGAAAATAAACACTTAACTTCAAGTAATTATAGTAAGGCTGAAAAATTTCTCCATAAATATGGAAAAAAATCCATTTTTTTTGCCAGGTTTCTTGGTCCAGTGTCTTGGGTTACTCCATTTTTAGCAGGAACTCTTCACATAAAATATAAAGATTTTCTCAAGTATAATATTCCGGGAGTTATTCTTGGTATAGGAATGTTTATGATTGCAGGATATTTTTTTGGTTTTTCATATACTTTTTTCTTTTCCAAATTAAGAGAATATTTGCTTTATGCAGTTTTAATAATAGTTGTTTTTTTCTTTATTTATTTTTTGCTTAAATTAAGAATTTTTAAGAGACTGAAATATTTTATCTTTAAATTAAAATAAAGACGCCAATAACAGAATTAAGACCTCCATCAAGGAGGTTTATTCCATAGGAAACCTGCGCACCCCGAAGGGTCCGGATTAGCAACATTTAGAATCACAGTTTTTACATTGAATTAGAGATTGGAACGCCCAGAGCAGGAATTGAACCTGCGCACCCCGAAGGGTCCGGATTAGCAATCCGGTGCGATAACCACTATGCGATCTGGGCTTATTTTCCAGATTGTATTCTCAAAGAGAGACCTAAGGGGCTATACGGTCTGGACAATACAATAATAGAATAAGTTGAGAATTTAAAGCTTTTGATTATTTTTCTAAACTTTTATAAACAAACTTTATTACCTTTAATTATGGTAAAAAGATTTAGTAGGCATAGGGACCTTAGGAATTTAGAATTACTCTTAATTGCAGCTACAGATCAAACACAAGTGAATGATAAAGAAGATAGTAAAACATCTCTAACAGATTATAATTTGGATGAAAATGGTTGTAAGATTATTGGAGTGAGTATCTACGACCCTAAAGCTGGCAAGTTAACTTCTAAATATTAATAATTTTAGATTCAATCAATAATTGTAAATTTTAGGCTAAACTTTTATAAATAAACTTTTCTTATTTTAAACATGGTGAATGAAACTTTATTTAATACTAGTTCAATTGATATGGGAACATTTGGGGGTGCAGTGTTAGGAGGAGGTTTGGCAGCAATAGGAATTATTTTAATTATTATCGCAATAGCATTATTTGCTGCAGTATATATCTATCACGCTATAGCATGGCAAAGAATAGCTAAAAATTTGAAATACAAAAGATCGTGGCTGGCATGGATACCTTTCGCATCAAGTGCGATGAGATTACAACTTGGTAAAAAATTCCATTGGAGTTTTGTATTCCTTTATTTGATTCCTATTTTGGGATGGATTGCAATATGGATTTTATTATTAATTTCACATTGGAGTGTTTTTGAAAAACTTAATTATCCAGGATGGCTAAGTCTTTTACAGCTTATTGATTTGGTGGCGAGCGGGATAGGTACGATAGCAAACCTCATTGTAGTAGGATTTGTTGCATGGAAGAAGCAGCCAAAAGTAAAGAATTGATTTTTAAGTATTTATAAATAATAAATTTATAAACATATTTATCTTTAATATTTAATGGTGAATAATATGATTTTTGAAGGCATTAAGCTTGCAATACAAAAAGGTCAAACACTTCAGCAGGCGATGATGAGTTTTTTTAATGCAGGTTATTTAAAAAAAGATATAGAAGATGCAGCTCGAGTGTGGCAAATGGAACAATCTGGTTTACAAAAGAAAGTGGTTCAAAATAAGAAGTCAAAGGTTTCACTGGTTTCAAAATTAAATCCATTTAAGAAAAAGCAATCATTTCAAGTTCCAATAAAAAAACAAGTTCCACAAAATTCAACGAAAAAATTAATTCAATCTACACAATTATCTATTGATGAAAAAAATAATACAATAACAGGTATTCAAAAAAAATCAATCGCAACAGTTTCAAAAAATGCCATTTCCAAGCCAGTTCAAAAAGTTTCAGAATATTCAGAAAAAAAGCCTACAGTACAAATTAATATTAAAAATAGGAATCCAGCGTTAATTTTTATTTTTTCGCTAATAACATTCGGAATCTATTTTATTTATTGGCTAGCATCAACAACAAAAGAACTTAGAGGAAATACTAAGTCTGCACCAAATCCATGGTTAATAGTTTTATTATTTATTCCAATTATCAACATATTTGTAGCATTTTATTATTACTGGAAATATAGTAGTGCAATTTTAGAATTAACAAATTTTAGTAAAATTGGATTATTTATTTTATGGTTTTTATTTTGGCCAGCAGCTATAATTGTTTCACAAATACAATTAAATAAAAAAGCTCAAGTTATACCAAAAAAAGTTCAACTAAAACCAACTCAGACAGTATCGAAATATTTAGAACCACCAAAACCGAAAAGTAATTTTTGGACAATATTTCTAGTAACAGCTTTAATAATTTTATTAGGAATTCTTGCTGTAATATTTTTATTAAAAGATGAGATAATGGTTTTGTTTGGATAAAATGATTTATAATCCATCTGAAGATTCGTATCTTATGCACGAAATCTTAAAACAAAAATTACCAAAACTTCTTTTAAAAAATCCAAATCTAAAATTTTTAGAAATTGGATCTGGGTCAGGAATCCATCTTGAAGCATCTAAAAAACTTGGTGTAAAAAACATATTATCTGTAGATATAAATATGGAAGCCGTTAACCATTGTATGTCGTTAGGTTTTAATTGTATTCACTCAGACTTATTTGAAAAGGTAAAAGGTAGGCATGATATTATTATTTTTAATCCACCTTATTTACCTGAAGACAAAAGAGAGCCAGATGATTCAAAACTGGAAACAACAGGTGGGAAAAAGGGATCGGAGGTTACAAATAATTTTTTAATACAAGCAAGAGAGCATCTAAATAAAGACGGAAAAATATTTTTAATAACAAGCTCGTTGGCAAGTAAAATAGATTGGCTCGATTATAAAAAAATTGAAGTAGGTTGTGAAAAATTATTCATGGAACAATTATGCATTTGGGAATTGACTTTATAATATTCTAAAACAAATATTTGCGAACCAGCGAGGGTGAGGATTGTTGGATTTTGCAAATAAAAAATTTGAAAAATTTTTTAAAGCAATAATTTACACTATCCGAATTGGGCATTGCCGAAATTTTCCAATAAAATATCCACAATATTTTAAAGAAAATTTTGCGGAATGCGAGGGACAGGGTTCGAACCTGCGTAAGCAAAAAGCTACAGCCTCTTA
>CAYZYW010000016.1:0-13288 GCA_964482665.1 Candidatus Woesearchaeota archaeon
CTTAATAAGTATAACATTTTTTGCTCCAAATAAGTAGACCTAATAGATGTTATATCCAATCGCCAGCATTATTTATAGAAAGGGGGTCTCATCGCCATCCCTTCGGGATAGATAGTCAAAATCAGAGATTTTGAAATTTATTTTTTCAGAAATCCAAAACACATTCAATAATTTTATAAACTAATTATTATTTATATGAATACTATGTTAAGTAAAACATCAAAAATACTTTTAGGAATTTACGCATTTTTGCTTTTACTAATCCTATTAACATTTTCTGATAATTTTGGATTTTTCTTGTTAATAGGAACAGGACTATTTACCTTAGTTACTTCAATATTTGTTGTGAATGATGTTAAGAAACTAAAAAACTCCTTAACCTCAAGAATTTTTAGTGTTGTTGTAATTAGTTTAATTCTCTATTCTGCAATTATGTTACTTTATGGATTAGGCAATATTGGAGTGGGAGACAAAGGACTTGTTTTCATGTTCTCTTTATTTGCTATGCTAATCTTTGCTGGATTATCCTTAGTAATCGGCATAATATTAGTTGTAATAAATAAAACTCAAAATATTGAAAACAAACCCAACAAAATATTATCAATAATTTTAGTTGTTCTTTTTGCTTTGTTATTTTATAGTTCTGCTGTTTCAGGTATGGCTAGATTAACAGGTTCATCAGGATTTTGTTCAATGAATATTGAAATGAAAAGTAACTCTTTTATCTTTGTTAAAGGAATGCAAGATTCTTGTATTTTTAGAGTTGCTTTAGATAATTCAAATGTTGCTCAATGCAATCAAATAAAAGATTCTTATGTAGATGTCGCAAATTCTCTAAAAAACAAATGTATTCTTAATGTTGCAAGAGATTTAAGTGATACAGGTCTTTGTTATCAAATAACAAACGATAAACAAAGACAAGGAGATTGTGTTAGATATATTGGCGAAAACACAGGCGACCTTTCAATCTGCGAAACTACTGGTGTTGATAGAGATATGTGCTACTCCAATATTGCTCGTGGAGAAAGAGAAAATGGAAATCCAGAAATATGTAAATATATCGAAAATAATGAAGCCCGATATCATTGTTATAGTATAATTGCAATAGACAAAAGAGACACAAGTATTTGTGAAAAGTATTTTCCAACTGACGAGGTTTTAATCCAAGAAAGAGTAAATCCTGAACACTACTCAAAATCTAAATGTATTATTGATGCAGAAAAAGGATATTTTAATTAACTAAGATTTCTGAAGTTTTCTTTTTAGAAAAAAGAAGCAAAAAGGCGATGAGACCCCTAAAAACAAAAAATAGTGCTGGCGACTCTGCGAGATTTTTTTGCTACGCAAAAAACCGTTGCACTATCTCTTGGTCTCCGTTTCACTCCGACGGATATAACAGCGATTAAGAGATTCCGAAGTCTTGCAGACTTCTCCATCCAAATTCCTCCTTTCAGTCGGAACTTCTCTTAATCGTGATGTTAAGTCTAATTGAGTCTGAGTTTTAAAAACGGGCACGCGCTTAGTCCTACGGACAGATAGTCAAAACTTTCAGTTTTGAAATTTATTTAGAAATAATCTTTCCATCTCTCAAGGCAGACTCACAGGTTTTCTTTTCAAGAAAACAAGTAGCTTCACAAAATCAAAGATTTTGTTCAGAGAGGATTTTTTCTAAAAAATCATCCAGATAATTATATTTTTGTTCATCAAAATAATCCAAAGTTTCAATCTTTTTGATTAAATTTGAAAATTTATTTAATATATTTACCTGAAAATTCCTAAATTCTTGATTATCTTTTATAATTAATTCCAACGAAATTAATTGATTTGGATAATATGTTGTAATCGTATTTACGAGAGAACAAGAACAAAGGTAATTAATAAATTTATTATAATCTGATTTGTTGCAAAGTTTAATTTTTAAGATCATTAATTTAGAAGTAAGCCCCATCTTTTCAACATCAACATCAATCGTATATCCAACAACAATTTTTTCATTTTCCATTTTTTGAATTGTTTTTTTAACAAAATCTCTTGAAAATTTGGTTTTTTGAGATATTTCTACAATTGAAAATCTAGGATTCTTATTTAATATTTTAAGAATTTTTAATTCCTTTTTGCTAAGGTGAATTTTCTTATCACTTTCAAATAATCTACATGACTTTCTTAAAAGATTATCAAAAATTCCGTTATTTGTTTTTATTAAACTAGAAATAATATTTATTTTGATATCATCTATTTTTTCAATAAAATCATTTAAGATAGCTTTTATAAAATCAGATGACAAATTAATATTTTTCTCAAAAAATGAAATTCTAATTGAAAATATTCCGACCAACCTTTCTATATAAAAAATCTTTTTTTCTTTTTTAAGAATTTCAATAAATTTCAATTCATCTGATTTATTCATCTTTGTTTTTATATATAAATCAAAAGGAATAAACCCTAGTTTTGTTATATCAATTAAAGGATATATTTTATCGATTATTTTATCGTTAAGATTTTGTAATCTATACTGTGTAAACGATTTTGATCTATTTATTTCTCGCGATAAGTCTTTTAAGGAAATCCTTGCATTTTCCATTAACTTATTTAATAGAATTTTATCAAATTTATCTATTCTTTGTATATTTGTAGTCATAGGTTATTTAATATAGTCAGATATATAAATGTTTCTCCCACATGTTTTATAAATGATGATATCATTAATATGTTATGGAAGGAATTCATATCTTGGCTAACTTTTATGGATGTAAAAATGAAAAGATTCTTTTAGATGAAAGATTCCTAGAAAAAGAGATAGGGCAATTGATTAAAAAATCTGGTTTGGGAATTGTTGGAAAATGTTTTTATAAGTTTAAAGATGCAGGAGTAACAGGAATTTTCTTAATTTCAGAATCACATGTTTCTGTTCATACATGGCCCGAAAAAAACCACTCCATTAATTTAGATATTTTTACCTGTAATGTTTCTGGAAATAATGAAAATAAAGCTAAGGCATTATTTGAAGATTTGAAAAAGTTATTTTCCCCGAAAAAAATTAAATTTAAAATTATAAGGAGATAAAATGAAAGAAATTAAAGAATTTCATATGCCAAGTTTTGGATTTTTTATTATACCCAAAGAAAAAATAGTTGAAAAGAAAACTAAATTTCAAAAATTAGAGCTTTTTGAACATGATTTTTACGGCAAGGTTTTAAGATTAGATGGCTACTTTCAAACATCTGAATTTGATGAATTTTTATATCATGAGTCTCTTGCTCAATTCCCCTTATTTGCACATCCAAACCCAAAAAATGTTTTAATAATTGGTGGAGGGGATGGCGGAGCCTTAGAAGAAGTAATTAAACATAAATATATAAAAAATATAACTATGGTTGAGTTAGATAAAGAAGTTGTAGAATTTTCAAAGAAATATCTAATTGAAATTAATAAAAATTCTTTTGATGATAAAAGAGTAACTCTTAGAATTGAAGATGGAATTAAATTTTTAGAAAATACAAAAAAAACTTTTGATGTTATCATTCTGGATTTAACAGATCCGTCGGGAGAATCAAGAAAGTTATATACAAAAGAATTTTATGAATTAATTTCTAGAAGATTAAATAAAAAAGGCATTTTATCATTGCACACCGAAGCATATATACATTATCCAAAACTTTTCAGTAGAATTATTTCAACATTGAAATCCGTATTCAAATATGTTGGAAATCATTCTGTTTTTATTCCAATCTATGGAACCTCCTTATCCTTTGGGTTATGCTCTAATGATGTAAATTTTAATGAAATTGATAAAGAAACATTAAAAGAAAGATTTCAGAATAGAAATATTTTTGATTTAAAGTACTTAGATTCTAATGTATTTAAATCTGCATTAGTTGAACCAAAATATCTAAAAAATATAATGAAAACAGATACAAGAATTTCTACACTAGAAAACCCAATTGAGGAAGTAATTAAAAATGAATGAAAAAATTACTGAAACTAATATGTGGGGAATGGCAACATCGATAGATTTACACAACTGCAATTCTAATGCAATTAGAAATGCTGAAAAGATTAAAGAATTTGTTAAGAAATTAGTGAAATTAATTGATATGAAAACCTTTGGAGAAACTCAGGTTGTTCATTTCGGAGAAGATGAAAAAGTTGCCGGTTTTTCAATGACTCAATTAATAGAAACTTCCTTAATTTCAGGTCACTTTGCTAATCAGACAAATAATGCTTACTTAGATATATTTAGCTGTAAAGCATACAATCCTAAAATTGTTGCAGAATTTGCAAAAAAATTCTTTGATGCAGAAAATTATAATTTAAAAACAATATATAGAAAATGACAGAATTAAAACACACCCTAGATGATTTATGTGCGAATTTGTTAATCACATCTACATGTAATGCTGGATGTTCTTGGTGCATTGCTAATGATTATATGAAAGAACAAAAATCTGCAAAATATATGTCTGATGAAAATTTTGAAGGGTTTTATTCAATGCTTTCAAAAGATAAATTAGCACAAGTCAATATCTTAGGGGGAGAACCTTCTCTACATCCAAAAGCATTAGAATTCGGAAAAAGAATATATGGTCTTGGAATTCCAGTAGGATTTAGCACAAATGGTTTTTGGAATGATGATTTTAGGGAAAAGTTTAAACATATCGATTATCCAATAGATTTTGAAGTAACATTTTTAGGATCTAAAGGATATACTCCCAAGAAAAGAGATCAAATTATGGAAACTTGTGAACAGCTTAAAGGTCATTCAGTAAGTTTAGGATTAATCCTTGCAAGTTCAAAAGATGCTTATAGAGAACATTTGGATATTGCTGAAAAATATGGTTTTGATTTGAGGTGGGCTATAATGGAGCCAACTTGTCAAACTGGACAAACAGAAGGATATAAAGCTCAAGATAGATTAAAGGGAATTGGGAAACTGGCAACAAGAATTGTGAAAGAAGCAAACGAAAGAGGGATTGAAACATGGGCAGATTTAACAGTTCCTTATTGTGCAATAGAGGATAAAGATCGCCATTTATTCCAGAGAGGTGAAAATGATATTCAATATAAATGTCCGCCTTTTTTTGACATTTCAACAAATTTAAAAATTTGGAGATGTTTACCAATGGCTCCAAGTAGAACTCCCCCATTAACAGATTTTAATTCATTTAGGGAAGCTTATAATAAAATCAATAAAGTTAAAAAACCTTATATGTCAGAAGGAGTCTTTCAGGAATGTGGTTCTTGTGATAAGCTAGAAACTACTTGCTCAGGTGGTCCCGCAATAGCAAAAAAATTAGACAAAAATGATTCAATAAAAATACAAATTTTGCCAATTAAGAGGAGGAGCTAAAAATGGATATAAATTTTAAATATCCTTCTTTTGCCATTGGAACACATAGTGGCTGGAATGAAAAAAATAATTCCCCTACAACTAGTTTATCTATTGCAAAAAGAATTCCCTTAAAACTAAAAAAATACCCTTTTGAAATAGTTTTCTCTAATTCTGATAAAGAAATTGCCTATATGATCAAATCAATAAATGGAGATATTGAAGGATTAAGTAGTGGGGCAGGATCATCGATTGTTAAATTGAATAAATTATTTTACAAAATTAAAAGGAATGGTTACAGAAATAAAGGATTCGTGGATAAACAAATCCCGGATAGGGAATTTGAAATAAAAAACACACTCTTTGAAGAAACAGATAATGAAGTTGGAGGAGCAATGAGTAATATAGATGCTCAAAGAGAAATTAAAATTGAAAACGAATTAAGGGGAAAGGGTTTTTTAATCCCTCAAAAAATAGTCGGATTATATAAAATCAAAACTCCTTTTGAAAAAGATGATGCAGTTGCCATAATTCAACAAATAGATACTGATTTTAGAGCAGATGAGCTCACAATGATTTATCTATTTAACTTATTTTTTGATATATATGGAAATAAGTGTTCTTTTTCATTGAAAGAAAATTCCTTTAATTTTCCACAATATTCAATAAAAGAGGGATTTGAAAATTTTAAAAAATATTATTCAAAGTTATTTTTTGAATTAGCAAGAAACATCGGAAGTATTTACCGAAAATTTCACGATGAAGGATATCTAAGGGGGATAAGTAATTCGTGGTATGGAAATGAATTAATTTGCGAAGATGGAAATATTGGAGTTTGTGATTTGGAAAGTTGTTTTTCAAAAGAAGAAATTAATGATGATGAAGTCTTTAAAGAATTGGCTAAAACAGATTACAATTTAGCAATAACTGCCTTTTATGATTCTATGAATTGTTTTGAGAATTCCATTGCGAGTATAGTTGGGTCAAAACTTGTTGAAGGATTTAGAGAAGGATACAACAGAAAAGAATATAAAAAGTTAGATATAAATCTAATCATGGAGCAAATAAAAAAGTTCATTAAAAATAAGGAGAAAATGATTAAAGATGACTGAAGAAAAAATGTTTTTTGAAGAAAAAGTTTTCTCAAAAGAAGGCTATGAATTTGCATTCGAAAAAGATGAAGAATTAATCGAAGACATGCTTAAATATAAAAAATCTGGAAAAATTCTTGATTTAGGTTGTGGGGAAGCTGGAACTTCTTTGGATTTAGCTGAAAAAGGTTTTGAGGTTACTTGTATAGATCTTTCAAAAACTGCAATTAATAATATTAAAAAAGAAGCAGAAGAAAGAGGAATAAAAATAAATGCTCTTGTTAGAGACCTAGAAACTTTTGAAATTAAAGAAAATTACGACATTATTATTGGAACTGGTATATTTCATTTTATTCCTGAAAAAAATGCTTTAAAATTGATAAATAATATAAAAAAACATACAAAAGAGGATGGCTTAAATATATTTGAAGTATTTTTACAAGGAGATCCTTCCCAAGAAGAAGATTCAGAAGGGTACTATTTTAAATCTCTTGAATTAAAGAGCTTATATTCTGATTGGAAAATTTTAGATTATGAAGAACATGAAGATTATGACGAAGAAGAGGAACAAACTAACAAAATTGCTTATTTAATTGCTAAAAAATAAAACATTCTTCTTTTAGAAAAAGAAGCAAAAGCGAGTCTGCCACACCCAGATTATTTCTATTTTCTTTTTCAAAAAAAGAAACAAAAAAACGCGCGTGCCCTAAAAAATAGTCTACTTCGTAGAAATTAATATAATAAAACTCAAACTCAACTCTTCGGTTTTTCCTTTGGAAAAATCCTCGGGGACGTCTTGCAGACTTTCGCTACGCTCACCCAGACATAACAGCGATTAAAGAGAAAATCCTTGCAGGATTTTCCCAAATTAATTTCTCAGCCAGCTCGTAAACTCGCGGGAGAAATTAACTTTCCTTAATCGCGATGTTAAGTCGAATTTTCCTTCTGCTAAAAATTTAAATCTCCAATATATATTTCCCATCCGAAGAAGCGCGCGCAATTTTTCTATCGAAAAATTAGATAGCTAAAAATCAAAGATTTTTAAGTTTTGTAGACAATATAATTCTTTTTTTAGTATGGGGAGTTAATTTTAATTTTTTCAAATCACATATCTTGAAAAAAGCATATTCTTCCACTTCATGATTTTTAAGAATTTTCTCCTTTTTTGTTAATCTCGCAAAGAAGCAAATTGACAAATTATTTTTAATGATGTGGTTTTCTAATAGTGTAAAATTTTTGGGCTTGAGTCCAGTCTCCTCCTCTATTTCTCTTTTTAATTCAGTGATTAATCCATCTTTTTTATTTTCAATCTCTAGATGACCTCCAACTAGCCCCCAATAGCCGGGATATTTTATCTTATCTTCTGATCGTTTAATAAGTAAGAATTTTTCTTCATATTTAATAACGCAGCAAACATGAACTTGATATTTTACCCTATTAACTTCTTTAACTTTTTCCATAATCTTCTTTAACGAATGGCAGTTTTTACTTATTTTTGAGGCATTTTTATATAAATCTTCTAAATGGTTAATATCATCTTCTTTTTTTAATATGGCTGTTTTTTCACATCCAAAATTTTCCAACAAAGAAAAAAAGGACTCTTCGGTACTCCAAGGAACTTCTCTAAAATAATTTTTAAGATACTTGCCACTTAGACCAATCAAATAAACCCCTCCATTATTTTCGGGACCAATAACAAATTTTTTAGAGTTGAATTTGGAAAATGCCCTATTGATTTCATTATATGTAATGAATGGTAAATCCATTGGGATTAAGATTACTTTTTTATATTCTTTTAGAAATTTTGAAAATATACTATTAAATTTTTTAGATATCTCTAACTGCTTTATTTTAGAAAAATTAGGAGCAACATGAACCTTTAGATTATACTCTTTTTCAAATAGGATTTTATCTTCCCTATTTCCAGTAACTATATTTATGTCAAAAATTTTACATGGATTATCTAAATTTTTTATTAAATCGTTTATACAGGCCTTAGATATCTCTGAAGATAAATCTTCACCTACTTTTTTGGATAACCTTGTTTTTGTATTTCCCCTCTTAGGATATTTAGAAAAAATAATTAGTAAATTATTTTTCATTTTCCCAATGTCTCCTTTTATTTGTTTTAGGAAAATTAAATAAAAATAGTCTTGATTTGTAAATCTTTTCCAATATTTCCTTTTTTTGTTCGTTCTTAATATTATCTTTTAAATCATATTTAGCATTACTTAGATGACAAGGTTTTATTTCTAAAGTTGGAGTTAAAAATATTTCATTAGTGCTATAACAATATTTACAAGGTATTTTGTTGCCACAGCCAATTTCTATAAACACTCCTTTTTGTCCTTTGTATTCGAACCAATATATAGGGTTATATTCTTTTTCTCCCCTGAAATTTTTATCCTGAGAAATTGGTTTACATCCAATATCAATCAATCTTCTTTTTATTTCTTCATCTGATTCAACATGATTTAAATCATTTTGATTTATAGGCTCACAATTTAAAAACTTAAATTTAAACTTATTTTTTGCACAAAAATCTAGAGTATTCTTTAAACTTTTTTTATCTGAATTTATGCCTTTAACTATTACATGTTTTATTTCTACCAAAGGAAAATCTTTACTATTTTCTCTTTGTCTTTTTATATTTTTTAGGTTTGAAAGCAAGTTGTTAAACTGCATTTTTGAACCTCCCGTTATTTTCTTCCATTTGGAAAATTGAAAAGAATGAACTGAAATTCCTATTTTTGTAAAATGAATTAAATTAGCCATAACCTTATCTAAAAAGACTCCATTAGTGTGAAAAAATGTTTGTTTAAAATCTAATTTTATTATTAAGTCTAATAATTCTTTAATATTTGGGTAGATAGAGGGTTCCCCGCCCGTTAATGCAATCTTTGTAAGACCCTCTTTTCTTAAAATTTTTAATAATTTTCCTAGATGATTAAAATCTATATTTTCCTTATTTTTATTACATTTCCCCATTCCCTCATTTGAACAAAAGAAGCATTTTAAATTGCAAAAATCAGTGATTGCTACTCTTAGTGGAAATCTTCCTAAAATTTCTTTTATATTTAATTCCATTTTTTATTGATTCTTATATTTACTTTGTTGTCTTTTATATTTAAGATTATTCCTGTTTTTCCTGAGACATTCTTAAATGGTTTTCCCATAATTGATCCACAGTTAATTAGTTCTCTTTTATTTCCCAAATTTAATCTAAAAAATGAATGGAGGTGTCCTAGTATGTTTACTTCAAAATTTATCTTTTTAATTTCTTTTAAGTCTAATGAGTTTTTATTATTTAATTTAATTGGATAAATCTTGGAAACCAAATCCCCTGATATTTCTTTATGTAATATTAAAACATTTATTATATTTTTTATATTTTTTATATTTTTTGGACATATCTTTTGATTGTATCCCCTTCCAACAAAATTGATATTCTCTATCTGCAATCCGCGAATATATTTTATTCTATCCAATAGAAAAATATTCTCTGGGAATTTATTCTCGTTCCAGAATGATTTTTGCATTTTGATTTCATGATTGCCAGAAATTAATAAAACTTTTATGTTAAATAATGCTAGCTTCTTGAAAAATTTTCTTAAAAAATCTATATCTTGTTTTAATGGTTTATCGGAGTCGAATATATCTCCTGCAATAATAAGAATGTTTATCCTTTTTTTTTCACAGAATACCTCCATCTTTTTTAAAATCTCTTTTTGATTGGGTAATTTTCCCCCATAAACCTCGGAGAACCTTTTTCTACTTATTCCAAAGTGAAGATCGGAGATACATAGAATTTTCATTTTTCTAAGTAGTTATTCACTTTCTTCAATAACTCCTTAGCATTCTCATTTTCTTTGAAATGTTTTCTAACAGGTTCAAGAAGGTTATTAATATATTTTGCAGAAGCTTCTTTCAGATCCATAGGATGGATTTTCCTTTCAATAAAATCCTTTTCCAAATCTTCATAAGAATTATATGACATATTCCCCCCAAATTTTTCAGGTCTTTCTATCTTAAATGTATCAATTTTTTCAAAAATTATATATTTACAATATTCTAAAACCGGGTTGTCATCTACTTGGCCTTCCGGGCAATAAGCTTTCTTAAATTTTTCATTAATTTCTTTTTCACTATCGGTCATAAAAATAGCCGAATTTGGATTAGATTTACTCATTTTCTTTGAGATAGCAGAATCAATTCCCCTTAAACCAATATTTTTTGGTTCAGTTAATCCCATAAGCATATGATGATGAACTGCAATTGGTTTCTTAAATCCCAGTTTTGGAAATATTTCTCGAGCAAGCATATTTACCTTTCTTTGATCCATTCCTAATTGAGCAATATCTGCTTCGAGATGATGAATATCTGCGGCTTGCATTATCGGATAAAAAATATATGAAGAAGGATTGGAAACATTTTCTTCACGACCCATAATCTGTCCACACCTTAAAACTCTCTGGACAGTTGCATTCATACTCAACCTTAAAACAGTTTCCCAATATTCGGGGTGTTTTTTGATATATTCGCTTGTCCAAATAAATTCAACATTATCAAGATCCATCCCGCAAGCTTTCCATACTTCAATAAAATATTCTCCTACAATCCTAATTTTTTCTAAATCTCCCCCCATCTTATTATTAAGCATCCCAAACCAATCTGCAACCCACATTTTAAATTTGATTCCTGTCTTGGTTAATTTATTAATATTTATTGCACGGAGCAAACCTTGAGCTATATGAATTTTTCCGGAAGGTTCGAAACCATCATATGCGATTGGATTTTTCTTTTTAGAAAAAAGTTCCTTAAGCTCTTCTTCAGAAATAATCTCTTCTCCGACTTCCTTTACAATTTTTATTTTTTCTTTATAATCCATAATAATAAAAATAATGTCCTTATTTATTAAGTTAACGGAAACTTCTTTTTTAGAAAAAAGTAAGCAAAAAAGCGCGCGCTTCCCACCCAAGATAGGAGATTTAAATTTTCTTAACGCAGAAGAAAAAACTCCTTCGCTTCGCTCGGTAACGCCTTGCAGGCTCTCACTCACAATATTCTTTGTTCGCTCCCACGACTTAACAGGGGATAAAGAGGAATTTCTTGCAGAAATTCCCCAAATTCTTCTTCCAGCTCGAGCCTGCGAGGTTCCGCTCCAGTCTCGAGGTCAGAAGAACTTTCCTTATCCCCAATGTTATATTCAATCGTCGTGTAGAATTATTAAAAGGGGGTTGTCGCCTAACTTCTTACTGATATGGTTTTGACAGATTCCATAAAATCTCAAAATAACTTCTAAAAGATTCAGCAATTTCTTTATTTATAATCTCTATAGCCATCCCATTTCTGCTTTGTAAACCTATTATTGTTACATCTTTATATCCCATCACCCATGCAGGAGTTTCCATTCCTTTAGGCATATATCTTGTATCGCAATATTTGTAATTATTCCTATTCTTCATCACTTCTTTAGGTGTTCCTTGATTAAATAACAATTTGCATTTTATCCCAAAACGAACTCTTTTTACATGATCTTTTTTCCAAACAGAATGATATTTCTCTTCCTGAAATGCAGATATTCCATAAAAAAAATACTCTTCTCCTTTTTTCAACCTTGTAAACATATGGTCATGTGCAGACATAATGCCCTGAAATCCTTCATATACTTGTACAGTTGATACCTCTTTTCCTGTTCCTCGTTTTTCTTGCATCAAAGGTATTAATTTATCTATCTCGAGAACATTTTCATGAATTTTCTCTTCTTTTTCTTTCAAAAATTTCTTTATCTTTGTGGGTTCATTTGCCTGAAAGTATTTTGTTTTATCTTTAATTATATACGAAACTAAACCTTTCTGCATTAATCTATCCAGTACATCATATATCTTTGATCTCGATATACCTGATTCATCGATTATTGGACCGATAGTAGATTGCCCAATCTTGTTAAGTGCAGAATATACTTTTGCTTCCCCCTTTGTAAGTCCAATGTTCATCAATATCTTTTCAAACATATCAATAATGATTATTTGAAACTTTATAAATTTTACTATAAGTAGCCCCATTAGGGGTGGTTAATCTTTAAGTAAGGTATTGTTATTCCTATAGTATGACAATGAAAAGAACACCTATTAAAAAAACACTCTATGAATGTCCAATTTGTAACAATTATTCCTCTGATAATGAAGAAGACATCACGCGCCATATGGAAGTACCATTGAGTAGAGGGGTTATCATACCAAAAGGTTTCACATTCGGAGAAAGAAGGAAGTATTCATCCGAAGACTTTCCAGGGGACAAAGATTATATAATTAATGTGATTAAATATGGGAATCGAATTCGAGACTGGATAATTAGTTCAGGAGAGAGATGGATGCATCATCATGATTTTGAATATGGCATGATGAATTTTGCTCATAACCTCAGCAGAGAAGACCATCCAGAGATAGATCAATGGGATTTGATGTGTGGTGGCCCACTTTATTCTGTAGGTTGGATTGGAAATAATAACAAATCTATGAGTGTTCACTTAGGTTCTTTTGAATTCAGTCGTTTTAGTGATGGACAATACTTTCTACTTACTGAGGAGCAATTTCAGTATTTTTTAGATAAGAGGCAAGAATCTAATCCAGAATTAAACATACCAAAAAACCAATTAAGAAGAACTGTGGAAGGTATTGAAAAGCTATTAACTTAGCTTATGGAAATTCTGAAACTCTTCAATTATTTTAATTACTGAATCTTTATTAGACGGCGGCAACCCTATAAAAAACTATAGACACGACGACTTTGAGTTTTCCCTCCGTTTCGCTACGCAACGTTGCACTAAAATTCAATCCTTCGGAGAGTTTAACAGCGATTAAGAGATTCC
>CAYZYW010000017.1:0-12861 GCA_964482665.1 Candidatus Woesearchaeota archaeon
AAAGTGTTTAATATTTTCAAACTTCTTGGTTTTGCTATAGCTTTTTCATTTTCAACTTTAATTTTAAATTGAAGTAATATATTTTTTCCTCGTAAAAGTCGAGTCATGTCATATTTTAAGTATTTATTATCTAGATCTTGTAAATCAAAAGCCACAAGAGGTGTTTCTTTTTCTATCAATGGAATTTCTACATTATAAAATCGTTTTTTTCTTTTTGCTATTGCCATTATTCTTGTATTTGCTTACCTGCACGTTGCCCCCTTTTTTGATATTTTGACTTTTTACAAACTTTACATGTGTACATAATATTTGTTTTTCGTGTTGTTTTTGATTTTCTTTTGTGCTTTGTTTGAGCTGGCTTGGATCCCCATTTTCCTAAGTTTCCAATACCTCTTGCCAAACCTCTTAATTTTGCTCTAACTCTTCCACCTCCACGTGTCATAGTCCCTCTTGAAAAACCTGTTCCAACTAATTTTATTTTTTGATCTGTTTGTTTATTACAATACGGACAAAATCTTTTTGTCGTTTTTGGAATTTTCATGTAATTTGAAGAAGATTTTTCTTTATAAAGTTTTTTATAGTTGTGGTCCCGTAGTTAATCAATGAGAATAAAATTTAGAAGGGGTCCTCGAGGGGATAACTTCTCAAAAAAAAGGCTCCAAAGAAAATTTATGAAGAATGTTTTGGAAAAATTAAATTGTCCGTCATTGAGAGCATTTTTGCAGTTTGGATTAGGGGTTCCATATTCCACTTTAAAAAATTATTTTTCTGAGAAAAGATTAATTCCAAAAAAAGTTTTTGAAGATATGTGTAAGTTGGCAAATTTAAATACAGATGATTTTAATGTAAAGTATTTGGATAAAAATTGGGGGCAAGTCAAAGGCGGAAAAGTAAAAGGTAGATTTAAATATATGAAAACATTTAATTGAATATGAAAGCGGTTATAAAGTCATTAATGTGGTTTATTGTTTATGTTGTTTTTGGTATGTATTTAATCAATTCTGCTTTAGTATTTTATGTTCTTCCTGAATTTGTTTTGCAGGTTGACAAATGGATAATATTAATTGGTGGTGTTTTGGTTTTATGGGGTGGAGTAAATCATTATCGTTTTAAAAAAAGTAAAGTTTGATGCGTAATTTTATATATGTTATTTGCATTATTTTTTAATGAATATTTTAAAATTTAATCGACGTGCACAAGTTACAATTTTTATAATTGTTGCAATTATAATTGTTACGGGTATTTTTATTTATTTTATGTTTTCTTAATGCACAAATATTTATATATGTTATTTGCATTATTTTTTAATGATAAATAGGGGTGTTAATCGACGTGCACAAGTTACAATTTTTATAATTGTTGCAATTGTGATTGTTGCAGGAGTTATTGCTTATTTTGCTTTTCGAGGTGGTGTTGATATTGAAAAAATACCTGTAAGTATAGAGCCTGTTTATGCTGCATTAACATCTTGCTTGGAAGATAATTTAAGATTGGGGCTTGATGTTTTGGGAAGTCAGGGTGGTTATATTTATTTGCCGGAATTTGAGCCAGGCTCGGCATACTCTCCTTTTTCATCTCAATTGGATTTTTTAGGAAATGCTGTTCCGTATTGGTATTATGTTTCTGGAAATAATATACAAAAAGAACAAGTTCCGACAATACGAGAAATGGAAAAAGATTTAGCACGTTTTGTTGAAGAAAAAAGTAGAGAGTGTGATTTTGATAAATATAATGAAATGGGTTATGTTATTAATTTTGAATCTGGAAAAGGAGAGGTTGATTTAAAAAATGATAAAGTTGAATTAAAAATGAAGATGAATTTTTTTGTAGAGAAAGCTGAAGACGTTGCTCGAATTACAACGCATGAAATTGTTGTTAATTCAAAAATGGGCAAATTGTATGATTCGGCAAAAAAGATTTATGATAAAGAGCAGGAAGATTTATTTTTAGAAAAATATGCAGTTGATACATTGAGGCTTTATGCTCCGGTTGATGGCGTTGAGTTAACATGTTCACCTTTAACATGGGTTGCAGATGAAGTATTTAATAATCTTGAAATTGCAATAGAGGCGAATACTATTGCATTAAAAGCAGGTGATGATTTTTCATTAAGCGAAGAAGAAAATAAATATTTTGTTGTTGATTTAGATATTGATGAAAATGTAAGATTTTTGAATTCAAAAAATTGGACAAATAATTTTGAAGTTGCACCAGTTGATAGTAATTTATTAATTTCTAAACCTATTGGAAATCAACAGGGAATGGGTATTTTAGGATTTTGTTATGTTCCGTATCACTTTGTTTATAATTTAGGATATCCTGTTCTGATTCAGGTTTATAGCGGAGATGGACAAGGTGGAATGGGGGAGGTTTTTCAATTTCCTGTTGCAGTTGTTATTAAGGGGAATAGACCAAGGGAAGCGTTAGAATCTATTGCTTCTGAATTCGATATTCCCCCGTTGTGTGATTATCAAGATACAGTTGTAGAGGTTAATGCATATGATATGCAGTTAAACTCAGTTATTGCAGATATTTCATATGAATGTCTTGGTGCTTCGTGTAATGTTGGGGAAACATCTTTGAGTGAAAGTTTACAGGGCAATTTTCCACAATGTTCAAATGGATTTGTTGTTGCAAGAGCGGAGGGGTATAGAAAATCAAGAGAAATGTTTTCATCTATTAATGGAGGGTATGTGGATATTTTAATGGACAAACTATATGAGCAAGAAATTGAAGTTTTCATGGATGGCCAACCTTATAGTAAAGAAGTTATAATTAGTGTAACATCTGAAAATTCAGCAGACACAATAATGTATCCGAATTTTAAAAAGATTGAATTAAGTGAAGGATCATATGAATTTAGAGCTACAGTTTATAGAAATTCAAGTTTGAAATTTGCAGCTTCACAAACAAATCAATGTATTGATGTCCCCCAAACAGGATTGGGTGGTTTGTTTGGTTTGACGCGAGAAAAATGTTTTGATGTTGAAATGCCTGCTCAGATTATTTCAAATGTTTTATCGGGTGGCGGAACGCAAGAGTATTATGTTTTAGAATCGGAATTAATTAATTCAAATAAGATTAGATTAAATGTACAAAGTTTGAAGATTCCTAAGACAATTGATGAATTGCAAAATAATTATCTTATTTTCGAGGATCGTGGAATGGGAGTTGTTTTCAAATGAGGTTTAAGAATTTATATTTAGGAATTGTTTTATTGATTGGTGTTTTATTGATTATGTCAACAGTTATGGCGAGTTATTCGCGTTCGAATCCGCAATATACATCTCCAGGTGCAAGTTCAATTGGTTTTAATTATGGAGCAGGTGTTGAAATTTTTCCTGGATTTAAAGATAATCAAGAATGTGGACTTGGTCAAGATTTTATAGTTCAGATTGCACCCTTTGGTTGTACACCTGCGGTTGTTACATCTGATTTATTAGAGGAGCAAAATGTTCCCGTGTTTTGTCAATTGATGGCGACTAAAGTTAATCCGTTAATAGATGTTGATGCAATTAATTATATAAATTTTCAGGGTCAATATCCTAAAGAAGTAAGTGGAGTTGGGTTTCATCCTGCAAAAGCTGCAATATCAGGTAGTCAAAAAACATTATTGAATTCACCCGTAATGGAAAATATTGGTTATGCTACAATTGTATTAAAACAGCAAAAAAAAGAATCAGAAATGCCTGATTTTGTGGAAGGTACGCTTGTTGCAAATATTAAATATGATGTTGAAAAAGCGTTCGGGGTTGGCGCTGCTAGTTATTATTTGCCTGAATTGTCTGCAAGTGATTGGTCTTTAAAATATAATCAATATGGTTTTTGGAGTGGTAGAGGATTTTTGAGATCAGAAGGTGTTACAGAGAATGGTGCAGCGATTTCAATATATGTAGATGATGATAAAAAATTTAGAACTGTTAATTTGAAAAAAGGGGAAACATCAGAGAATATTTATTTGCCAAATTATGATTGTAATGCAGCGTTAAGAATAAGGTTGGATGGTTTAGAAAATCCAGATACAAGAGTTAAATTAAATATTAATGGGGATATAGTTGAATTAGCAGATGGTGAAAAGTTTTTAGATAATAAATGTAGCATTACGAATATTGATACTAAGGGATTGATTCAGCTTGTAAACTTTAATTGTGAAACAGATGAAACAAATTTTGTTAGAGAAGATTATGTGTTATCAATTAGTCCAAAGGTTGAATTGAGTATTAATGGTGAAACAAAAAGTTATGAAGTTGGAGACAAGATGCCATTTAGTGATGATCCCAACAAGGCAGCATATTTAGGATTTGTTAATACAAGGGGGAATTCAGGCAGAATTGAAGATTTATATGTTAGGTTTGTTCAAATGCCAGGGCATGCGGACAAGCTAGATGCAAATATACTTGGAGAAATTGCTAGGTTTGATAGGGCAGATGTGAATCAGCAAAAGGGAAGCTTAATTAATCAAGGGGTTAGTGCAGTTGTCAAAACAACAGGTTCTCTTTTGGAGAGGTTTACAAAATATTTAATAAAAGGGACGGAGATTACAGAAAATATTGAAATCAATAAAGAGGATGAAGTGTATGGTGCGAAAATTATTTTGAATGGTTTTACAGATTTAGGTAATAACAATTTAAACGAAGATGTGAAAGAAAATTATGAAAACGCAATAAAAGATTATAGAATGATTGTTAGTGGTTTTTCTGGTGAGGAATTTCAATCTGATTTTACATTCGGAGAAGAATCTTTACAAAAATTAATTTTAATGTCTGAAAATTTGGGACAAAAAGAAGATTTTGTTAAATTGTGTAAAGAATTTAGAGAGAAATATCCGTTTTCTAAAAATACAATGAGTATATGTGATAATGATTTAAAATTAGCTAATGATGCAATCGATTCAATTAGTCTTACATCAAATGGAAAAATTAAAACAATTTCTTTTGATGGAGTTTATCAACCTTCTTTAAGTGAATTAAGTGTAGAAATTGAATTAAGTAATTCTGGAAAACTAGGTAAAGATAGAATTATTGGATTGAATGAACAAATTTATGTTTCAGATAATGAATATTTTGAATTATTGGATTTAAATAATGGATATGCTACTTTTGATTTTAATGGAATAAGTCAAGGGGCATTAAGAGAGGCGGGATGGAAAACAGTTGATCAAAGAATTAATTTGGGAGAATATTTTGTTGTCGGTGAAAATAAATATAAAATTAAAGTTAATAAAATAAATTTAGAAAAAGTTGCGAAGGTTTCTATTTTGCCAGTGATAGATAATCAGGGAACTCAGGCGAATTTTAGTTATAAGATTGGTATTGAAAAGAGGGCTATTCAATTGTCTCCAGGACAGGCTCAGAATATGGTTAAAGAATTGGATGAAATGATTAGTCAATGGGAAGATGTTTCATCTGCATTAGGAACTGTTGTTAAGGGATTTAAGGGCGCGTGTTTGGGAATTGGAACAATGTTGACTGTTAAAAATTTGTTTACTAATTTTGATGGAAAATCAATGGCGCGTTCAGAGGTTATGAGAAGCAATGGTGGATGGATGGATATCTGTAAAAATGAAATTTCAGAAAAATCAGCCAATGGAGAAGATCAATCTTTGGACGGATGTTTACTTGAACACGCAGAAGAAATAGATAGGGATGTTGAAAGAGTGTATGGAATAATGAATGATCAGACGATAATTACGCAAGATAATTTAGAAGAAGATCTTAAAAAATTAAATGGAGAATTGGATGACGAATTTGTTAGCCCATATAATTCAGGTGATAAAATTGAAAATAAAAATGATTTTGCAGCTGCATTTTCACAGAATGGTTTTGATAAAGGTGTAATTAGTTTAAGTCAAGCTAGAGATTTAGATAGATTAAATAAAATTATTAAAAATACAGATACAAGTGAAGAATTGAAAAGTATGTCAGAAGTTTCGCGTTGGAAAATTTTGTCGGAAATAAATTCAAATGCAGAAGGGTTGGCAAGTGAAGCAGAGGCGAAAAGAAAAATAGAAAGTTTAGGATTGGCTGGAAGTTCAGTTTTTAGAAGCTATAAAGGAGGAAATAAACAAAAGGAGCTTTATGATGGAACAGTTACTCAAAGAAATATAGGAGATATAAAAGAGGGCGATGAGATACAGGCAGTGGATATTGATAATGGATTGTATTTTGTTGGATTGAATCCGAAAGGAGATAATATGTATTATATAGATAGGGTGTATGATAGTGATGGTTATTTTGTTGAAAAAGAGGAGGAGTTAAGAATAAAAGGATTGTATAGTGAATTTGAAAAATATTCTGAAATATATTATAAAAATACTATTGAGATTGTAGATAGAAAAGTTCGTTATTATGAAACTGCTCCATATAAAGGATTGCCGGCGGTTGTTCCTTTTGATATAAGTGATGGATGGTATGCGGCGACAAAGCAAACATTGCCGGTATTTGGTGGAGTTAGGTCGTACGATGAATCCGGAAGAATAAATAGTTTTTATTTATGTAATGTTGGACAAAATGGAAAGATTGATTTTCTTTCAGGAATAACTCCAGACAATTGTAGAAGTTTTACTCCGGGCGGACAAATGTATGGAGAATTTTATGGCTTGAGTGAAAAGGAAACAGGTAGGCTTGTTAATAAAGCAATGGATGCTATAGAGATTGCCTCAAGAGCTTATGGTGAAAAGAGTGTTAAAATTGATGCACATAGTTTACAAGTAGGAAAACCACAGGCAGATGTTCCAGAGGTTATGTGTCAGGATTTTATGTCGCCAACAGATTGTTTATTGTTATTTAATGCGTGTGATCCGGTAATATGTCCGTCAAGTAGATGTAATTTTGGTGGAGCATATCACGTCAGCAATGTTGTGCAATCTGGAATTATTGGAAGTATAGCATTATGTTTGCCAAATATAAAAGAAAAGATTTTTGTTCCAGTTTGCTTAACAGGTGTTAAGGCAGGTATAGATGGTTTACTTTCGGTTTTTAAAAATTATCAAAAATGCTTGGAGCATAATATTGAAACAGGAGAAACGATAGGTATTTGCGATGAGATTCATAGTATTTATTTATGTGAGTTTTTCTGGGGTCAAGCATTGCCTTTTACGAAAATGATTATTCCAAAAATGTTTGAACTTTTATCCGGACAAGGAACAAGAGGTGGAGGAGAATATCTTGGTGTTCAAGATGCATGGGATAATGCAGATAAATCAGTTGATTATATGACACAATATTATGGAGCTGAATCTTACAAGGCATTTAATGCTCGTCTTACAGATGATGTTGGAACAACAGCGTGTAAGGGATTTGTTTCAGCACGTTATCCGACAAGTGGTAATTTCTTTGAAGCTTTATTAGAACCAGATTCACCATCGCAACATCATGCATGGTTTAGTGAATCGACATACACAACAGCTACAGTCCCACCTGTTTCGAAATATAAAGTGTTTTATCATATTTTTGCAGGAAATGATCAGGGTGCATATTATAAAGTTTATTTGAAAAGTCCAACAGGTGGATCTTTTTATAAAGACACAGAGAGAGTTGAAGTTGATTCAGGTTATATAGGAAAAGGGGATTTTGCATCGGAAACAAAAGATTTTACAGCACCTTCAGGATATGCTAAATTATGTATATCGGTTAATGCAAAAGAAGATTGCGGATATAAGCAGGTTTCAACATCGTTTGCATCAGAATATATTAAAGATGAATATATGAAAAGCCAAATAGAATCAGGGGATATAAAATCAGAATCAGAATGTATATCTGGAAGTGCAAGTGCGTTTAGTCTTTTGAGTCCAAATGTTCAAGCGGGTGTTGAGGAGATGCTTGATCCAAATATTAGAAGCAGAGGAATTGTGAGAGTATGTTCAACAAATAATCCAGGTCAATCGTTTGATGTTGATTCAAAGACTGGTTTGGCTAAATGGGAAATTGTCGGAACATGTGGCGAGAAAGGCGGATTGAAATGTTGGTTAAATACAGATAGTATAGATGATGCAATAGAAGGATCTGGAGCAAGAGAATCTGCAGAGAAAAGTGTTGCAGGAAGTACAGTCGATGCATTAAGAGGTGAAGGGGCGTTTATAGCTGATTTTGAGAAAGAAAAAGAAAGGTTAAGTAAATTAAGTAATGATGAAAAAATTTTAGAAATAAATGATGAATTAATTTTGAAAGTGTTTTATAATAATGAGAAAGTTCAATTATATTATTTGAGAGCAAGGGCATATGATGAGTTGGCCGTAGAAGGTTATAGGGTGCAGGTTATAGAGGAAGTTCTTATGGCTCTTAGTCAGGGGATTAAAGAAGTTTCTGAACAAGTTTCTGATGGGACAAAATTTAAATGTAAAATCGAAAAAGAAGAAATAGATAATATAATAAAGGGAATAGGAGAAGTAAAGCGTTTTCAAAATATTTATGGAATTACAAAAGATGGAAGAAGCATTCCAATGTGTGCAAGATATGCTCGTTATGCTGCTACATATTATTTTTGTAAAAAATATATTTCAGTGGATGCATGGTGTAATGGAGTTAAAAATATAATAATTCATGAATTCCCAGATAAAAGTAAGGATAATAATGATAAATTAAAGGAGTTTGAGAAGGAGGGTGTATTGAAGCCAGGAATGATTGTGGGGGTTTATTATCCATATAGTTCATATAATCCAGGAGGGGAAAATAATTTGGATGGTGATAAAACATGTTCAGATGGTAAAACTAAAATTAAAATGACACACAATCTTCTTTATCTTGGAAAAAATTTAGCAGATGAATTGATTTTTGTAGAGTCTTTTCAAGGGGAAGATAAGGGTCCAACAAGAAGAACGCTTAGTGAATTTTCAAATAGCAAATTTATTACAATGGGAATTTATGATGCGAGTGAAACAATTTTAAACAAAGATCTTGCAGAAGAAATAAGAAAACTCGACAAGGAATTGGATAACAATTTAGATGAAGTAAAGTCAGATATCAATCCTGTTTCTAAAGACGATATTCCAACAAAAGATAGTATTGAAGATCCTGTTTCTTCTAATTCAAATAGTAATACAGGTGAATTTGAAAAATGTTCAGATTGTGGAGAGGGTGTATTTGAAAGATGTGATGAAAGTGAGTGTAAAAAAATTGGAGAATCTTTGGGTAGCGGTTGTTATTCGTATAATTCATATGCTGGTCCAATACCAATTATGACTAATTGTGAATCATGTTTGGGAATTGTTTCATGTAGTGATTATAAATTTTTCTCTTCAAATAAATTAGCAAATGGGGAATCTTGCAAAAATAATTTATGTGGTATTGACGGTGGATGTGTGTGGGATGCAGGTATAAATAAATGTGAAAATGAAGAAGAAAATATTATGGAAGTAGTTGATTGGACATATGTAACCGCTTATAATAAAATTAATGAATATTTAAAAAAAATAGGAAATGTAAAATATTCGGAAAATTCAGGTGTTAAATTTTTTATAGATACTCTTTGTAGTCAAAAATTATTAACACAAGCTCAATGTATTGATGTGAAAGGTGGAACTTTTACAAATTGGGAAGAAAATTTGGAAAAGGTTAAAATATTGCTTTTTAAAAATAATATTAATAAACCTAAATATTAAAATTATTATATAAAAAAAGAATTCTATCTACTCTTTTGTTGTTTCGCAGATTAATAAAAAATTTATTTTTGTACATTAATGTTCGAATCAAATGCGGATGAAAGGATTCTACTCCTTCTTTCACTTTCGTTGCTTCGCAAATTGATAAAAGTAAAAAAACTCGCCCTCGTATACTCGCGTTCGAATCAAATGCGGATGAAAGGATTCGAACCCTCGTAGGCATAAGCCAACAGATTTTGAGTCTGTCCCGTTTGACCACTCCGGCACATCCGCATAGGTGAAATAATAAAAAGTTTTAAGTTTAAAAGTTATTTGTTTTTAAAAGTTCTATAAATTTTTATTAAAATAAATATTTGAAATATTAATCTTTCTTTTTCTTTCTTTCTCGAGCTTCTTTTTCTTTTCGTTTTATTGTGTCTTCGAGATTTAATCTATCTATTAATTCTTTATATCTATTTCGAATTGTAACTTCTGTAATTCCTGCAATATCTGCAACTTCTCTTTGTGTTTTCTTTTCATCATTGATTAATGCTGCTACATAAAGTGCTGCAGCTGCAATTCCTGCTGGACCTCTACCTGATGTTAATTCTACTCTGTCAGCGTCACTAAGTACTTCTAATGCTTTGTTTTGTGTTTTAGGTGATAGCTTTAAGACAGATGAAAATCTTGAGATGTAGTCTTTTGGAGAGCTTTGTTTTACTTTTATCTTTAGTTTTCGTATAATAAATCGATATGTTCTTCCAATTTCTTTTCTTTCGACATCAGATGCTGTTGCCATTTCGTCTAATGTTCGGGGAATATTATAAGATCTACATGCAGTATAAAGACACGCTGCGATTACAGATTCCATACTTCGTCCTCTAACTAAACCTCTTTGTAGAACAAAATTGTAAATTCTTGATGCTTCGTCTTTTACAACATTTGGCAAATTTAAATAGGATGCAACAACTCGTAATTCTGCCATTGCAAGCCTAAGATTTCTTTCAATTGATGTTGAAACTCTTTCTTGCCATTTTTTCAATCTTAAAAATTTTCGCGTTTGTCCTGACTCTAATCTATAAATATCTGAAATTTCTCCAACATTTGTTGTTAAACCTTTATCGAATTTTTGTATACTTATTGGAGCCCCACTTCGTCCTTTTTTTTCACCTTTGTCAAATTTTCCTTGGAGATCAATTCCAGAATCAACCATTTTATCTTCGACAACAAGTCCACAATCATTACAAATAACTTCTCCTAAGTGTGGGTCAAAATTTAAATTTACACTCCCACATTCGGGGCATTTTTTTACGAAATCCATTTTTTTAAGTTTTATAAAAGGGTAAGCTTTATAAATAAAAATAGTTAAAAATCTTTTATAAAACTTTTGGTTCTTTGTTTTAGTGATAAATTATTTTTTTGTTAGAATTCCGTTAAGATTTCCTTCTTGTGTTGGCCTATTTGTTATTATAACTTCACCTAATGTTGTTTCAACAATTGTTCCTTTTGTTAAAACGTTTTGTCTTGCAAGAAATCTATTTGAAGGAGTTTTTAATACGTTTTTAATTTCAGCTTTTTGAATTTTACCATTATTGTTCACATTAATAAAATTTGTTTTTAATAAATATGTTTTTGAATTTCCACCCATTGTTCGAACTGTTTTCTTTTTTTCTTCTCCAAGTTTTACTATTTTTTTCTGACCAAGTCTTTCATTAAGTTTTTTCTTTCGGTTTTGGATATATTTTCCTCCACTGATTTTTCTTCCTTTCTTCGTTGTCATAGTTAAAGAGATTAATTTTAATTTAAATAGCTTTCGATTGCATTTTAGTTTGGAAATCTTTATAAAACGAATTAAACAAGTTAGTTTATGGTAAATGGAATAGAGAGACCGTTGGATTTGTTGAACACATCTAAAGGTCAAGAGGTTCTGGTGCAATTAAAGAGCGGCAAGCAATTTGTTGGTACTCTATTGGCTTTTGATATCCATATCAATTTGGTATTGGATAATACAAGAGAAATGGAAGAAAATGAAACAAAGAGAAATCTTGGCTTGACTTTTTTGCGTGGAGATACAATTATTTTTATCTCTCCAGCTTCAACAGCATTGAAATAAGCGTTTCGCCTTTTTAGTTTTCGCTAGGCAGAATTCTAAAGAGTTAGTGGTAGTGATAACTTTAATAAATCCTTTTGTTTTGATTTATTTATGACATCGAAAGTTAATGTTACTTTTTTGGGAACGTCTGACCAAATTCCTAGTGCGAAACGTAATCATCCCGCAATGCTTTTGAACTATGATGGTGAAAATATTTTATTTGATTGTGGTGAGGGAACACAAAGGCAATTTAGAAAAGCAAGATTGAATCCTTGTAAAATTACAAGAATTGTTTTAACTCATTTGCATGGCGATCATGTTTTGGGTTTGCCTGGACTTTTGTCGACGTTGGCCTTAAGTGGTTATAATAAAATACTTTATATCTATGGACCAAAGGGAACGAAGATTTTTATTAATTCTTTATTGAGGTTGTTTAATTTTAGAAGAGAATATAAGATTAATATTGAAGAAGTGGAAGGGAAATTTTTTGAAGGTAAAGATTTTTATTTGAAAGCTGAATCGATGGAACATGGAATTGCCTGTAATGCATACTTGTTTGTTAAGGTTGGGCAAAGAAGAATTGATAAGGTTAAGTTAAAAAAATCTAAATTAAAAGAAGGCCCCGTTCTTCAAGATTTAAAAAATGGAAAAAATGTTGAAGTTAATGGTAGGAAATATTTGGCAAAAAATTTAACATATTTTGAAGATGATTTAAAGGTTGGTTTTGTTTTGGATACAAAATTTAATTCTAGAATTGTGCCATTTGTTAAAAATTCAGATTTATTTATTTGTGAATCTACATATATGAATGATCTTTTAGATCAGGCAAAAGAGCATAATCATTTAACAGCGAAGCAGTGTGGAGAGATTGCGAAAAAAGCGAAAGTTGGGAAGCTTGTTTTGACGCATATTAGTCAGCGTTATGAATTTAAGAAAAAAGAAGTTTTAGAAGAGGCGAAGAAAATATTTAAGGAAAGTTATTTGGTTAAAGATTTGGATGTTTTAGAAATTTAATTTTAGTTTTTTATTAAGAACAAATTGAGACGAGAGGAATCTCGTTAATTAAAGCGGAGGACGGGACTCGAACCCGTGAATACTTGCTCTGCAGGCAAGCGCAGTAGCCGCTGTGCCACCTCCGCAAAGATTGTGAATTTATTCACAAATGCCCCGGACAGGATTCGAACCTGCGACC
>CAYZYW010000018.1:0-11856 GCA_964482665.1 Candidatus Woesearchaeota archaeon
ATTATTTTTACATCTGATAGATTAAGAGAAGCTGCTGTAGATAAAGTTTACTGTAAAACTCCTGGTTTAATTAAAGATGTTATTAGATCACTTCCATATTAATCCTAAATTAAAGAACTAATAAATTTATACAACGCCATTCCTAAAAATATTCCAGTTGTTATATATGGCATTGCGGGATAGAATTTCTTTTTTTCAGCGAAGAAAAATAAATAACTTAATCCAAATGTTGCACCAATGATGACGGATAATGCTCCAAAAAATCCCCATGTTTTTAAAATAACTCCTGCTGTGATTATTGGAAATATAACATCTCCCCCGCCAAGTATTGCTACATTAACTTTTATTTTCGATTTTTTCAAATCGGATTTTTTTAATTTTTTAATTTTGGCTTTTATTTTTTTTGACATATATGGAATAAAAAATCCTGAAAAAAGTTTGAGATGATCCATCTGATATTTTGCCATTTTTTGCATTATTCCTGAATGCCATACGGCCCACATATCATAAAGAGAAATTAAGATAAGTAAAATTATTACGGTGTAAATGTTTAAGATTGCAACGAAAACAGCTGCGATTCCTGGATAGATAAATAATTCGGTTGTATTATGGATTAAATAATTACGTCTGTAAATTTTGAAAAATGAAAATATAAAACCAATTCCTAGAAAAATCCAAACTGAATTTAAGAAAGATGGAAAAATTGCGTTTAAAGTTAAACCCAATGCTAATGCTACAACAATAAAAAACCATGCTTTCAAAATAAATGCGAATTTAAATTTTGTTAGAAGTGTTAATAAAATAATTGCCATAATAAATGCTATGATTAGTGATGGAAAAAAGCTTCCAGGGCTTTCTTGAACTTCGTCTGGAACTTCCATCCCATACGGCAATTCATTTTCAGATTGATTATAATGATCAACGACATAAAGTCCAATAAATTGTGTAAATAAAAACATTGTAAGTAGAATTAATGTTATTTTGTATGTGTGTTTCATTTTTTTCGTTTACCTTTTTTTTGAAATTTTCTAAAGAATGTAAATTCTTCTAATAGGTTTGGGATTGTCCAAAGTGTTGCTATAAATCCTATTATGAAAAGATAAATCCTATAGCTGTCTTCAGATTCATTCAAAAAAGGATTTCCTGTTAATGCAAAATATATTATTGAAATTCCGGCGTAAAGTAAAAGTATTGATAGAAATTTTTCAAGAATTTCTTTTGGGTCTTGGATTATTTTTCTTTCTTTTATTAAAATTGTTAAATAATAAATTATGAAAGCTACAACAATTACAATAAATCCTATATCCATAAATAAAAGAGTTCAATTTAGTTTTTAATATTATCGCAATCGTAAACTTTCAAGTGCCCTAGGAACAACAGTTTCAATATGATTTGTTTTGTAGATGGAGGATGCTAGGTCTAATGACTTTGAAATTTCACCATGATTTACAATTATTCTTTTTGGTCGCGGGCTCATGTTTCGAATATAATTCATTAATTCATTTCGTCCTGAGTGGGGGGACAATCCGTTTATTAGTTCAACACTCATTTTAACTTCTATTTTTTGATTTCCATAATCTCCGCCTAAGTCTACAACTCGCTCACCATCTTGAAGTTTTCGTCCAACTGAACCGGGTCCTTGATAGCAACTTAAAATCATTAGGTTTTTTGCATTGTCTGCAAAATGCTTTAAATATTCTAAAGATGCTCCGCCAACAAGCATACCGGATGTTGCAATTACAATACATGGTCCACCCTCAATTACTTCTTTTCGTTCTAGGGGTGATCCAACTCTTTTGAAAATTTTTGATGTGAAAGGATTTCTATCTTGGAAAATTTGAGCTTTTATTGCTCCTCCTAAAAAATCAGGATAAGCTGTATGAATTGCATTAATATCCCACATCATACCATCAACGTACATTGGAACATTTGGTAATTCGCCTGTTCGTATTGCTTGTTCTACTCTTAGCATTGTTTCTTGGGCATGACCTAATCCCAATTCGGGTAAAAGAACCTTCCCTCCATTTTCTACAGTTTCTCTTACTTTATCTAAAAATAATTTTTCGGTATCTTGTCTTGATGGTAAAACATCTGCTCTTCCTCCATATGTAGATTCAATTTGTAATGTTTCAACACGCGGGAATTTATTTGTTGCTGGATCTAAAAGTCGTGTTTTTCCATATTTCATATCTCCACTATATACAAAGTTATGCGCTCCGTTTCCTATATTCATGTGAATCTGTGCTGAGCCTAAAACATGCCCTGCGTTATATAAAGTTATTCTTATGTCTGATGTTATGTCTGTAACTTCATTGTAATTTAGGCAAATTGAATGTTTTACCATTTCTTTAATATCTTTTGATGAAAAAATTGGTGCTGTTGCTTGCTTGTAAGCTACTCCAATAAAATCTAATGAAAGTAGGGCTGCGATATCCCTTGTTGGTGCTGTCATATAAACAGGTCCTCTATATCCCATTTTAAACAAATAGGGTAATAGTCCAACATGATCTAAATGTGCGTGACTAATTATTACAGCGTCTATTTTTGTTAAATCGAATTCGGGTACATCTAAAATTGGAAATTTATTTTGACCTTGTCCTGCAACATCTATTCCGCAATCTAAAATGATATTTGATTTTGGAGTTTGCAAAAGAAAGCAACTTCTTCCAACTTGTCTTGCTCCACCTAATAATCCAACTCTAACCCATCCTTCTTGTTTTTCAGATGTCCAATTTGTATAAATTTTTTCTCCAATTGAATGTAAAAATTTTCTTCGGTAATTATTATTTGCATATAAAACTTCTCGGATGTTTTCAGTGATTTTACTTTTTATTGCAGGCGATCGTTGAACTTGTGGATTCCATAAAGTTTTTTTACGAATTTCTTCAAGAATTGATCCATTTTTACCAATAACTAATCCCGGTTTTTCAGTTTCTAGAATTACAATACTTCTGTGTTGATCGAAAATTATATTTGTCAGCTCAGCTTCTCTTGGAATTATTTCTTTTATTTGTTCTTTTACAATGTCTTCTTTTGGAAGTATCTTTTTGTCAATTCGTAAATCAATTCGTTTTTTTATTTCGCTAACAATTTCTTTTATTTGAGCTCCGCTTTCTCTGAAAAATTTTTCATTATTTGTATATAAAACAATATTTGCTCCTTCAAAATTTATTTCTGTTATCTTTCCTGGTAGTTTTTCTTTAATGCTTTTTAAAATATTCATTTGTAAAATTATTCGAATGTCGTAGTGATTTTTTCATTAACTACTTTTTTTATACCCTCTTTTGTTATTGTAAAAATATCTATACCATAGCCGGATCCTGTATCTCTTTGTGTTGATGCCTTTAAAGATTCTTTTGCTAACTCTATTCCTTTTTCAAGTGATAAATTTTTTTCCCATTGTCTTTCTAAAAATCCTAAAACATAAGGCATGCCCGATCCAAAATTTGCATCATAGTTTTCAACTTTCATTACACTTCCTGCTGGTTCAATTGAGTAAAGTTCGAAACTTTCATTTTCATTGAATCCTCCAAGTAAAACTCCTGCTTGCTGAGGTATCATAGAGGGTTGTCGTATATTATTGTAATTCATTGTTGATAAAAGGTTTGCTGCTTGTTTCACGGTTGGTTTTGAATGTGATCCCAGTTCTTTTAATTTTAATTCAGCTACAAGTAGTTTTGAAATTCTGTCTATATCTGAAGCAACTCCACAACCTGAAAAAACGAGATAATCGTTTATTTGTCGAACTTTGTTTTTATCTTTATTCATAACTATATTTCCAGCTGTTGTTTGTCTATCTGCTGCCATTACAACTCCGTCTTTACATATGATCCCTAAAATTGTAGTTCCTGTTTTCAAAATTGAGTTTTTTAATTCTGTGTCCATTTTTAGAATAATTAAAATTTATATGAATATTACCATTAGGGATTATTTAAAGTTTTCTATTTAAGAAACCCCTGGTTTCTTTATAACTTCCTCACGTTCATGCTGGGCAGCATCTTTATTGCACTCTGGGATGCCACATTGGCCCGTCTAGCGGTCCTTTTGTGTGTGCTGAATAAGTTGGGTTTTTGGAGGTTGGGAAAGAAATAATTTAAGAAGAGGAGGGTTTTGTAGGGGTTAGCTAAATTATTTCTTTTGAGCTAAAACTACATATGAATTGTGTTCATGTTCGAATGACCTAGATCCAGGATGTGGAGGTTCTATAAAACTTTCATCTTTTAAAAGTATTATTTCCCATTTGTCTTTATTAAAAAGATTTTCCACTTCATCTTTGTTTCTATATGCTACAATTGTTCCATTTTCTAAGAAAACATTATCTTCTATTTTCTTACCTTTAGAAATATATTCGTATGTTGAATCTTTGTGGTTTGCAAAATCTGCTATTAAATATCCTTTTTTATTTAAAACTCTATAAAATTCTCCAATGACACTTCCAATGTCATTGTTAGCTATATGTGTTAAAACTGTTGTACTTATTATTGCATCAATTGATTTTGTCTCAACATTTTCTAAATTTTGCAGTCTATTGTGAATTGTTTTTGACACGTGTCCTTTTTTTTCTAAAAGTTCTGCGCATAATTTTAATGCATTTTCAGAAGAATCTACACTAATAACATTAAATCCTTGATTTGCCAAATAAAGACTGTTTCTTCCTTGTCCACATCCAGCATCTAAGACTTTTTTTATATTTTTTTCCAATAAAAATTCTGAGTGTTTATCAATAAAAGGTGTTGGCTTAAGATCATATTCACCAATATCTTCAATATTATAATGTTTTTTACTCCATGCTTTATCTTCATTGCTCATACTGGAAATATGGCAATTATAGTTTAAAAATATTTTTATATGGATTATATAATTAAAATATTAGGGAAATGATTATAAATAATCTATACTTTGATAATTTATGATAATTAAAGAGGTGAGTGCAAAATCAGTTTTAGATTCAAGAAAAAATAAGACTATTTTTGTTGAAATTAAAACAAATGTTGGGAAATTTTCAGCTTCGGCTCCGAATGGTAAATCGACAGGTAAGTTTGCGACAAAAATTTATTTTAAAAGTTTAGATAAAGATATAGACGCTTTGAATCAATTGGGTGAATATTTTTCAGAAGATATTATTGATAAATTTAATGATTTAAGGCAGATTGAAAATGTTGTTGATGGGCATATTGGTGCGAATACATTGTTTGCGCTAGAGAGTGCTGCACTTAAAGCGTTAGCTAAAGAAAAAAATGTTGAGATTTGGGAGTTAATTGATTCAAGAGCGAATAAGTTTCCTAGATTAGTTGGCAATTGTGTCGGTGGCGGAGTTCATACAGAATCTGAAAGACATCCAGATTTTCAAGAGTTTTTATTAATTCCAAACGAAGGAAGTGTTAGGAAAAATTGGGAAGCAAATAAAAAAATAAAAAAACAAGTTGAAGGATTTTTAAAAGAAGTTGATAAGAATTTTAAAAGTAATAAAAATGACGAGGATGCGTGGATTGTTTCTTTGAATGAGCGTCAAGTTTTGGATGTTTTGAGTCGATTTAAAGTTTCGCTTGGATTAGATGTTGCAGCGTCAAGTTTTTATAAGCGTAAAAAATATTTGTATTCAAATCCTATCTTGAAGCGTGACCCTAAAGAGCAGTTGAGTTATTTGAAAAATTTAATTAAGAATTTTAATTTATTTTATATTGAAGATGGTTTAGGTGAAAATGAGTTTGAAGATTTTGCAGAGTTATTGAAAGGTTGTAATAATAGTTTAATAGTTGGTGATGATTTAACTGTTACGCATTATAAAAGGTTGAAAACTGCAATTGAAAAGAAAAGTATTAATGCAATTATTATAAAGCCGAATCAGGTTGGATCGCTTTTGGAAGTTAAGCGAGTTTGTGAGTTGGCAGATAAGCATAAAATTAGAAAAGTTTTTTCACATCGAAGCGGAGAAACGAATGAAACAATTTTGGCAGATTTGGCTGTTGGATTTGGTGCCGATTTTTTTAAATGTGGAATTACGCAAAAAGAGCGTGAGGTTAAAATAAAAAGGCTTATTGAGATTGAAGAGAATAATAATAAGTAAATAAAAAAATAATAAGTAAATAAAAAAATAATAAGTAAGTTTGAAAAAAAATTATTTCTTTTTTTTCTTTACAACTTTTTTCTTTTTAACTGGCTTTTTTTTAACGACTTTTTTCTTTTTAACTGGCTTTTTTTTAACGACTTTTTTCTTAACAGCTTTCTTTTTATTGCCGCCTCTAGCCATTTTAGCTTCACAAACGTTTCCTTTTCCGTCAACGTAATAAAGATAACCTGGTTTTCTTTTAATAACAGCTTTTGCAATGATTTTTCCCATTATAACACCTCCTTATAATATTTAATATATTCACGTCGCTGAAGTATTTAAAGATTGTGTTTCCCGACGATAGAATTAATTAATTTAATATTTTTCACATTTAACGGTATTTCTATTAATTTTCTAAATGGTTTCTTTGATTTTGCGTGTAATGTAAATGGTTTTACAATTTTATATTCAATAATTTTATTATTTTCATCTAACCATACAGCAAGGAATCTAAAAAATACAAAAAATGAATGAATTGGCATTGTTGTATTTTTTTTAAATTCAAACAAAAGATTTTGGGTATTTTTTGCTTTAAACATTAATCCAGTTATTTTACCCAAGGGTGAAAGTTTTTTTACAGATGTTTTAAAGTTGTTTAATTTCAATTCCATTTTTTTTATCACTTATAGAATATCCTAACTTTGTTATTTTGTCCCTAAGGGCATCAGATTTTTCCCAATCTTTTTGCCCGCGTGCTTTATTTCTTTGTTTGATTAAATCATTTATTTCTTTTGGAATTTTTAGTTTATTTTTCTTAAATAAATCAAGTCCGAATATTTCGTCCATTTTTTTAATTGTCTGGTATTTCCCAGTTGCTTTTTTATCTCTTAGTAATTTCCATAAAACTTGTAAAGCATTTGATATATTCAAGTCATCATTTATTGCATTTTCAAATTCTTTTAAATAAGTTTTATTTATTTTTTTATCGTCGATTATTTCAGATGTTGATGTTTTTAATCTTTGATATGTTGTTTGAGCTGTTTTTAGAATTTCAATTGAAAAATTTAATTGTTTTCTATAATGTGTTGTTAAACATAAATATCTATATTCTAAAGGTGAAAATCCTTTTTCTTCTAAGTCAGATAATGTGAAAATTCCGCCTTTTGATTTAGACATTTTTTCACCTTTGAATAAAAGCCATCTACTATGTAACCAATATTTTACCCATGGTTTTTTCCCAAATGCAGATTCACTTTGAGCAATTTCGTTTGTGTGATGTATTTGTATATGATCTTCTCCTCCTGTGTGTATATCAAATTGCTTTCCTAAATATTTTGAAGACATTGCTGAACATTCAATATGCCAGCCAGGAAATCCAATTCCCCATGGAGATTTCCATTCTTGTTGTCTAACTCCTGGTTTTTCTGAAAATTTCCAAAGAGCAAAATCAGTTTTATTTTTCTTTTCTTTTAAGTTAATTCTTTTTCCTGCCTTAAGTCCTTCAATATTTATATTTCCCAATTTTCCATAATCTTTAACTTTTGATGTGTCGAAATAAATTCCATCTGTTGTTTTATATGTATATCCTTTTTTTTCTAAAATTTTTATTAAATCTATTTGTTCTTTAATGTGTTCAGTAGCTTTTGGCCAAACGTCAGGTTCAGTTATATTTAATTTTTTTAAATCTTGCTTGAATATTTTAATGTAATATTGTGCTATTTGTTTCGCAGATTTTTTTTCACGCTGTGCTGCAATTTCCATTTTATCGTCACCAGAATCTTCATCTGATGTTAAATGCCCAACATCTGTTATATTTATTATATGATTTAATTTATATTTATTATATTTTAAAACTCGTATTAAATAATCTTCAAAAATGTAGCGAAACAAATTTCCAATGTGTTGATGCCAATAAACGGTTGGACCACATCCATAAATTTTAACTTCTCCTTTTCTTAATGATTTGAATATTTCTTTTTTGTTTGTTAAGGTATTGTAAAATTTTAATTCCATGTTAAGTTAAGATTAATTTAATTTAAAAAATGTAGGTTTATTTGATTGAAATATCCATAAATGCACTCCCATAAACAGTTCCATCTTTTTGAACATTTACCCTTAGTCTAAAAGTACAAAGAGGGGATCCTTTTGGAATATCGAAAAGAACCGCTTGTGCTATATACTCACCAGTAGCTATTGGAATATTTGATTCTGCTTCACCAGTTTGTATCCATGATAAAACCTGATCTCCACCAACACCACATTTTTCTTGTACTTTATCTGGACTTGAGACAACCACCTCATA
This sequence comes from Candidatus Woesearchaeota archaeon, assembly GCA_964482665.1. GTDB lineage: Archaea > Nanobdellota > Nanobdellia > Pacearchaeales > GW2011-AR1 > CAYZYW01. Next base: position 8,352 of record CAYZYW010000018.1, read on the forward strand.
AGAAAAGGTAGATGAGTCTGATTGTGAACCACGTTCCAAATTCTTTATTCCAATTCCAAATCCTTCAACTTTTTCTTGCTTTATTTTTACTAAATTGGTTTTAGGCCTAACAACAACTTTTTTATCTTCACCAAATAGATCTCCTATCTCTTTATCGATTGCAGCATCAATTCCATCAATTGCATCTGTTGAACTTGTAAAAATAGAACGAACTAAAACTAAGCCCATAACCAAAACAGTCATCAAAAGAACTACTGTAACAATTGTTCCAACGCTCATTTCCATTGCTGCTTTTTTATTTTTATTAATCATTTTAAATTGGGAAGTTTTCAACGCTTCCTATACCATTTATTAAAGAAATTATTCCGAATGTTACCCAAACAGCGAATATAATAAAAGATAAAATCATTCCTATTTTGTTTAATTTTCTAGCTTGTTTGCTTAACGGGGTTTTGTTTTGTTTTGATTGCTTGAATCCGATTACTCCGAAAATAAATCCTGCTAAGGGTTGAAAGAAGGCTAGTACAATGCTAATTGTTCCTAAAACGTAACTAGAAATTTCTAAATGTTTTTTATCTACCATCTTTATAATTGTTTTAAAGAAAAGGTATTTATAAAAGTTGTGGGGATTTGCCGATATTGGTTAAATATTTTAATTTATTGATACGCAAAGTTTTAAAAAGACAAATTCGCTAAATTAATATCTGATGGACGACGTTCAAATGAAGACGTTCTTAGATAGGAAATAAAATGGATATATATCAAGTAATTGAAAAAGTGAAAATGTCTGGAAAGATTGAAAAGGGAACTAACGAAGTTACTAAAGCGATTGAGCGAGGTACAGCTAAGTTGGTTATTTATGCGAGTGATGTTGAGCCGAAAGAAATTGTTCAACACTTGCCGGTTTTGTGTAAGGAAAAAAGTTTTCCATGTTTTGCTGTTGACAGCAAACAGAAACTTGGACTTGCTGCAGGACTTCCCGTTTCAACATCTTCAGTAGTTGTTATCGATGCCGGTGACGCTGCTTCAGATATCAAATCATTAAAGTAATACTAATCGAGAAAAATGGCAAAGAAACCAAATCAAAATCAGCAACAGAAGAAAAAGACAGAAAAGATTTCAAGTGGAGAAGCAGTTTCGGCTGTAATTCAGGAAATTGTTGGTCGAACAGGTTTTCGAGGTGAAATAACACAGGTTAAATGTTTAGTTCAAGAAGGTAAAGATACTGGGCGATCAATGAGGCGAAACGTTAAAGGACCGGTTAAAGTTGGCGATGTTTTAATATTAAGAGAAACAGAAATTGAAGCTCGAAGAATTAAGTCTAAAGTTACAAAAGGAGCACACAATTAAGATGGGATGGGCGTGTGATCATTATTTTAGAAAAAGCTTAGAAGAAACTACAAGAAATATAATGAAAGATCTTGGAAAAAGTGCTAATGATGTTCTTAAGGATAATCAATCAATTGTAAAAATAAATGTTAAAGCTGGCGATGTCAAAAAATATCATGATTTACTTGCAAAATGTGGGGATGATGCTTATATTATTTCTTCATATAGGGAATTCGATAAAGGTGTACAAAGTGATTTTATAACAATAAAGGGGAAAGGAAATGCCTAAATGTTCATTTTGTAAAAAAGATTATGAAAATCCAAGAGGATTAAGTTTGGTTATGAATAATGGAACTGTTCATCATTTATGTTCATCCAAATGTCGAAAAAATATGTTAATGAAACGAAGAAAGGTTCGATGGATTCTTAATTTTAAAAGTATGTTTAAAGCTAAGAAGAAAAAGAAGTAAAATGAATAATTATATAATCAAATCTTCTGATGAAAAAACCGAACCTTGTTATATTCTAGAAAATCCTCAAATTAAACTTGCTCAAGATATGTATAGTTATTTTAATAAAGCAAGTAATTTATCACAACAATTTTTATAAAGTTAATATATTAAAAGGTTTAATGAATGATGAAAAAATTTCACAAATGTTTCAGTATATTGAAGTATTGAATATGTGTTGGGAAAAAATAAAAGAATCTGTTTATGATGAAAATGAGCCAGAAATTCAAAGTAGAAATTTTTTTGGTGATGCCTGGAATGATTTAATTTATGGACCATTGGAAGATCTAAATGAATTTAGAAATAATTACAAAATTTATAATGATTTTGAATTTATTAAAAAATTTGTTTTTGATTTTAGAGAGTATAATGAGCGTATAAAATTTATAATGAGCGATAGTGGAAAAATGGAGAAAGGTTTTGATTTAAATCGTCCGCATTCTGCTGCTAAAAATATAACTGGAATTGTTGATATTTGTTTGAATAAATTAGATAACTTGTCACGATAATTTTTATAAATATTCTTCGTGATTTTCCTCATTTTTTTGTTTCTCGACGATAAAATACATAAAAAGATTTATAAAGCAAGTTGATTTTTTCCAATAGATGGATGCAAAAAAAGATTATGGTGCTGAGTCGATTAAAGTTCTTGAGGGACTTGAAGGTGTACGTAAAAGACCAGCTATGTATATAGGTTCTACAGGTAAGGAGGGGTTGCATCATTTAGTTTATGAAGCAGTGGATAATTCAGTTGATGAAGCACTTGCAGGATATTGTTCGAAAATTAATGTTGTAATAAATACTGATGGCTCAATAACCATTCAGGATAATGGTCGAGGTATTCCCGTTGATATTCATCCTCAATTTAAAATTCCAGCGGTTGAAGTTGCACTAACAAAACTTCATGCTGGTGGAAAATTTGATAAAAAATCGTATGCAATTTCAGGTGGACTTCACGGTGTAGGTATGTCATGTGTTAATGCTTTATCTAAAAAATTAATTGTTGAAATTACACGACAAGGAAAAATTTATACACAAGAATATTCAAGAGGGAATGCTATCACTAAATTAAAAGTAATTGGAAAAGTTGATAGTGACAAAAGTGGAACAAAGGTTACATTTTGGCCAGATGAAGAAATTTTTTCAACAATTAATTTTGATTATAAAATTTTAGAAACGAGATTTAGAGAAGTTGCTTTTTTAAATGCGGGTTTGAAGATTGATTTATCTGATAAACTTAAAGATAAAAAAGAGGAATTCTATGCCGCCGGTGGTTTAATTGAATTTGTAAAATGGGTTAATCAATCGAAAGATGTTTTGCACAAACCAATTTATTTTAAAAGAGATTCTGAAGATTTAGTTGTTGAAATCGCAATTCAATATAATACAGGTTACAGAGAAAATATTTTTGGTTTTGTTAATACTATTAATACTGTCGAGGGTGGAACACATGTTTCAGGATTCAAAACAGCTTTAACAAGAGTTGTTAATGATTATTTAAAAAAGAAAAGTAAAACAGGAAAGGTTGTTTTGCTTTCAGGTGATGATGCTCGTGAAGGAATTACTGCAATTGTTAGTGTTAAAATGGGGGATCCTCAATTTGAAGGTCAAACAAAAACTAAACTTGGAAATTCAGAGGCTAAAGGTTTTGTTGATTCGATTGTTAG
>CAYZYW010000019.1:0-11836 GCA_964482665.1 Candidatus Woesearchaeota archaeon
ATTTTTTTGGGAATTAAAGTTCCTGTTCAAAGAAATCTTGTAAAAAAATTTGATTTAAATTTAGATCAAATTCAGGTTTTATTGAATTCAAAAATACATGAGCATAGATTTAGTGCGTTGGTTTTTTTGTTAAATAAATATGAAAAAAATAGTGAAGAGGTGTTTAATTTTTATTTGAAAAATTCCAAAAAAATTAACAATTGGGATTTAGTGGATGCTTTTGCTCCCAAAATTGTTGGAAAGTTTTTGGTAGATAAGAACAAGGATATTCTTTACAAGTTGGCGAGGTCGAAGAATTTATGGGAGAAGCGTATTTCTATAATTTCTACATTGTGGTTTATACGAAATAATAAATTTAATGATACATTAAAAATTTCAGAAATACTTCTTAAGGATTCGCATGATTTAATACATAAAGCGGTTGGATGGATGCTTAGGGAAGTTGGTAAAAAGGATCAAGGCATTGAGGAAAAGTTTTTAAAAAAACATTATAAGAAAATGCCTCGAACAATGCTTAGGTATGCGATTGAAAAATTTGATGAGGTTAGACGTAAAAAATATTTGAAAGGTGATATTTAATTTAATATTAAAGATTTAAAACTTTTCCATTGGAACTTAGGTGAGAAGTTTCACCAAATTTATATCCGAATTCAGATGCCAATTCAATCATAGGAGTTTCTTGCTCTAGGCTTCCGTGTGCTGGAATAATATGTTCTGGTTTTAACATATCCAACATAACTCTTAAATCTTCTCTGCTTCCGTGTCCGTGAACATGAACATCTGTTTGAAGTTTAACTCCCATTTTTCTTAATTTTTTATCCATTCTGTCTCTTGCAATTTGATTAATTGGAACGGGGATAACGCTTGATGAAAAAATTAAATTATCACCTGGTCTGAATTTGAATGGTGTTTCTCCTCGAGAAATTCTATCTAAGATGCTATTTTCTTCAGCTTGATGGCCTGTACAAACGATCATATATCTTCCACGATCTTTTTCAATTTTCCGTAACATTGAATTTATTTGCCCTCTGTATTTTACAAGTTGTATACTTTTTCTAAATGGACATTGCTTAACTTCAATTGCGGCATTAACATATTTATTCAAACTACGTCCTAAAAAAATTATTTGTCTTCCTGTTTTTCTTCCAAATTCAACAATTGTTTTTAATCTTTCGATGTGTGATGAAAATGTTGTTATAAATAATGCGGCGTTTTTATCTTTTGTATGATGAAATGCTTCGTCAAGTAAATGTTTCGCAACGGTTTCACTTCCCGGTTTTTTTTCAACGCCCGAATATAATGAGTCAATTATTAAAAGTTTAACACCATTTTTTCCAATTTGTTTCATTCTTTTGTAATTTGGAGGATTTCCCATTAATGGATAATTGTCGAATTTAAAATCTAGTGCATAAAAAAATGCACCTTCTTTTGTGTGTAAAACCGGGTAGGTACATTGTAGAGTTGAATGTGTTGCGTGAATTAATTCTAGTTTATAGCTTTTGTTTTTTCCTTTTATCATATATGAAGAATTTGATTGTAAAATTATTCTTTTATTTTTTATTTTTATTTTATCATCACGCATCAAGGTTTCCATTACAGCCATTGTAAAAGGTGTTCCTATAATTTCGGCATTTGGATATCTTTTTGCGATATACTGAACTCCTCCGACATGGTCTAAATGTGCGTGACTTATTACGATTGCACGAACTTTGTCTTTCCATCCTAAGTCGTCTAAAACCAAATCATTTGGTATTGCTCCCACTCGTCGCATGTCGCTTACGGTTGGTTGTATAATTTGTTCAGATTGAAGTTCTATCACAGAAGGTAAATGTAAGCCTGCATCGAAAATTACAACGTCTTCACCAAGATTAACTGCTGTCATGTTTTTCCCTACTTCTTCAAATCCGCCAATTGTACAAATTTCCATAATTAATTACCTCCAATATATTAGATAATAAGTGTTTATATATTTTTAGAATAAGCAAAATGTTTAAATTCTCTTTTTTGTTGGTATAATTATGAAAGCATTGAAGCCATCTGCAAAAGAAAATAAGAGATATTTATTGCTTCATGGAAAAGATTTAAGTAAAAATGTAGAGAGGTCGATTTTGGAATTTGTTGGAACATTTGGTTTTTCGAAGGCGGGTTTGAGTTGGATTAAATCAAATAAAATGTCTGCAATAATTTGTGTAAATCGTGAGGCTGTTGATAATATTAGAGCGTCGTTTTGTGTTTTTTCTGAAAAGATAATTGTGAAAAAAGTTTCAGGAACGTTGAAAAGTTTGGGAAATTAATTAGCTAAAACTTTAAAAGTCCAATAATCTTAAATTTTTTATGGATATGCCAATAGATGTACAGCACCAGCAAATGGGGTATGATAGAACTGCTACAATGTTTTCTCCGGAAGGTCATTTGCTACAGGTTGAATATGCTGAGAAAACGGTTAGACTTGGTAGTGCAATTCTTGGAATGATTTGTTCAAATGGTGTGTTTATTTTAGCTAATAAAAAGATAAAAGATAAATTAATTGTTCCGTCTTCGTCGAATAAAATCCATGAGGTTGATTCGCACATAATGGCTGGAGCTGCAGGGATAATTTCAGATGCTAGGATTTTAGTTGAAAGGTCGCAGGTCGTTGCACAGCAGCATAGGGTTACATATGATTCTCCAATTGAACCTGAATTAATTATTAAAGATATTGCAAATACGAAACAAAAATTTACACAATATGGTGGAGCGAGACCTTTTGGAGTTGCATTCATGGTTGCAGGTTTGAATGGTGATAATCCGCAGCTTTTTACAAGCGATATAACAGGAAATTATTTATCATATTTTGCGAATGCAATAGGTGAGAATGATGAAAAGATTAAAGAAATACTTAGAGAGAAATATAAAAAAGATTTAACAATTAAAGAGGGTGTAAGGTTGGCATTGAATATATTTAAAGAAATACATGGTGAGAAGTTTGATTTGAATAAATTTGAATTAGTTTATATTGAAAATAAAGATAAGAAATTAATTAGATTTGAAAAGGGGGAGATTGAGAAATTATAAATGGGATACGATAAATCAGAAAAGGCGCAGATGGAATTTGGTGAAGGGAAAACATTGGCTAGAATAAATAAAGGGAAATTACATTTTGAGATAATTGTTGACTTGAAAGATGCTATAAAAGTTAGAAAGGGCGAGTCCGATTATTTGATTATTGAGGGTGATACTATTTTTACAAACGCAAAGCGTGGAGATAGGGCATCGAAAGATGATTTAGAGATTTCATTTGGAACTGCAGATATTAGTGAGATTGGTAAAATAATTGTTAAGAAAGGTGAGATTTTAGTTGATCAGGAACATAGAAGTGCGGAACAGGAAAAACGATTTAAGCAAGTTGTTGAGTTTTTGGCCACAAATGCAATTGATCCTCAGACTAAGAATCCGATAACACCTGAGCGAATTAAAAGTGCATTAGAACAAGCGAAAGTTAATATTAAACCGACTTCTATTGATGGTCAGATGAAAGATATCTTGGAAGAATTATCTAAAGTTATTCCGATTAAAATTGAAACAAAGAAGGTTAAAATTATTATACCGGCAATGCACACGGGTCAAGCGTATGGCGTAATTACTCAATATAAGGAAAATGAAAATTGGATGCCGGATGGTAGTTTGGAAGTTATTGTAAATGTTCCAGCTGGAGCAATTATGGATTTCTACGATAGGCTTAATTCGGTGACACATGGAAGTGCATTAACAGAAGACGTTGAATAATTAATTATTTTTTATTATATCTAAATTTGTTTTTTTCAAATGAAACCATTGGGGGATTTTTTGGAGCTGTTCTTTCATGGCAGGGTTTATCTATTTGAACGCGCTTGAGACAAGGATTTGTTGAACGATTTTGTTTAATATACAACTCTCTGCTAACACTTGAAAGCGCATTACTTATGTTAAATATTTCATAATATATAGTCTCTCCCGGAAATGGAGGATATTTTTGCACATGTTCTAATAAAAAGTAGCCAGCGCTTGGAATAAATTCTGTTTTATTTTGAGCTTCGATTGAAATTAGTATTTTATCTTTTCCTATATCGAATTGTTTTACAGACAGCTCTGATGATTCAAATCCAAATTCAGGTGGGTATTGTCCAAAGCTAGTAATTTCTGGAGAGTCCATATGTATAAATTCCCAATCATAAGTATTCTTTGACCAATCGTTATCAAATATATCTGCATCCGATTCGTTCCAATTATCTAAATATGAATACCATATTTTATGCGACTTTACTTTATGTAGCCGATGATTTTCTAAAGGTATAATATTTAGAGGTATAGGAGATGATGTATAAGAATGATATTTAATATCAAAAATTGCAAAACCGTTTTTATTACACTCAGGTCCGATTTCGGTTTGAAAATATTTTGAAGGTGTGTTTTCTAAAAGAGGTTTTATTTTTAGATCGCATTCTTCGATGCCGCTTGAGATAGTTATGGAATTAGTTAAATTATCACTATTTGGGATTATTTTTTCAGGAATACTAAAAATGAAATTATTTATTTTATCTGGGTTGTTGAATTTTGCAAGATGATTTGTAATTTTAACATATCCAGATTTTGACATTTTTATTTCAGATAATAATTCTAAAATTGTATCATCTTGTTTTATTTCCACTTCCATTTCTTCTGCATAATTTTTAAATAATTTGAATCCTAATAAGTTTGAGTAAAATTCTTTTTTTGAATGAGAACAAAAAAAATTAACATGTTTTAATTTTTTATTGATACAAATTTTTTCTAAATCCCTGTAATGAGATTCCCATTCTTTGTTAGATATATTTAATAATTCTGCGTATCTTTTCCATTCATTATTGATATTGTATTCAATTTTATTTGCTGTAGAATTAGAATCTTGAACTTTAGGTATTTCTTTATCACATCCTGACAAACTCAATAATCCAAATAATCCTATCGTATAAAACCATTTTTTTAGATTCTTTACCATTAATGCATTAAGTTGAATTTATTTATATAGATTTATATTCAAAATGTCATATAATTATATTTTAGATTTATTTAATAGAGCTTATTTTTCCCAAACCTTTAAAAAGTAAAAAAGATAAAAATTAATAAGAAGAATGGCACAAAGAAAAATAGTAATACCGGGCGAAAAGATTATTGAGGGTGCGGAGTATCTTCCAGGTGAAAATACTGAAAAAAGAAATGGTGCAGTTGTTGCGACGCGATATGGATTGTCAGATGTTTCAGATAAATTAGTTAAAGTTATTCCAGTATCGGGAACATATAAGCCTCGACGAGGAAATGTGGTTATTGGAGAGGTTGAAAATTTAACATTTAATGGATGGATTATAAATATTAATTCACCAGCACGAACATTTTTGCCTTTAACTGAAGTTCCTAGATTTGTTCCAAAAAACGCCTTAGAAGAGGTTATGGATATTGGAGATATGGTTGTTGTAAAGTTATTCAATGTTGCGAAGAAAGGTATTGATTTGACATTAAAAGATAGAGGATTGGGAAAAATTACAGAAGGTTTGATTGTGCAAGTGAATCCAAATAAAGTTCCAAGAATTATAGGAAAAGAAGGAAGTATGGTAAAATTAATTAAAGAGAAAACAAATTGTAATTTAACGGTTGGGCAAAATGGATTCATTTGGATCAAAGGTGAAAATGTTGAAGATGAATTGTTTGCAAAAAAAACTGTAAAATATATTGAAAAAAATGCACATTTGGAAGGATTGACAGATAAAATGGAAGATTTTTTTTCAGGAGATAAAGAATGAATGAGCAAAAAGAAGCAGAGAGAAGAATAAACAATAGATATCAATGGACAGAGTGTATGGATGTTATAAGTCAAAATGATAATTTAAGAACATGTCTTAAAGAAGAAGGAATTAAGGTTAACATAGAATATAAGGAAGTGTATGGATTAAGTTTGCCATCACAAGGAGAAGAATATGACATTTAAAAGATTAGATGGACGAGCTATTGATGAAATGAGACCAATCTCTGCGAAAGTTGGGGTTGTTAAAAATGCGCAAGGTAGTGCAATGTTTCAAGCTGGAAAGACAATTGCAATTGCTGCTGTTTATGGACCAAAGCAAATGCATCCACAGCATCAACAAGATCCTTCTACTGGTAAATTAAGATGCACATATAATATGATTAGTTTTTCAGTAACAGATCGTATTAGACCAGGAATGTCAAGACGTAGTACAGAAATTTCTAAAATTACAGAATGGGCATTAGAACCTTCTTTGATATTGAAAGATTATCCAAATCAAGTTGTAGATGTTCATATAAATATTTTACAAGCTGATGCAGGAACTCGATGTGCGGGAATTAATGCAGCTGCTATGGCTTTAGCTCATGCAGGTATCCCTATGAAAGATATGGTTTCAAGTGTAGCTGTTGGAAAATTAGATAAACAAGTTGTGGTTGATTTAGATAAAGCTGAGGAAGATTTTGAAGAAGGTGAGGGGCCAACAGATATTCCAATTTCAATGACACATTCAGGTGAAATAACACACATCCAATTAGATGGAAAAATAAATGTTGAGCAAATGAAAGAAGCGGTTGAGTTAGCAAGAAAATCTACTCAAGAAGTTTATGAAGTTCAGAAAAAAGCATTAAAGGAGGCTTTGAATTAAAATGGATAAATATATTACAACATCAAAAATGACTGCTGAAAGAATTAAAAAATATTTATCAGAAGGTAAGCGATTTGATGGTAGGGGATTGACAGATTTTAGAGACATAAAGATTGAAACAGGAATTTCAAAAAATGCTGAAGGTTCAGTTAAAGTTACGATTGGAAATACTCAGGTTATTGCAGGTGTTAAAATGGCAGTTGGAACTCCCTATGATGATTCTCCTGATGCAGGAAATTTTATGGTAACAGCAGACTTACTTCCATTGAGTTCTCCAAGATTTGAATCAGGACCTCCTAAATTTCCAGCGATTGAACTAGGAAGAGTTATTGATAGAGGATTGAGAGAGTCTAAGTTTATTGATTTTAAAGGATTATGTATCAAAGAAGGGGAAAAAGTTTGGACAGTTTTTGTAGACATATTTTCATTAAATGATGACGGTAATCTTTTGGATGCTGCTGGAATTGCTGCTCTTGTTGCGATGAAAATAGCTAAAATTCCTAAATTTAATGAAGAGACAGGAAAGGTTGTTTATGGTGAATGGACAGATAAAGGGTTGCCTTTGTCAGAGGAAATTCCTATTGCGATAACAGCTCATAGAATAGGGGATAAAATTATTATGGATCCAACTCGAGAAGAAGAAGATATAAGTGATACGCGTGTAACAATTGGAAGTTCACATGGTTCAATTTCATCAATGCAAAAAGGAAATTCAAAGCCATTAAGTATAGACGAAGTTAATACTATTTTAGATAATCTTGATTCAACTTGGAAGCAAGTTTATGAGAAAATTAAAACATCATGGGAATAAAATGACATTACAAAATTTTACTAAATATGAGCAAGCACGAATTGTAGGTGCGCGTGCATTACAGGTTGCAATGAATGCTCCATTGTTGATTAAAATTTCTCAAAACGATTTAGAGAAAATAAATTTTGACGCATTAAAAATTGCAGAAATTGAACTTAATTCTAAGATTTTGCCAATTTCAGTAAACAAGCCTTTGCCAAGGATTGTTGAAAGGGAACTTAAGAAAGCTAAGGAACCAAAACCACTTGATGTTAAAAAAGAAGAGCTTGAAGCTAAAGAAGAAGCAGAAATTGCACAATCAGGTGAAATAATGGCTTTAGCGAATCCTGATGATGAATAATTTTTGTGTGATTTGGTTTTAATTTTTTAATTTAAATTTTTTTAAAAGAATAAATTTGCTCCAGCTGAAACTAAAAATGACATTATCATTAATGCAAAAGAATGTTTTACTCCGGATTTGATGCTTCCTTCGGTTAATTTTCCTATAGCTAGTCCGCTAAACAAACCTTGAATTAAAAGTAAATACATGAATGCACTTGATATTTCAGAAGGGTCTATTATTTCTCCACCTGTTCCTCCTACAGCGGCTCCTACTGCACCAACGTCTGCGATACCTGAAATCATTGGCACTATTTTAAATTGCATAACTAAAATAATTAACATGAAAACTACGAAAATGATATATCCCTGAATTGTTAAGGTTGAAATTGCTGATTGTCTTTCTTTTTTTAATTTGTCGGATGTGTTAACGGCATTTGCAACAGCTTCGAGAATTTCTCCTATATCTCCACCTGCTCTTTCGGCTTGTCCAATTAAAGTTATTGCTCGTGATATTGTTTTATTGTTAATATCTTTTGCGAAAGTTTCTAAAGCTTGATTTAATGGGATTCCAATTGAAATTTGATTTGCTAATTTTTTTACATGGACACTTAATGCTCCGTATGATTTATTTTTTACATTCAAAATACTTTTACTTATTGGTGTTCCTGTTTTAACACTTTCAACAAGGTTTCGTGCAAACTCTAAAAACATTTCTTCTTTTTCTGCTAATGCGGCTGCGTTTTGAATAATACTAAAAACAAATGGTGATGCAATAATAATTGTCCCAATTCCAAAAATTAAAAACATAAATTGAGTTCCGATAAAAAATATGGAACTTAACAAAATAAGTCCTCCAGTTATAATTCCTATCCAATGAGACTTTTTTATTTCCATTTATTTATATTGAATTAATTACTTAAATAAGTTTTGAAAATCGAAATGTTTATATTTTAGGTAATTGTATATATAATATGATAAATTATTCAAGTAATGAAGGATATGATCAAGATAAAGATGTAGAAGAGACAGGTGGAAGAGTTGGTCCGGCGATTGCTAATAGGATAGATGAGAAAAGAATGATAGAGCGTTTGAGTAAACAAGATGATTGTATAAATTTGGAGAGAATAGTAAGGATTGCATTAAAAGATTTTCCGGTATGTCAAGATGGAGAAAGTGTGTTGTTTGATGAGATTTCTTCTCGTTTGCAATATATGGAAAATGCAGGATATGATATTTCAAGATCGTATAAAACAATGAATAAAAAGGAGATAGGAAATTATTTTAAAAAAATAAAAAAAGAGATATTTCAAGAAGCAAATAAAATAATTCCAGAAGTTGTTGAGGAGGTTATGGAGCAAAATAGACAACTTGAGTATGATTCAAATAGACATCTATGATTGATTAATTTTTAAAATGGGACTAAGTATAAAAGATATTATTTCGAGAAGTGAGATAGATATTTCAGATTTGAAGGGCAAGATTCTTTGTGTTGATGCGTTTAATATTCTTTATCAGTTTTTGTCTTCTATTCGGCAAATGGATGGAACGCCTTTGATGGATGATAATAGAAAGGTAACAAGTCATTTATCTGGAGTGCTTTATAGAAATATTGCGTTGCTTGAGGCAGGTATTAAATTGATATATGTTTTTGATGGAAAGGCTCCGGAACTTAAAGCTAAGACGCATAAAAAGCGTTCTGAGATTAGAGAGATTGCGCAAGTCAAGTATGATGATGCTAAAAGGCAAGATAATATAATGGCAATGCGAAAATATAGTAGTCAGCTATTGAGATTAGATGATGAAATGATTTCGGAGAGCAAGGAGCTTTTGGAGGCAATGGGAATACAGGTTATACAGGCTCCGAGTGAAGGTGAGGCGCAGGCAGCATATCTTTGTAGAAAAAATGAAAGCATTTATGCGAGCGCAAGTCAGGATTATGATAGCTTATTATTTGGTGCTCCAAATTTGGTTCGTAATTTAACATTAGCTAGAAAGAAAAAAACTATTTCAGGATACATTGAAGTTAATCCAGAATTAATTGAGTTGGATAAAGTTTTGAATTCATTGGAAATTAATTTGGATCAGTTAATATGTTTAGGAATTTTGGTTGGTTCAGATTATAATCCTAAAGGTGTTCCAGGGATTGGGCAAAAGAGGGCGCTTGATATTGTGAAAAGATATAAGCAACCTGTTTTAATTTTTAAAGAAGTTGAGGATCAAATAGAAAGTTTGCCTGAAGAAGATAAATTTAATTGGCAAGAAGTGTTTGAATTGTTTAAAAAACATCCATCTGAAGATTCAGAATTAAAATCGCCAAAAGTTAATGAAGATAAAATTAAAGAAATATTAATTGATAGACATAATTTTTCAGAAGAAAGAATTGAAAAGCAAATTGAAAGACTTAGAAAAATTTCAGAACAAAATACACAGACTGGTTTGAATAAGTGGTTTTAATTATTGTTTATTTTCTTCTGATTTTTGTTTAAGTAATTCGTTTTTCCAAATATTACTTATTTTTTTAAATCTGGAATTAAAATAAGATATATTTTTTGAAGACAAGATGATTTCTTGTTTTTGAGCATTTTTTAATATAATTCCAATTTTATTTCTAATGTCGCTTAAAAACTTAAGACTGCTATTTAAATTTCCATTTTGTATTTCTTTTTGCATGCTGTTTGCTGTTTTTTCAAAATTAGAATAAGTGTTATCATAATTTTGTTGTAATATTTTTTGCTGTTTTTTATATTCTCTTGCTCTTTTTTTGTTTTCTTCTTTTCTTTTATCTTCTCTTTCTTTAAGTCTTTTTTTTCTTCCCTCTTCTTCTTTCTCTCTTTCTTTATCGTTTCTTTTTTTATTATATGCATCAATTTTTTGAGTTCCTGATTTTACCTTATTTCCCATCCATTGCATTTCTTTTTTAGTTTTTCCATATGAAATTTTTGCAGAATTAATAGTTCCTCTTCCAATGTTTTTTCCGTATCCTCAACCTCTTTTTATTATACCTTCTTTCCCATTTTTTCTTCGATGAAGCCACCATGCTATTGCAAAGCATAAAATAGATAACACAGCTCCAACACCTTGCTCATAAAAGAATCCTATTGCAGATGCTCCTCCAAACAAAAGTCCTAATATGAGAAATAACCATATCAATCCTAATTTTATTATTATTCCTGCAACTAATAATAAGCCGATAAATGGTGCTATTGACATAATTAAATCTTCGGATATTCCTATATTGAAAAATATTTCAGGTAAATTAAAATCACTTATATAAAGTCCATATACAGATAATGCTGAAATTGAGAAACTTAATATTGTTAGCATCGCTCGATTTTGACCTAAGGGTGTTCGTCCAAGTGCGAAAGATATTAGGGCAAAAAATATTAAAAAAAGAAATATGAAAACTATACTTGATGAGTCGATAAAAGTTGGGTTGTAACTATATGCTGCACTTATGAAACTTGTTAAAAATATTCCCAATATAAAATATATCACTCCTTTTTTCATAATATAATTTGGTGAAGGATTTTTATAAATATATGGGAAACTTTAAATTCTTGAAATACAATGTAAAGATATGAAACAGAAGTCATTTAATGTTTTGGGAAATATTGCGTTGGTTAATTTTCCAGATGGAGTAAAGGTTTTAGATAAGAAAAAATTTGCGAATGAGATTTTAAAAAAACATAAATCAATAAAAACAGTTTTGGAAAAGTCGGGTAAATTCAAAGGTCGTTTGCGAAAAATGGAAACGAAGCATTTGGTTGGTGAGAAAAATAAAGATGTTTTATATAGGGAAAATGGATGTGTTTTTAGATTTAATATTGATACAACATATTTTTCTCCTAGGTTAAGTAATGAGAGAAATGAAATTTCTAAATTAATTAAAAAAGGTCAGGAGGTTTTGGTTATGTTTGCGGGGGTTTCTCCATTTTCTATTGTGATTGCAAAAAATTCAGATGCAAAGAAAGTTTATTCGAATGAAATAAACAGAGTTGCAAATAAATATGCAAAACAAAATATTGAATTCAACAAATTAAAG
>CAYZYW010000020.1:0-10107 GCA_964482665.1 Candidatus Woesearchaeota archaeon
CATGACCTGGCGTATCAATTAAATTAATTAAATGATCTTTCTCATCAACTTTATGAACCATTGATACCGATGCTGAATCTATTGTAATTCCTCTTTCTGACTCATCATCGTGAAAATCTAATGCTCTTTGCTTACCTGCTGTATCCTCTGAAAGCATTCCTGCACCCGCCAAAAGATTATCTGAAAACGTAGTTTTACCATGATCAATATGTGCACAAATAGCAATATTACGAATTGTTTCAGGTCTCTTCATTAATTTTACAATTTTCTCTGCTTTTTCGTCAGCCATAGATAGAATTATTAAAATCGGTTTATAAAAGTTTGGTTAAAAAATCATTTCCTTTAATTTGTTTTTCAAATCTTCAATCTTAACTCGCGTCTGTTTTGTTGTATCTCTGTCTCGAATTGTAACTGAATTATCTTTCAATGAATCATTGTCAACTGTCACACAATATGGCGTTCCAATTTCATCATTCCTAGCATAACGCCTACCAACAGAACCTGAAACATCATATGAAACATTCCAATCTTTTTTCAAATCTAAATAAACTTCCTTGCTCATTTCAACTATTTTTTCATTATTTTTAACCAAAGGAAAAATTGCAACTTTAACAGGTGCTAAACTAGAAGGCAATTTTAAAACAACATCACCTTTTTCATTTTTAGAATACGCTTTTGTTAATAACGCCAAAAAAACACGCTCCATCCCAAACGTAGGCTCAATAACTTTTGGTAAAACCTTGCTCTTTGACGCATCATCAAAAATTTCCATTTTCTCTTTACTTTCTTTAACATGTTGCATCAAATCAAACTGCCCACGATTTGCATTACCTGCAACCTCTTTCGAGCCAAACGGATACATATAATCAACATCAAAAGTAGCAGTCGAATAATGGCTCAACTCACCCTTAACATGTTCTCTAATTTTAATTTCATCCAACCCCAAATTCCTAAACCACTTAATCTGTTCAGCTAACCAATATGCATGCCACTCATCCAACTTTTTCAAGTCCAAGATTTTCTTAATTGTAGATTTTGACAAATTTTCCTTACCTTTATCTTGAACTTCTGCACTCAAAAAATCAAAACTAACATTCAATTGATCCTTCCCAAGTAAATTACATTTCTTCTCATTCGGATTAATAAAAAATTCAAACTCACCTATATGGAACTCACGACATCTAAATAAAAAATCTCTAGGTGCAATCTCATTCCTAAAACATCTTCCAATTTGAGCAACACCAAAAGGCAATTTCATTCTAGATGTTTTTTGTATTAATTTAAAATTCATAAACATACTTTGAGCTGTCTCGCCACGCAAATAAGCCATATCCTGATCACGCGCACCAACTTTAGTTTCAAACATTAAATTAAACTTACCTTTATTTTCATACTCTCCACCACAATCACATTTAACCTTTCCCAATTCACTTTCATCCAACTTTGAATCTTTCTTACATTTTTTACATTTAACAAAAATATCATTAAAATTATCTATATGCCCAGACGCCTTCCATGTCCGAGGATGTGAAATGACACTCCCTTCCATTCCAACAATATTCTCTTGACCATGAACAAAAAAATTCCACCAATTCGCTTTCAAATTATTAAACAACTCTATACCCAACGGACCAAAATCCCAAAACCCAGAAAACCCACCATAAATATCCGAACTTCTAAACACAAAACCCTTCGCCTTACAAAATGTCGCCAATTCCTCTATTGTTAATTTATCCATCTTTATTCAGATGTTTCTAAAACTTATAAAGATTGTTATAATAACTAAATAAAAACAAATTTAAACTCACCAATTCTATTTTTAATATGAACTTTCAATTTTATTTAGAAAAACTCTTCGCATCAGACGAATTTCAAAAATTCAAATCTGAAAACCCTGACGCATTTTTATGCTCTTGTTTTTTCGCAATCGACAAAAAAGGAAAAGACAACAAAACACATTTCGATTATTATATTCCATCCACAAAAAAATTATTCAGCTTTCAATTAGATAGTGGATGCACACTTCTTCCAGTTGACCAATTAGACAAAAACTGGAAACCCTCAAAAATATCAGACAATCATAATTTTGATTCAGAAGAAATAGAAAACATGATAACTGAAAAAATAAAAGCTGAAAAAATAAAAAACACAATCGAAAAAATGTTATTATCTTTGCAAAAAGTTGACGGAACTGAATATTTAGCCGGAACAATTTTTCTATCACAAATGGCATTAATTCAAGTAAAAATAAATCTAGATAAAAAAGAAATCGAAGAATTCAAAAAGAAAACTTTTTTTGATATGATTAAAATTACAGGGAAAAAATAATTAAATATCTTTTCTCAAATAAATTCTATCATCATTTCCTGAAATATTATCACTGCAACCAACTTCAAAAAATCCACACCTAAGATATAAATCATAGGCTGAACTAACTTCATCAACCTCTAAAGAAATATAATCAATTTTTTCCCTCACCGACAAATCTTTCAAATAATCCAACATTTTCCTAAAATGATTCTGACCTGCAACAGAAGAAACAACTCTATCTATATGAAGATATTTTTCAAAAACATCCTTACCATCAACAATATAAAACTCTAATCTTGATTCTGAATTATTATCTGCATTTAAAACATTCAACACTCCATCTTCTTCTTCAACAACACTATAATCTCTAGTCACATAATATGATCCCTGCTCAAGCTTATCACATTTAATCACAGCTTCCTCTGAAGAAATTTCCCCATCAAGCATTCTTGTAGCAATATCTTCCAACTCCTGAACTTCCAATAATGATTTATATCTCATTAAACATAACAAAAGTAATAACTTATAAAACTTCCTAATAGACAAAATTAATCAATTCAGAAATAATTTAAATAACAATAATTAAACACTTGTATATACAAATTTATAATTAAATATAAAATGATAGAAAAAAAACTTCATCAAAGATGGGCAATTAAAAAACCCGGCAACCTTTATATGTTTGACACAAAACTCTCAAAAAATTTTAAAAATTATTATCCATTCTTTTTTCGAATAAATCCATTAACAAATAAATTGATATACACATTCAGTCCTGAATTAAAATACAAAAACTAAATCAATAAATCTTAAAAACTCCTTACACTTAAATTATTTATGGTGATAAATATATTTTATATAATTGCAATAGTTGGATTGTTATCGATAATTTCCGGCACATTAATGATCTCAGCAAGAAAAAAAGTTTTTCGACGACGTTACATATATCCATTACTAATATTAGGAGGAATCTGTTTAGAAATATACAGCATATACATAAACGATCTAGTGTTTATAATCCTTCAAGGTGTTTTTATCTTAACTTCAATTTATGGATTAATTAAATTACATCACAATAAAAAATGAATTACAAAATCTTGGCCCAACTTTACGAAGATCTCTCATCAACAACTAAACGTTTAGAAAAAATTCAAACACTTTCAGAATTTTTAAAAAAACTTTCAGAAAAAGATAGTGATACAATGTATTTATTACTTGGAGACATTTATCCTGAATATGATGAACGACGAATTGGAATTTCTGAACAACTTGCCATAAAAACAATTTCAAAATCAACTGGAAACTCAATAAAAATAATAAATTCAGAATGGAAAAAAATAGGAGACTTGGGACTTGTTGCTGAAAAACTTACAACATCAAAAAAACAATCAACATTACATTCTCAAATCTTAACCTCAAAGAAAGTAATCGAGGATTTACGAAAACTTCCCGAATTAATTGGAATAGGAACGGTAAGCAAAAAACTTTCATTAATAACTGGACTTTTAACTTCTGCATCTTCTATTGAATCAAAATATTTAACTCGAACTCTAATTGGAGATTTACGAATCGGTGTTAAAGAAAGCACAATACGGGCATCATTAGCAAAAGCATTTTTCAAAAACAATGAAAATGCACCCAAAGAAATTCAAAGAGCAATAGATAGAACAAATGATATAGCCGCTGTTTTTTTAATATGTAAAAAAAAGAAATTAAAAGATTTACAAAAACTTAGACTTCAAGTTGGAAAACCAATAAAAGCAATGTTGGCACAAAAGGTTAAAACAGTCGCCGATGGATTTAAGGCACTTGGAAAACCATGTGCTATAGAATACAAATACGACGGATTTAGATTAATAATTCACAAAAAACAAGATGAAGTAACACTCTTCACACGAAGCTTAGAAAATGTAACAAAACAATTTCCTGAAGTAAAAGCTTATATTTTAAAATTCGTAAAAGCTGATACCGTAATCTTAGATTCTGAAGCTGTAGGTTTCAATCCAAAAACAAAAAAATATACAGACTTTCAAGCAATTTCTCAAAGAATACGAAGAAAACATCAAATAGAAAAATTACAAAAAACATTACCCATTGAAATAAATGTTTTCGATTTATTATATTATAATGGAAAATCGTATCTAAACGAACCATTCGGAAACCGAACAAAAATTATCCGAAAAATTTTAAAAAACCATCCATATAAAATAATCCATTCAAAACAAATTATAACATCAAATGAAAAAAAAGCAAAAGATTTTTACAAAAAAGCACTACAAGACAATCAAGAAGGAGTAATGATGAAAAGTTTAGACGCTGAATATAATCCAGGAAATCGGGTTGGACATATGTTAAAAATAAAACCCGAAGAAAGAGATTTAGATTTAGTGATTACAGGAGCTGAATATGGAACAGGAAAACGCTCAGGCTGGATGTCAAGTTTTATACTTTCATGTCGTGGAAAGAAAAAAGGTGAATATTTAGAAATTGGAAAAGTCGGAACAGGAATTTCTGAAAAAGAAGGCGACAAAATTACATTTAATCAATTAACTGAAAAATTAACACCCTTAATTTTAAAAGAAAAAGGAAAATCTGTAACCTTAAAACCAAAACTTGTTGTTTCTGTAACATATCAAGAAATTCAAAAATCTCCAAATTACAAATCGGGATGGGCATTACGATTTCCACGATTCACAGCACTTAGACCAGACAAACCACTTTCAGAAATTGCAGATTTAAAAGAAATTGAATTAGATTTTTCACATCAGAAACGAAATTGGAAATTTGGATAAATTAATCTAAAAAAAAACTTTAAATACTTTATTTGTTAAATTCCTTAATGAAAAAGATATCAGCAATATGGACAATTTTCGGAATATTATTTATATTGTTAGGAATATTTCATCTAATTCAATGCACAAAAACAATAAATGAATTTGAAATGCATGAAAGACCCTCATCTAACCTTGGAAAAATAACTATCCTTGGATCAGATATTGATCAACCAATAAAAAGTTTTTCTTTAGAAATTAATGGATATATTGAACAATTAAATAAATCAAATCGAACAATAAATATTCTAGCTGCAATAGGATATTTTATAGCAGCAGCAACTGCATTTTTTTCACTAATAATAATTAAATAAACAACCTACAAAAACCTCAGAAAACCTAACAAATAACAACCTTACCCCACGCTTCTTTTTCCTCCAAAAATCTATAAATCCTCTTCTTTTGTTATTCTCATGCAAACAAAATTACAATCATCTAAAATAATCAATAAAACATTATCTGTATTAGATATCAATCTAAATATGAAAACAAATCCCAAAGAAATTAAAAAAATACTAACCGAAATGTATCTAAACGATTTCAAAACCAAATACTCCCCAATTAAAATTTTTCTTTCAAATGCTAAAACCAAACCACAAAATCTAAAACCCTTATTGGAAAATATCCAGAAAGGAATTATCACAAAACATCCTGCAATATTGGAATTTTTACAAAAAGCACTTAATAAAAAATGGTTAAAACCAAATAAGGGAATAATCAAAACGATATATTTTTCATTTATTCTAGAAGCATTAACTGCGGCTATGGCTAATTCCAATACTTTTACAAAAGAAATTCAAAAACATTTTTTATCAAAACGAAAAAATTATGGAATTAAAAATTCTAGTTCAATTCACACTTTTTGGAAAGTTCTAAAAAAAACAAAAAGCTTTTTTGATGCTGCAAAAACTATCTCAGTTGATCCAGTTATTGCATATTATATAATTAAAAGAGACTTAAAAGGAAAACCCATAACAAAATTACATCTAAAAAATTTATTAAAAAATAAAAAAATAACTTTTTTCCAATACAAATCAATTTTCAAAAGCGTTAATGAAGATGAAAAAAATTCTTACACTGGATTAAGAGTCAATATTTCTGAAGCAGGGATTACTGAATACAAAAAAGGTTTTATTAGCAATGCTTTTGCCTCCCACACTCTAAATGAAAATCTAATATCAAGCCCTCCACTTAATGACTTTTCAAAAAGAAATATTTTTCCAGAACATCACAACGGAAATTTCTATAATTCGCTAGCAAACAATAATAATTTTACTTCAAAAGTAAAATTCTCAAAAGAGTGGATTAGCCTTTACGAAACATGGAATCTAACATTTATACTAGGAGAATTATCAGACCCTCACATCTTTTTTTCAAAATTACTTATTCCATCTGTAATAGATTCAAAACCAGAAAACTACATGTTTACAAGAGTTTTAGCCCTTTGGTTATCTTTTAACTTTTACATTTTAAATAAATTTGAAGATAAAGAAGCATGCGAAAATATAAAAAATAAAGAAAAAATGGTAAAAGCATGGGGGAAGATAAATAAAAAATATGCATACAAATTAATCAAAAATAAAACATCATTAAATAAAAGTTTTAAAAAATTCTTTTCTTGGCCAATTTATAATTTAATTAAATCACTTGTTAAATATTAAAAAAACACAAAATTAATAAATCCAACTCTCTTACTTCTTTCATGCTCAAAAAAGCTCTTTCAACAATTCACGAACCCTTGATAATTGCAATAAAATTAATTTTAATAATCTCAATCTTAAGCTCAATAAACAATCATTTATGGCACACAATGTCAATAAATATTTTATTATTAATTCTTTTATTCATCCCACAAATCATGAACAAAAGTTACAAATTAATTTTCCCAAAAGAATTCGAAATACTTTTATTAATGTTCATAATCGCAAATTTATTCATCGGAAGCATTAATGGAAAACTTGTTCAAATTTTCTTCGGAATAGCAATTGGATTTGTCGGATTTATAATTTTATTAATTCTCTATTCAAACAACCAGATAAAGAAAAACTATTTCCTAATAATTTTATTCACGTTTTGTTTCACAATGACATTTGGAGTTGTTCTTGAACTTCTAAAATATTATTTAAAATTACTATTAAATCATTCATTATCTACATCTCATTTTCAATTCGCAATGCAAAACCTAACCTATGTCGCACTCGGAGCAATAATTGCATCCTTACTTGGATTAATTTACATGAAAGGTCATACTGGAATATTATCTCCCTTAGTTGAAAAATTAAAAATATTAAATCCAAAGCTATTCAAAGAAAAAAACAATTCAAAAGAAATCTTAAAACTAATATCAAAAGGTGAAAGTTCAACAACTGAATTCAAACAAACACTTAGAATAAATTTACACACAAATGAAAAAGATAAAAAAATAGAACATTCAGCCATGAAAACAATTGCAGCATTTTTGAATTCAAATGGCGGAACATTGTTCATAGGAATATCTGATGACAAAAAAATAATAGGACTAAAAAAAGACAATTTTTCAAATTCAGATAAATTACTTTTACATTTAACAAATTTAATTAAACAACAGATAGGGAAAAAACATGTGCACTTAATAGACTTTAAATTAATTAGACTAAAAGACAAAGAAATATTAAAAATAGATTGTAAAAAAAGCACGTCTCAAATATTTTTAAAAATAAACAAAGAAGAAGAATTTTACATTAGAGTAGGACCATCAAGCGCACAAATTAAAGGATCTGAATTAATTGATTATATTAAAAAAAGGTTTGAAACAAAATAAACATTAATTATATATATTGTATTGATGTTATTAATCCAACATAAATTCTAAAATGGAAATCTTAAAAGAAATAAAAAAAATAATTATACATCATTCTCATCAAAACATTGGATCTGTTGAAATAATCAGAGAGAAGCATATTTATGAAAATAGGTGGGAAGATATTGGATATCACTGGATAATCGGAAATTCAAATCCGCACACTGAAGACGGAAAATTATATTTCGCGCGATCTGAAAAATTTACAGGAGCACATGTAAAAGGTGAAAATCATGATTCAATCGGAATTTGTTTAATTGGAAACTTAGATCAAACCTCCCCAACAACAAAACAAACTGAAACTCTTTTACAATTTCTAAAACATAAATTAAAAAAACATAAATTAAAAATAAAAGATGTTTTTGGACATAACGAATTTCCAAACGTTTCAAAATCTTGCCCTGGTAAATTTTTAGACATGAAATGGCTAAGAAGAAAATTAAAGAAGAAAAATTAAACCACGTCGAAGCATTTATAAAAGAATTTTTCTATTGAATACTAATGGTTGCTAAAAAAAATAAACAATCGAGTTACAAAATACAAAATATTGTAGCCACAACTTCTTTAGAAAAACCCGTACCTCTTACAAAACTTGCAAGAACTCAACCAAATACTGAATATAATCCCCAAACATTCCCTGGACTTGTTCTGAGAATCAAAGAACCAAAATCAGCTGTTCTAGTTTTTTCATCAGGAAATCTTGTATGCACAGGAACAAAATCTGTAGCACAAGTTAAACAAGTTGTTGAACAAGTTATAAAACAACTTAAAAAAGTGAATGTAAAAGTCACAATAAAACCAAAAATAACAGTGCAAAACATTGTAGCATCTGGGACAATTAACTTAAAACTTAACTTAAATTTCCTAGCTTTAGAAATGGAAAATACTGAATATGAACCTGAGCAATTCCCAGGACTTGTATATAAATTAATTGAACCAACTGCAACATTCTTATTGTTTAGTAATGGAAAACTTGTTTGCACAGGAACAAAGAATAAAAAACAACTTGAAGATAGTATGGATCAACTTTTAAAAAATGTAAAAAGAGCATTAAAAGCTTACAAGAAAAAACCCTTAAAATCTGAATAATTTTTACTACTTATTTTTAATAAACCTAAAACCACTCCAAAATTCACATAAATCTATAAAAACTAATTTCATTTTAAATTAAAATGGAAGAGGAAAATTTAGAAAATCAAGATCAAAACTCATCAAATCCGCGTAAAGATAAAAACGAAGGATTATTAATTGAAGCAAAAAACTTTTTCGAATTTAATAAAAAAGAATTCGGAGAATCGTTACGAAAAGGTAAAAGTGTTATATTTTTAGATTTTATGAAATTAACAGAATTTTCAAGTAAATTATCCGATGAAATTTTATCAAACCCTGAAGAAACTTTACGAATAATTGAGCAAGCAATCGAACAATCGGGATTAGTTAATGATGTCCGTGTTAGATTATACAACTTACCAAAAAGTCAAGAATTAAAAATACGAAATATTCGTGCAAAACATTTAGATGAACTTGTTGTTGTTGAAGGAATTATTCGACAAGCTTCAGATGTAAGACCTCAAGTAATAAACGCAAAATTCGAATGCCCAAGTTGCGGAACAATAATCTCTGTAATGCAAATGGAAAAAAAATTCAGAGAACCATCAAGATGTTCATGTGGAAGAAGAGGAGGTTTCAAATTAATTAGTAAAGAAATGCTTGACACTCAAAGATTAGTTATTGAAGAATCTCCCGAATCTTTAATTGGAGGGGAACAGCCAAAACGTTTAAACACTTTTGTAAAAGAAGATTTAGTTGAACCTCAGATGGAAGAAAAAACAACACCCGGATCAAGAATAAAAATAATAGGCGTCTTAAAAGAAGTCCCTGTCCCATTAAAAACAGGAGGATTGTCAACACGTTTCGAACTAGCAATTGAGGTAAATAATTTAATACCTCTTGAAGAAACATTCGAAGAACTTGACATATCTGAAGAAGACGAAAGAGAAATTTTAGAATTAGCACAAGATTCAAATATATTTGACAAACTCGCAGCAAGTATAGCACCAAGCGTTTGGGGATATGAAGAAATTAAAAGATCTTTAGTTCTACAATTATTTGGAGGTGTTCAAAAAG
>CAYZYW010000021.1:0-9974 GCA_964482665.1 Candidatus Woesearchaeota archaeon
TGGACCGCTGTTAAATTTTATAGTTTTGAGATGAAAAAAGAATTAAATATTGGGACTTTAAGAAAATGTTATTTTCAGGCAGTATCGAATAGTAGTTGGGCTAATGAAGGTTACTTGGTTGCCCTTGAAATAAAAGATGAAGATGGTAGTCTAATGTCTGAGTTAAGAAGGATGAATAATGCTTTTGGTATTGGGCTAATCAAATTGAATGCTGAGAATATAAACGAAAGTGAGATATTAATTCCTGCAAAAAAGCAAGAACTTGATTGGAATACAATAGAGATTTTACTTAAAAAAAATGATAATTTTAAAGGATTTATGGAGATAGTTAAAGGAGATATTACTCTTGGAAGAATTGCAAATAAAAACAATTATGATCCTGTAATCAAAGATGAAGATTTTGAAAAATACGTTTTGGATAAAAAGATTAGTTCTCCTTAAATTCCCAATTAATAATCTCTAAGAATCGTTATATGCCTTAATTTCACTATTTTTCTGCGAACTCATTGTAGCAAGATTGTTTGTCTTTTTATGTGTCGCCTCAACAAATAATTCTCCATTTAATGTTTCATACTTCTGTCTTAATTTTTTTACTATAGTAAGTTTCTGCCTTTCAATTTGTTGAACGGGAAGAAGACCAAGAGATTTCAAATCTTCATTTATTTGTTTATCCAATTTAGGAATCAATTTGTCAAAAATAGGGTGAATTTCTTCTGAATCAAAGACAATAAGATTATCATAATAGAGAGATTTAGAAACTTTTTTAGAAGGATACACTCCGTCTTTTTTAAATTGAACAAACTCTGGTTTCAAAACAGTCTTATTTCTCAAAAGACCTCTACAGATAAATTGATATTTAATTCTATTATGCAAAACAAAATTTCTCGCAATTCTTCCAATTAAAATCTTTGCAGAATAAGTTAAGTCAATTTCCAATTTGTCTAAATCCCCTTCTAAACCTTTCACAACCTCATTATAAACTTCATTTTCTTGAGTTTGTTTTTTCTCATCATGATCCTTTCTGTCTGCAAGAGAATCAGGATACACCACGCCATATTTTGCTGGATTAAGAACAAAATCAAGCTGAATTGTTTTAAATTCTTTTTGGGACATTTTTAATTCCTATAGAACTAAGTCTCTCTCTGTTTATATATTTTACCGACGACAATTCTAAAAAATTTACATATTTTGTAATTTTGACAGATTTTCATATAATTCCAACAATTTTGTTAATTGATTTATATCTATTATTTTCTTTACTTTAATATTCATTTTTTCATAATGTAATAAAACAATTTCTAAATCTTTTTGAAATCTAATAAATTTTTTGCATAGTCTATGTCTGAATGTTCTTTGGTGGCTTATAGTAAGATTCTCAAAATTTTTTATATTTTTAATATCGGTTGGGGTTAGCATTTGATTTCTCCCATTGTAAGTATACTTATGTAAAAAGTTAATTTCGCAAATACTTTCAAAAATTCTTCTTTATTTTCTGATTTTATTTTTTTAGGCATTGTTTTCGTTATAAACTATTTTAGTTAGGCCTATTACATTTTTTCCAACTTGTTCTATGATTTGTGCTAATTCTATCTGTCTTTTAGAAGTCTCCAGAATCATTCCGTTCATTTCTTGAAAGTTTTCTTTAATCTCCGTAGTTGTTAGGGGATCTTTCTTTAAGGAATTAAAAAAACCTTGAACTTTTTCATTATCTGATAAACTTGTCTTTGGATGTACAGTCTCTGTTTCGTGCAAATTAAAAGAATTATCAATAATAAACCATAACCCAGAATCATTGTAAACATGCAATTTCTCTTTATTATCATTATACTGCCTTGCTAAGGCATTTTTAATAAGAGCATAATGAGATCTTGATACCTTAAATTTATATTTTCCAAAGGGGCCAAGGTTAGCTTTTAACAACCTTTCTAATTGTTTTACAATCCGAATAAAATAATCTATAGCTTTACTCTGTGCTTCCCTTGCAGTTTCATGTATAAAACTCTCTTTTGCAAAAATAATAATAGACTTATTTGTTAGATGTATTTTATGGCCCTTAAATTTAATTTTTTGGCCTCCTCCAAATAAATTCAAATCACCAAATGGAATTTTAAGATCATTCAAAATTTGTTCTCTTTTATTCCAATTTCTTAAGTTTTTTGGGATTTGCAAAACAAATTGAAATCCGTGAGCTCTAACATTATCTTGTTTTAAGGAACTCAAAAATTTTTGCGGGGTGTTAGAGGTTATCCGGGGTAATGTTTTTACTTCTTCTTGATTCAATTCTTTCAAGATTTCCCAAACACCATAACCTACTTTTTTTATAATTCCAGAAAATTTTAAAGAAGAAACATAATAATTTGCACATTGTTTTGTAATTTCTAAATCTTTAGCTATCTGGGTTATGTTTTTATTGTTTTTTATTCCTATGTATATGTTGGACAAGTAAAAATTTTTACTTCTAAATTTATTTAGATTCTTCTTCATCATTTTTGATCTCCAACACAAAATCAAGAAGTCTCTGAATCAACGGGTTCAATTCACTCTTTTTCATTTTCAACAGCCTCCTCTTCTATCATTAATCTTATTACATCCGCCCTACTCCTTCGATATTTCTTTGAAATTAAATCAAGCTTGTTCCTTGTTTCTTTGTCTAATCTAAAATTAAATGTCTCCATAATTACATTTAATCTACTAAAATATATAGAGATTGTTTAAGTCAAAAGTATCTAAAATTAATTTTCTACTAAGTTGAGAATTTGCTTAAGGGATTGTACAACATCTTTTCTTTCATTTAGGAATTTTATTACCTCTGCATCAGAGTCTCCTACTTTTGAATTATTAACTTCAGTTAATATTTCTCCCTCTAATTTTCTTACTTCTAATTGATTTTCCATATCTTGTTGTTTTTGCATCAATTCTTCCATTGTTGAACTCATGACATCAAGTTTTGTTTTCAATTCTTTATTCTCATTATCCGTCTTAATGAAATTGTCTCCTGCTATTTTTGTTACTGCTTCATCATCTATGAGCCCGTTCATATCTATGTATCGATCTGGCATTTTGGAGGAAGCAGACCACCCATATCTGTAAGAAATTTGATATCTATTAAGGTAATTCGCATAATATGTTGCAGAGCCATGCCGGAATGTGTGGGGAGAAATTGACCTTTTAAGAAATTGTTTTCCTATTCTGTTTAAATGTTTTCTTAAAGTTCCATAATTAAGGGCACATAGAAAATCATCTTCTTTGAAGTTATTTAATTCTAAATATTCTTCAATTATTTTTGAATAAAGCGGAAGGTTTATCGTTCGAGGTTTTGTTTTTGATATCCTTATCCTTACTTTGTAAATCCCATTTTCCTTACTGAAATCGCTTTTCTTAATATTATAAAATTCTTCAATTCTGGCTCCACTATCATAAAGCACAGCCAAAATAAATCTATAAACCAGTTTGGAAGAATTTTCAATCAATCGATCATTTTCCTGTTTACTCAGACCTTTTACTTCAAGGATTTTTGTGCTCGTGTCAATAAATCTAACCAGTTTTGGATAATTCTCTCCTTCTCCAAGAAGGTACTTGTAATATTTTCTAATAAACTTTTTTATTGTTGCCTGAGTCTCCCAAGTGTAAGGTTCGCCCTTTGAAGATTTAATAATCCCTCTTTCAAGGTTGAGTATAAAGTTATTCATATCTTCTTCAGAAACCCGGTCAAAAGGCTTCTTAAGCCATTCTCTGTCCATTTTAAGAAGGAGCCCTAACATTCTTTGCAATCTTCCTGGTTTTATTTTTCTCTTTTGACCTTTTAGAATTGTTCTTCCAATTTCAGCGTCGTGTAAGAACCGCAAGATTAACTCCTTGTTTTCTGGAATCAAGATATTTGTTTTTCCTGTTTCCAGTTTTTCTAAAGCTGCATAATATTTATTTGGATTTTGTAATTTTCTTATTTCTTCTGTCATATATTTTTTATGTAAAAAATGTATAAAGTATTTTAGACGGTCTAAAGTATCTAAAATGTTTCTCCAAATTGAGACTTAAACAAATATAGCCCCACCAGGATTCGAACCTGGGTCACTGCCTTCAAAGGGCAGTATACTTGACCACTGTACTATGGGGCTATGAAAAGAAAACATTAATTAGATTTATAAGATTTTCTAATGTTTATATCGTCCTCGTTTTTCAACAGTTTTAAGTCTTTCAAAAACTTTTTCTGATTCAGTCGGTTGAATTTTTGCATATGAATTTTTGAATTCTTTAAAAAGAATTTTCCAATTTTTGAAATGCTTTGCTTCAAGAGCTTGTTTAAATAGATGAATATCTACAGCCTTGTCTTCATATTTTCCATTGAAATAACCTAATCCAAAATCTATAAAATAAATTAAAAATTCTTTTTTATCTGAAATATAAATCATGTTTGAAGTTGTTAAGTCGCCGTGTATAATATTTTCCTGATGAAGTTTTGCTACACTTGTTCCAATTTGATTGCAAATTTGTTTTTGCTCTTTTGGTTTAAAATTATCTAAATATTGTGAGAGTTTTTTTCCATCAATAAATTCCATTGAAATATTGTTTTTTGTTTTTGTTTCAAATACTTTTGGGATTGGTATTAATTTTGAAGCTTTTTTTAAAAGTTTGATTTCAGATCTTGTTCTACGTTTTCGGATTTTTTCATCAAGTTCATTAATTCGATATGATTTTTTTAATCTATTTTTTGTTAATATTTTTCTTGAAGTATCTAGGAATATTTTTGCTTCAGCACCTTGTTCAATTATTTTGGATTTCATTATTTTATAAAATTTTCAGAATATTTAAATACTCATATTCTTTAGGTAAAATATGGTGATAAAAATAACTCTTTCAAATAAGGTATTTTATAGTTTAGCTACAATTATGATTTTAATATTAATGAGTACTGGGCTTTATGCGATTGATGGAAGTGGTATAAAACATAGTATGGGTGAAATTGAAGGATTGAGTGATGTTGAAGGGGGAGTTAAATATGATGGGATTATTTATGCGACTGGTTTTTTTACAGAAGATAAAAAGACAGTATTTGATAAAGGAGTGTTTTTAGGTGAGGTTGTTTTTTCCTCAGGTGTAAATTATATGTCCGAAGTTTCTTTGCCAGTGTATAGTGATTTTATCGGCAATGTAGAATTTAAAGGAAATGTTAATGCAAGGACTTTAAGGTTGGGTTATAATGAGAATTTAAATAAATCTTGTAAAGAAGGTAATGAGGGAATGATGGCACTTAAAAGTAGAACAAGTGACATAAGTATTTGTATAGAAAAGGATGATGATTACATGGAAGTAGTTTTGCCTACAGAAAAACAATTGGAGTTATTTATTAACAGAAGGGATGAATTAAATCATTTAATAGCTTATCGTGGTTGTTATTCATCAAAAGGATAATGATAAAAATAAATTTTTCAAATAAGGTATTTTATAGTTTATCTATAATGATGGTTTTGATATTTATAAGTATAGGGATTTATGCATACGATGGAATTAATTCAGAGATCATGGGGCACAATATAAGTGAAATTGAGGGATGGTCCACTTTTTCTTTAGAAAAAGGTATTGAATATAATGGTATTATTTATGCAAATGGTTTTAAAAAATTTGTAGGAGGTGATGAAGAAGGGGGAATGAGTTTTTTAAATGCTTCTTTTATGGGGAATGTTGATTTTACTGATCGAGTTGATCATTTTTCTAGTGGTAATGTTATTTTTAATAAAGACGTTTCAATTAAATATGCGAATTTTGAAGTGGTTCCAGCAAAGGCCAATAAGGGTATAAAGTTGGATATTCTTGAAATGAGTTTTGTTGATGAGGGGCTTTTTTGCGATGAGCATAATGTTGGAGAGATGGTTATAATTGAAAATGAGGATACGGGAGTAGATGAGTTAAAATATTGTAGTTATTTAGATGGTAAATATTTCCTAGAGCGTATACTTTTTCCGCAAGAAGTTGAGAAATTATACCAGGAAATGGTTGGAATAAATAATTATATTTTATTCTATGGAGCGAGGTGTAAATAATGATAAAAGTAACATTTTCAAAAAAGGTATTTTATAGTTTTGTAGTAATCATGATTTTATTGTTGATTAGTGTTGGGCTTTATGCTATTGGAGGAAGTGATCCAAGTGTAATGGGACATAACATGAAAGAAATTAAAGAATTCGGGCATTCTATGGATGGAGTATTGGTTTATGAGGGAGATATTTATGCAAAAAGATTTGTTAACACATATGGTTCTTCTGGTTTTAATTTTTATGAAAAAACAGTATTTTCAGGAAATGTTGATTTTTACGAAAAGGTTGATTTTAAACTTGAGCAAACATATTTTCATGGAAAAGTTGAATTTAAAGAGAATGTGAATGATGGTAATTTATTGTATTTTGAAAAGGGAATAAAATTAAATGTATTGCGTCGTGAGAGTTGCAATGGAGATAATAGAGGAAAATTAATTGTGATTAAAAATGCTACTAGCAAGGAAAGTGGGTTGGAAATATGCATGCAAGTTTCTAAAGGTAATTATGAGTGGTCAAAATTTGCAACGGAAGATCAAATGTACAAATTGAAAACTATTTCAGATTGGACCTTGAGTCATTATCTTCAATGTTGTAATTATTATCATTATTGATTATAAATATAAAGATTATTAGAAGGGATTGTTATATGTCCGCAGTAAATATTGCTTAAATTTAAAATTTTATTTTTTTAACTTTACCAAATTTTTTCATTAATTTTTTCATTTGTTTTTGATTAATTCCCTGCGACATATCCATATCTGAACCAGATTTCATAATTTCATTTAACATATCATATTGTTTTAGAAGTGCTCGCACATCACCATTATTTACACCTGAGCCCTTTGCAATTCGTGAAATTCGTGAGTTTTGTTTTTTTAAAATCTCAGGATTTTCTTTTTCTTCATTTGTCATTGATTTTAAAATATGTTCCCATTTTGATATTTTTTCTTCTTGGGCTCCAAGTGCTTCATCTGGTATTTTTGCTTTTCCTAAACCGGGGATCATAGATTTTAATTTATCAAATCCACCCATTGAGCTCATTGATTTAGATTGTTCAACAATATCAGTTAATGTTAAATTTCCTTCTTGTAATCTTTTTTGCATATTTTCTTGATCTTTTTCATTTGTTACAGATCGAATTTTTTCCATTAAAGATTCTAGATCTCCCATTCCTAGAAGTCTAGATAAAAATGTTTTTGGATTAAATTCTTCTAGGTCGTTTATTTTTTCTCCATTTCCAATAAAATAAACGGGGGCTTTTGTTTCTGCGCATGCTGTTAAAGCTCCACCAGCTTTTGCACTTGAATCCATTCGTGTTATTATAACACCTGAAACATCGACTGCTTTTTGAAATTCAGAA
Source organism: Candidatus Woesearchaeota archaeon (assembly GCA_964482665.1). Lineage (GTDB taxonomy): Archaea > Nanobdellota > Nanobdellia > Pacearchaeales > GW2011-AR1 > CAYZYW01. Next base: position 7,393 of record CAYZYW010000021.1, read on the forward strand.
GCTTGAGTTTTTGCTGTTTGTCCAATGTCTGCCGGCATAACCAAAATTGTTTCAGTTGGTTTTATTTCTTTTTTTAAAGATTTTATTTCAGAAATTAATTCTTTATCTAAATTATGTCTTCCTGCTGTATCGATTAAAATTAAATCATAATCTTTTAATTTTGGTTTGAAATTTTTCCATGTTTTTAATGCGTCATTTTCTTCCATATCAACAAAAACATTTAGATTATTTGTTTTTCCTAATTGTTCTAATTGCTCTTTTGCTGCAGGTCGATGAACATCTAATCCAACAAGTGCAACTTTTTTTCCTCGTTTCGCATAATAATTTCCTAATTTAGAAATTGTTGTTGTTTTACCTGCTCCATACAAACCTAGTAAAATTATTTTGTTCTGTTTTGTTGTAAGTTCTAATTTTTTATATTCCCCAAGTATTTTAGTTAATTCATCATGCAATAATTTGATTATGTGTTCTTTTTTATCAATTCCCTTTATTCTTTCATCTTGAGCAGCTGTTTTTATTTTGTCTGTTAAATTTTTTATTAAAGGAATTCCAACATCAGCTTCAATCAATGATCGCTGTAGATCTCGTACAATTTGATTTACTAAATTTTTATCTAAAAATATAGCATTCGCTAATTTGTCGGTTGTTTTTTTTAATACTTCTCCTAGTTTTTCTAACATGCGAGAAAACCCCCTGTTTTCCTCGCGCTCCATCCTATCTGTGCGGCTGGGCAGCATCTTTCTTGCACTCTGGGATGCCACATTGGCCCGTCTAGCGGTCCTTTTTCGTGTGCTGAATAAGTTATAATTATTTGTTTTAACATATATTATGGAGCAAGGGAGGAATTAATAAGGTTTTGGTTTAGAAATGGAAAGAGTTATATAGTAACTATAGCATCCATATAAGATGGAGAAAACAACATTGCAAGTAAGTGTGAGTACGCTTGAAAGATTGAAGCTTTTGAAGAATTTTGAAAGACAATCGTATGACGAAGTTTTGAATATTTTGGCAGATAATTATGAGGAAGATGAAATTTTGGACGAGCAGGAATTAAAGGAGATTCAGATTGGTTTAGAGCAGATTAGAAGAGGTGAGACAATTTCGATAGAAGACTTAGCTAAAGAAATGGGAATAGTTTTGAACTAGAATGTATTTTATAGAATTTTCAAAAGAGTCTAAAAAATTTATTAAAAAATTGAATAAACATGAGGCTGATATAATTTTAAATAAGGTTTATTCGATGAGAGAAAATCCTTTTAGAAATTTAAAAAGATTGCAGGGAAATAAACTTTGGAGATTAAGAATCGGAAGTTACCGTGCTATTGTAGATGTAATTATTTCAAGAAACAAAATTTATGTTGTTAGAATTGGAAAGAGAAGTAGGGTTTATTAGTTGTTGGCTTAATTTAATCCCAATTTTTCAATAAATTTCTTTTTGTCGAATTTTTCTATTTCGTTATATTTTTGTCCTATTCCTAAATAAAGAATTGGTTTTTTTGTGACATGTCCGACAGATAATGCTGTTCCGCCTTTTTCGTCAATGTCAGCTTTTGATAAAATTATTCCGTCAATTTGAATTGCCCAATTGAAACTTCGAACTTGCTCTATTGCATCATTCCCGGTTATAGATTCTCCTACGAATATTTTTGTATCTGGTTTGCAGACTTTTGAAATTTTTTCAATTTGAGCCATTAGGTTTTTATCAGTATGAATTCTTCCGGCAGTGTCAATTAAAACGCAATCTATTTTGTTTTTTTTGGCATATTTTATAGCGTCAAAGCCAACAGATGCAGGATCGGATCCATATTCGTGTGCTATTACCTTTGTTTTTAATTTTTCTCCGTGTATTTTTAATTGTTCAATTGATGCTGCCCTGAAGGTGTCGGCAGCAGCTAAAACACATGAAAGGTTTTTTTCTTTTAATGAATTTGCAATTTTTGCGATTGTTGTTGTTTTTCCTGTTCCATTGATTCCGCAAAATAATACAACATAAGGTTTGTTATCATGTTTTTTTATTTTTTCAATTAAGTCAAATGGTTCTATTAAAATTTCATCGATAATTTCTTTTAATGAGTCTTTTATTTCGGATTCGATTTCTTTTTTTAATAATTCTTTATTTACAATTTCTTCTTTTAATTTTTTAATAATTTTTTCAGCGACTTCAAGAGCTACATTATTTTCTAATAAAAGCATTTCTAAATCTTCAGAATAGTTTTCGAATTCATCTTCTGTTATTTTTATTTTAGTAATTTTGGAAGTTATTTTTTCAATGAAAGATTTTTTTTCTTCTGACTTGGGGGTTATTTTTTTAATGTCGGTTTTTGGTTCAAATTTTTGAAGTCCTGGATTAAATTTTTTTGCAACTTCTTTGTATTTTTCTTTTGACACTTCTGTTTTTAGTTTTTTATCTAATTCTATTTCTGATAATTTTTCAAACTCTGCCCCTGAGAGTTCTGTTTCGGTTTTTTCTTTGACAATTTTTTTTGTCCAATTTTTCAATTTGTTTTTCAATTTTGAAAACATTTTCTTATATTCTGGAGTGCCGTTAAATATATATATATATCGATTAAAAACTATGTCTT
>CAYZYW010000022.1:0-9528 GCA_964482665.1 Candidatus Woesearchaeota archaeon
CAATGATCCTCCTTCAGAAATATTAAAATAATCATAAAAATCATCACTTAAATTAATAATATTTGTATGACCATCTTTTTTTCTTCTAATTAAATTTAATTCTGAAAATTTTTTTATATGATCATATGCCTTATTTCCTCGGATTTGAATTATTACAGATTGTTTTATTGGTTGTTTAAATGCAATAATGGCCAATGTTTCCTGTTCAGCTTTTGTAAATTCAGCATTTCCCGTAGCTAATTTATTGATAATCCCAATATATTCTTGACAAACATCCATTTTCCATGAATTATTTTTTGAAACAATTTCAATTGCAGATTCATTTTTTTCATAACGTTCTTTTAGTTCTTCAATTAAATCATGAATAACAATTGGGCTTAAGTTACTCAATGAAATTAAATCTTGCATGGACAAAAATCTGCCTGAAATAAAAAATATAGCCTCGATCGTTTGCAGATTTTTTTTATGCTGCGCACCTTCAACTTCTTCAATTGTTCTACTGGAAATTTCCATAAAACATAAAGAGAACTAAATTTTTTAAAGCTTTAGGGAGGAAAGTTATTTATATTTCAAAAACATATAATATTATGTGCATAAAGAAAGGATTGGAGTATCCAGAGTATAATGTACAGATTTATATTAAACCCTATTCGGAAAGTTGCTGCATATTTGATGTTTGGCAAATAAAAGGGAATGATCCATGGTTGGGTTTTTTCTCAATAACAAAAGAAAATTTAGAAACTGAAATATTGAAAGAATCATTTAAGGAGAAAATAAAAAAAGAATTAGAGAAATTTTTAAATGTGAAACTTTAAAAATTTATTAAGTTTAATTAAAATATGAATAAATTTATTCCAATCGTTTTAATATTGTCGATTATTGTTTTAACATTGTTTACTATTCGTTTGTTTTTGCCAACACAAATAGATGATGTTTCACCTGGTATTTTTTGTGAATCCGAATATTTAGAAAAGTCGAATATTCTTTGGATAATTCCAAAATTTAATAATAAATCAATATCGGACAATAAAACATGGTGTGAAAAAATCAAATCCTTAAATAAAACATTGGGATTGCATGGTGTAACCCATACATATGAAGAATTTAAATATAAAATAAATCAAGATGAATTAAGCGAAACGATTGAAATATTTGAACAATGTTTTAATGAAACACCGACGATGTTTAAGCCACCATATTTGAAAATATCCTCAGAGAATAAAAAGTTGATAGAAGAAAATAATTTAACTTTAAAATTAAAATTTAATCAATTAACACACAAAGTTTACCATTGCAATAATACTGGAAAATTTTCAAACAAATTTATTGATATATTCTAACCATCTATATTTTATATCTCAAAATTGCACCAATTCCAGATAAATTTTCGAACTGTTCACCTTCTGTAGTTTCTGTAGAAATCATTTCAATTGTTGTTCCCATGTTTTTTGCAACTTCCTTAAGTTCGGATGCAATATCTTTATCGAATTTTTTAGAAATGAATAAAATATCAACTGCTCCAAAGTTCAAAGCTTTTTTTACATCTTCAGTTTTATAGCATGCTAAATCAGGTTTCTCTCCAAGTGTTTCGAAAAACCTTTCCATCATTTTTTTCTCATGAATAATTTCTTGACTGGCAAGAATATCGCCTGCTTTGTCAACAAGTTCCTTTAATCCAGCTTCATCAGTGTCTCCAATATCTACTCTTCCTAAAACTTTAATTCTTAATTGTGTCATCATGTATTCATTGTCTAAAAATTCATCTTTTGTAGGAACCGGACCACCAACCAAAATACCTTTTAATTTAGGATGTTCAAAAAAAGCCTTTTTCATTTCTTCTGCAATTCTTTTGTAAAAGTCTTTTGTTAACCCTTCTGTAATTCTATGAAAACGTTGTGAACTTTGACCACCTGCCCTATTTTTAGAAGGAATTCCAGAGGTCATATGGGTAACCATTTCAATTCGTTTTCCTTCTAAGAAACCAATGGTTGCCTCTTTTCTATCCATAACTAATAAAGCATAAATCTCGTCAACTTCAAGCATGTGTTCTAGGGGTTCTAAAACAAATTCCTTGTCACATCTGTATGTTCGAATTTTCAAAGGCAATGGGGGCTCGATGTCCCATAGTTTCAAATCATCCTGACCTTCAACTTTAGAAACATTCCCACTATAAAGTGCCAATCCATTCTCTGGAGTTTTCTTAAGACCTTTCAAATATCGAATAATTTTATCAAGAGCGTCTGTAACGTTCTTCCGAGTAGACGTCGATTTAATATTCTTCGCAGTAGACTTCTCTGCTTCAAGCTGCTTCTGTGCGTTGATCGAATCATAACCCGCCGGAACCAAAACCGAAATCAATTCAGTGTGTCGCCCTCTGTGATCCTTCAATTCCTCAAGAAGTTCCGCTAAATCGTCCTTTGACATTGCCATATAGTTTGAAAAAGAAATTAGTTAATAAGATTTTGGGTTTGAAAAAGAGGATTTAAAAATCTACAAAAACTTGACCCCAAACTTTCCTTTTTTGATCTCTTTAGTATTAACAACATTTTTCAAATCATCCAAAAACCCATGAAGCAATATATACAACATCATTTATTTCCATAAGTTTTTCCATCAATCACAACTTAAAAATATTTAGATTCATTCTTTTAGAATGGAATATCATCATCATCAATTATTCTGGGAACATAGGGGGTTGGGTCTTTGGAAGAATGTTTAGCAACAGATTTTTTTATTTCTTCTTGTGAAACCCTATTGCAATATGCCCCAAAATCTAAGAATACATATGGGCTAATGTGTTCAGATTTGTAACGATCTTTGTTTCTTTCTATCATATCAGAACAAACCATAGGCATTCCAATATGTTCTTCAGTCTTAAATATTTTAAAGTTATCTTCCCCATAGGAGCAATTGCTAATATTTTCAATTTTAGATATATATTCAGATATGATTTCCATATTCATTCCCTTTGCTTCTTCGGGGAGCGTTGGTTCTTCTTTGAAATATTGTTCCAAAACTTCAAGCGTTAGGTTAAATGGAAAAGGTGTATTTCTTCCATTTGCCATGGCAATTAAAATTGCAAAATCATTAAGTCCAAATTCAGAGATTGGAGATTTGTTTCTTCCAGACTTATTAGTAGAGGGAAGTATGTTCATAAATAAATCATCTATATTGTTCATATTCTTTTAATCTTTGGTTGTTTTATAAATATTTATATTCAAAAGACACAGTCCGAGAACATTCTATGCGTCCGAGAACCCATGTGTTGTTGCGAAAAGTGTCCGACAAATAATCTAACTTCAACCATCTAAATAAACTCAACCCTAAATTGTTTTCCTTCTTTAATCTCGCGAGCGTTAACAACATTTTTCAAATCACCTAAAAAATCCTCAACATTTTTCAAATTAGTTTTAGTCAAAATCAAAACAATCTCCGAATTCATTGCTTTCTTTTCTTTTGATTTCCATTTTCTAACGTGTTCTAAAGTTTCAATAAACAATCCCCATAGACAAAGTCTGTCCAACTTCCCTTGCTCAATATTTCCTACTTTTGGCCAACTCGAAACATGAACTGATTTATCTTTCTCGTTTTTAGCAAAATGTTCTTGATAAATTTCTTCACAAATAAAAGGCGTAATCGGAGCAAACATTTTAACAAGCGCTAAAAGAACTTTATACAAAGTATATTCAGCTGAAAGTTTTGCATCACCCTTACCCTGGTAAACTCTTTTCTTAACAATCTCCAAATAATTATCACAGAAATCACTCCAGAAAAATTGCTCAAGTTCTTGTTTGGCACGAGAGTATTCGTATTTTTCAAAACTCCCAGTAACTCTTTGAATTAATAGTTCCATCTTTGTCAAAAACATTTCATCAATTTTTTCCAATTTCTTAGGTCTTGCTTTCCCGTCATAATCACCCAAATTCATAAAAACAAATTTTGATGCATTTAAAATTTTATTAACAAATTTTTTACCTGTAACTAAATCTTTTTCTTGATAATTTAAATCTGATCCCAATTTGGAACCTGCTGCCCAAAACCTAAGCGCATCCGAACCATATTGTTCCATAATATCCTGAGGTTTAACGACATTACCTTTGCTTTTGCTCATTTTTTCTCCACCCAAAGAAACATTACCTGAAATAACAATATCTTTCCACGGAATTTCTTTATCGTGTAAGTAAGATTTTACAATCGTATAAAACGCCCATGTTCGAATTATATCATGTCCTTGCGGTCTTAAGGATAACGGAATATTTATTTTACCTTGGGCTTGAGGTAATTCGGATACAATTTGTGGAGTTAAAGATGAAGTAGCCCACGTATCTAAAACCATTTTTTCAGGAATAGCTTTAATATTACATTTCGGACATTTCTTTTCAGTTTCCAGTGGGTCAATTGGCAAATCCTTTAAATCTGGAAAAACAATTTCATTACATTTTTCACAATACCACACAGGAATCGGAACTCCAAAGTGCCTGTTTCTCGAAATACTCCAATCCCATTTTAAACCATTAACCCAATTGTCATATCTCTTTTTCATATACTCAGGATACCATTTTATTTTATTTCCCTGTTTAATTAATTCTTTTTTCTTATCCAATATTTTTGTAAACCATTGTTCAACCTCGATAAATTCAATTGGTGTTCCGCATTTATCATGCACATTTACAATGTTATCAATTTCTTTTTGCTCTTCAATTAAATCAGCATTTTTTAAATCTTCTAATATTTTTTTTCTTGCGATTTTTGTTTTTAATCCTTTATATTTTTTGATATTTAAGGTACCATCTTTTTCTAAAATTAATTTTGGCTCAAGATTATGTTTACCAATAGCGTCAACATCAAACCTGTCCCCATATGAACAAATCATTAAGACACCTGTTCCTTTATCTATCTCTGCGGATTCATCGGCAATAATTGGAACTTCAAAATCAAATAATGGAACTTTTGCTTTTTTACCAACAAGGTCAAGATACCTTTTATCTTTCGGATTTACGAAAACAGCAACACATGCTCCAAGTAATTCAGGACGAGTTGTAGCAATTAATAAATCTTTTTTATTGGCTTTAAATTTCAAAGTTGAAAAAAGAGTAGAGTTTTCTTTATCTTCTAATTCTGCTTGAGCAATTGAAGTTTGGCATTCGGGACACCAAAGCGTTGGAAATTTTTTTCGATATATTTCTCCCTTTTTCACTAATTCAATAAAAGATTTTTGCGAAATTCTTTGCGAATGATTATCAATTGTTGAATATGAAGTGTTATAATCTGCAGAAATTCCTAAATCCGAAAAATCTTGAATACATTTCGGAGTTTCATCTTTTAGAGTTTTCAAGCAAAGCTTGATAAAATCAGATCGTCCCATTTTTACACTTTTAATTTTGTTAGTTTTTTCAATAAATCGTTCGGTTGGCAAACCATTGTCATCTGTTCCAAATGGATAAAAAATATTCAACCCATTCATTCTCATAAATCGAACTATAAAATCTTGCTGTGAATATGAGAACGCGTGACCAATATGCATTTTCCCAGAAATGTACGGCGGCGGCGTATCAACTGAATAAATTTTATTATTTTTCAAATCTACCTTGTAAATATTTTCTTTTTCCCAAAATTTTTTCCATTTTGTTTCAATTGTATGAATATCCAATTTCTCTTTTACCATATTACTTTTATTCACAACAACTTTTAAAAACTATCTGTCTTTCATTAAACTATGGCAAAACAAACAGGAATTAACATGCCCGCAGGTTTCGGCGGACTGACGCGATTCAGTGAAGAATTCCAAAGCAAATTCGACTTAAGACCGATTCATGTAATAATTTTTATTCTATTAATTGTTGGATTCAGAGCAGCATTGGGTTGGTATTTTTAATGTTAGGAGGATTAAGTCCAAAAAAAATGCAAGCAATGATGAAGCAGATGGGAATGTCTCAAGAGGAAATAGATGCAGAAAAAGTTATTATTGAAAAAACAGATGGCTCTAAGTTAATTGTTGAAAATCCAAATATTCAAAAGATAAAAATGCAAGGACAAGAGTCATTGCAAATTACAGGAGATATTCATGAGGAGTCAGCTGAAGTTAGTGTTTCAGAAGACGACATAAAAACTGTAATGGAAAAAACTGATTGTTCTGAAGACGAAGCACGAGAAGCTTTAGAAGAAACTGGTGACTTGGCTGAAGCAATTATGAATTTAAGTTAGAAAAACAATTTTAAATCAAGTTATTAAAGATTTTTAAGTAACATGTAGAAAATTTATAAGAATATTTGAAAAAGATTAAAGGGTGATATTAATTGCCAACTACATTAAACCCAGCATCAACAAAAATTGTTTGACCTGTAATATTTTTAGATAAACTTGAGCATAAAAATAAACTTGCATCTGCGATATCATCTGCAGAATTCTCGCGTTTCAATAAGGATTTTTCTTTTTGCATTTTAATCATTTTATCAAATCCAATAATTCCAGAAGCAGCTAATGTTTTTATAGGCCCAGATGAAATTGCATTGACTCTAATTTTTTTATCACCCATGTCTTTAGCTAAATACCTAACACTAGATTCCAAAGCAGCTTTACAAACTCCCATAATATTATAATTTTCAAAAACCCGTGTTGACCCAAGGTGACTCATTGCTATAACACTTCCTTTTTTATTCATAATTTTATATGATCTCTTGCATAAGTTGACCAATGAAAAAACGCTAACATCTTGACTTAACGCAAAACTTTTTTTATCAATATTAAAAAATTTACCTTTCAAGAATTCTTTTTTTGCAAAAGCAATACTATGAATTAAGAAATCAAATTTACCAAATTTTTCTTTAACATTTGCAAAAAATAAATCTAAACTTTTTTCATCTACAATATTGCAAACAAATCCATATGAATCATTTAATTTATCCACCAATTTCACAACAGAAGCTTTATTTCTTTCTTGATGTCCTAATATTATTTTAACTCCTTGCATGTTTAATTTTTTCGCAACAGCCCACGCCAGACTTTTTTCATCTGCAACGCCAAAAATAATTGCCTTTTTACCTTTCATTTCCAAATCCATACAAAATCATAGTTTTCATAAATTAAAAACCTTTTCAAAATCGACAAAATCAGCCACACCAATACTTTTAAAAGATACCTGTCTTTTTAATATTTAAGGGATCCTAGCTCAGCGGGAGAGCACTAGACTGAAGATCTAGGTGTCCCGGGTTCGACTCCCGGGGATCCCATTTTTGGGATTGTAAATTACATATGAATTCAGGATTCTAACTTAGTGTAAATTCAAAAACCCATTCCTTTCCCCTCCAAAAACATTTCTAACCCTACCAAAACCATCTCTTGTCTGTCGTCAATAACCCTAACTTATTCAGCACACGAAAAAGGACCGCTAGACGGGACAATGTGGCATCCATCGAGGAGTTTAGAAGATGCTGCCCAGCCGGAACGTGAGGAAGGGGGTGTAGGGGAAATCAGGGGTTGCCCCACTTTCTTAAACTATACTAATCCCATTTAGTTTTTTAACCTTGTAAACATTTTCAACGAAACCTTCAATTTTCTGCTCATGACTAACAATAATTAATTGTTCCATATTTAACTGTTCCAAAACTTCACGCATTTTATCAAGCTGTTGCTCCGAAAATCCATCTGTCGGCTCGTCAAGAATAACCAAGTCTTTCGTTTTAATTTTACCAATAATAGAATTTATTATCTGATTCAAAGCAAGCCTATAAGCCAACGCAACAGCTGTTCGCTCACCACCTGAAAGATAAGCATAATCAATTTCATAACCATATTGTTCAATTATCGGGGTAAATTTATCATCAAGACGAACATTAAGTGAATCTGAAACAAGCATACCAAACCATTCTTCAAATAATTTAGAGAATTCGGACTTTAAGCGAATCATAACATTTCTTTCAACAACTGAAACCATCGGAATAAATTTTCTATTCAACCAATCTTCAAGTTCAATCAAATGATTAAGTTTGTTTTTTATTTGCTCCAATTTTTCAATCTTAATTTTCAATTCTTGAATTTGATCAGATGACATCTGAATTTCTTTTTTTAATTCTGCAAGTTGAATTTCTGCAATTCTTTCTTCTCTGATTGAATTTACTAATTCGACAGATTTGGTTTCAAAAATTCCATCATATTTTCCAAATTCAAATACGGATTGAATTAAATCCTCATTGTGTTTTTTGAGAAATTCAATATCTTTATTTAAAATTAAATTTGCATCATCAATATCTTTCAATCTTTTTTCTTTATCATTAATTTCATGCAATTGCATTTTTAAGATTTTAATATCTGTTAATGCTTTTTCTTCAATTGAAATATTACTTTTAATTTCTATTATTTTATTTGTAATTTGAGTTATTTCTTCTTCCAGTATTTTTAATTTCTTTTTATTGGACGAAGCTTCAGAATGAGCCTTATTTAAAATATTCGCACGATAAATTGCATCAACACCTTGTAAGCATGTTGGACAAACTTCAAGATTGGAAAATTTTTTTTCTAATTTTTCATTTTCTTGATCTTTAAAATTTATTGAATTAATCTGAGAAAGAATATTTAATTTTGCATGATTCATTTTATCTTCTTCCATTTTCAATTTTTCAATTTTTTCTTCAATTAAAATTATCTGAGATTCGTCAAAAATCATTTTCCTAAATTCCTCTATTTGAATTTTTAACTGATTAGAAATTTTTTCATTATTCAAAATTGTTTCCTGCTTATTTGAAATAACCAATTTTGTTTTTTCTATCTCTTGTTGAAGTTTTGTTTTTTCATTAACTTTTTTTGTAATTTCAGATTTTTCTTCCTCTATGTTATTTTTTATTTCTTTCTTTAGAAAAAGATTTTTTTCAAAAGAAATAAGATTTATTTTCCTATCTCCAAGAATTTGCTCTTTTGAGATAACTTCAGATTTGTCTCGCTCTAAATTTGATGTCAATGCCTCGTTAATTCTTTTCTGTTCCCTTATTTTAGAATTTATAATCGCAAGATTTTCTAACATTTTTTTATATTTATCAATACCAAAAACATGCCTTAATGTATTAATTCTAGTTTCAGGATCCTGAAGAATTATTTGCTTCATTTCTTCTTGTGGAGTATAAACTGTAAATTTATACAAAAGATTTTGTTTTTTGGAAAATTCTTTGGGGTAATTCAAAATTTCCAAAACAAGACTTTTTAATTCAGTAACAGATATTTCCTTTTTTAGATCATTTATTGTTATGGCACAATAATCCTGTGAGATAGTTTTGGCTTTTTTTAATGTTCTTTCTATAATTATTTCTTTATTGTCCACTTGAAATTCCATAATAACTCCACCATTAGTCTGTCCATTTCTTAGAAGCGAATTCCCACGCTGACCAGGCTGAAGTCCAAATAATGCAAATTCAATTCCCAAAAGTATCGAGGTTTTTCCACATCCAATATCTCCAGATAAGAGTAGAGAGCCTTTTGGAAATTTAATTTCTTCTTCGGTATAGCTCCGAATATTGTTTAATTTTAAATTTTTTATTA
>CAYZYW010000023.1:0-7768 GCA_964482665.1 Candidatus Woesearchaeota archaeon
GCTGAATGCATCTAAGCTCGAAGCCATCCGCAAAACGAGACAATTAAGGCCGTCATAGAAGATGACGTCGATAGAGTTCTTGTGTAAGATTCAAGGTTCGCCGAGAATTTCAGCATAGAACCACTAAAAGCCTTACTTAATTTTTTAATTAAAATTAAATGTAGTTTTTCGAACTATAAACACAAACCTTCTACTGCTTCTATATTTTTTATGGAATTTAATTTTATTATAATTTGGAATTTTATTATAATAATCTTTAAATACTATTGATGTTTTTTTAAAATATGTCATGTTTGAAAAATATATTATTAGCGGGAATTTTAACTTTAGGAATAGTGAGGTGCGATACTCACAATCAATATCATTTTAATGATAAAATTGAAGATGATAAAATAGAATTTTATGAGAGTATTGAATACAATTTACCATTACCTTATCTTGGAAACGTTCTTAAGATTGCTAAGCCTAATGGGGTTAGGGTAATTTATATTGATAGTGATAATGATTTAAAATTGGATAAATTTATAATCGTTAGAGGTGAAAATAATCGTTCTACTTATGATTCAAAAACAGAAGATTCAGTGGAGCTAAATAGTATTAAAAATGCTCAAATAAAATTTGATGCATATTTGAAATCTATAAATGATTTTAATATAAATCTTTTGTGATTTGTTTTAACAATAAACCTTCTACTGCTCCTATATTTTTTATGGAATAATTATGGAAATATTTTTATATGTTTGTTATTATAAATAATTATGGTGTTTTATAAATGGACTAAAGAGAGTCAGAAAGAATGGGAAAAATATAGGCAGGATAAGAATATTTACAATAATCATCCATTTTTCTTTAAACATATGAGTGATTTTAAGGAATCTGAAGAAAATAAATCTTTGGGGAAAATGATTATGTTTGTATTTGGTTTAGTTTTTTTAGTATCCCCCTTGCTTTTTTATGGGGTTAATAAATTAGATACACTTATTAGCAATTCATATAATTTAAGTAAATATGAATATATTTTATCAGAAAAAAATATAGATATCGATTTTAAAGAATTTAATTTAGAAACATTATGTAAATAAATCTTCTGCTGTTCATATATTTATGTTATTTTAAATAGAAATGTTTAAATAATTTTAATTGAGATAATTTTATGGAAAATGATAATGAAATGAATAATAAATATGCAATGAAGGGAAAAGATTATATTCCTTTTTTTGGATTATTGCCTCATAAAGAAAGAGTTATTAGAAGATGGAATGATGAAGAAATATCTACGAGTTTAAAAGCAAAGCATATTATTGATTATGATAATTTGGAATGTAGTCTTTTGGGTTCTAAGTTATATCATTATATCACAATGGGTTTGATTCTTTCAGGAAGTGTTTTTGGGATTTATAGGGGAATTTCTGCTTTGGTGAATTAAACCTTTTACTGTTTCTATGTTTTTATTTATTGTACTATTGTTACTTTTATAGAATAGTTATAAATAGAAAGATTTAAATATGGATAGAATTTTAATTTAACATGACAATTGATAATAAAGAAAATGGTGAAAGAAAAAATTTAGCACATTTAACAGACTTGCTTATTGAATCTAAATTTTCTAATTTTTCTATATGTTCAAAAGCAAGAAAGGCAGATAGGTCAGAAAATTTTTTAGATCAATATGGAAAGAAGATTGTAGTTGTAAATGATTATGAAGAATATAGTTGCTAATCAATAACTTTTTAAATTAACTTTATATATAATTACATAGAGAAATATCTCTTATTCACATTCACATTCATTTTGTAAGTTGTAGTAAAGGTATTTTTCTGAAGTTCATAGAACTTTAAAAATTAAATAGGAGAAAAAAATATGGCAAAAGTAAGTCCAGTATCGATTAAGTATATGATTCATGCGAATCTTGTAGCCGAAGGTGCGTTGGAAAAACCGGATGTAATAGGAGCTTTGTTTGGGCAGACTGAAGGTTTGCTTGGAGCTGATCTTGAAATGAGGGAACTTCAGAAAGAAGGGAAGATTGGTAGAATTGAAGTTAGTCTTGAGCGGAAGGATAAACGAACGTATTGCGATATTCAGATTCCTACTGCTTTGGATCAATCGGAGACAACACTTGTTGCAGCTGCGATTGAGACAATTGAACGTGTTGGTCCTTGCGATGCTCAAATTGAGATCGAAAGAATTGAAGATGTTCGAGGAAGCAAAAGGGATTATATTATCGAGCGAGCTAAAAAGTTAATGCAACAGATTGAGGGCTCAACTGATTCAAGAATTATTTCGAACGAGATTAAAGATTCAACTAAGCTGAGTTCATTGACTGAATTTGGTGCAGATAAAGTTGCATGTGGAGATCTTTCAGGTAAAGAGATAATTGTTGTTGAGGGAAGAGCAGATGTTGTGAACATGATGAAGGCTGGTGTTAGAAATGTTGTTGCTATGAATGGTACAAAGCTTCCGAGAGGAATTAGCGAACTAAGTAAAGGTAAAGAAATAACTTTATTTGTTGATGGTGATCGTGGTGGAAAGTTGATTATTCAAAACGTTATTGATAACGCTGAAGTTGATTATATTGCATGTGCTCCAGATGGAAAAGAAGTTGAGGAATTAACTAGTAAAGAAATTTTAATGAATTTGCGAAAGAAATTTCCGTTGGATGTATATTTGAGACGAAATAGAATGTATAAAAGCAAGAAAGTAGTTTCTAGTAAGAAATTAGATTTGAGTGCTGATGATGAAAAAAAGCTTGAAGAGATTTCAGGTTCAAATTTAGGTTCAGGTAAATCAATTCTTTTAACAGGGAACTTGGAAGAGATAAAAACTATTTCAACTCGAGGTTTGAGTTCAGCTTTGAAAAGCATGAAACCAGCAATTCTTGTTATTGACGGAACTGTTACAAGGACAATTATTAGCTCTGCAGAAAATGCAGGTGTTTCAGTAATTGTTGCAAATAATTTCGCATCGACAGATACAGCAATTAAATTATTAAGTTTATAATCCAATTTATTGGATTTTTTATTATTTTATTTTTATAATAAGAGGGGAATTAAGTTTCCCCCTTTGTTTTTTATTTTTGAAACGAGAGTCTATTTTTGCTTTAATTTAATTTTTAATTCCAGGATAATATTTGTTTACAAATTCTTGTGAAAATGCTAGGTCACATATTTCTTTATTCCATTTTGCGGGATAAGTAAAAGTAGTTCCCCAAGGGGTAGCTTTTCCAGTTTTTACAAATCCAACTACTCTTCCAGGATACCCTAATTCATGAATCACATAATCTTCACAGTCAACAGGATAGCCATCTTTTATGAATGAATCTGGGCTGTTGCGCCACCATCCGGCTTGTGTTATTTCTAAACTATTTTTTAATGCAGGGATTTCTTGCTTCTCTCCTAATTTTCCAATTTGTCTTCCGGCTTGTTGAATTAGATTTTTTGCTGCAGTTGCACAAACTAAGTCAGATGCATAGCTTGATATTTTATCTTGCTCATCATTGCTTAATTTAAGTTGCTTTACTAAATATCCTGGCATAGAATAGAAAGTTGGAATTTCTAATAGATATCCATCTTCTGCAAATAAAATAGCATTAAGAGTTTTAGGGAATTGTTCTTTAACTTTATCTCCTATCCATATTTCATTTGTTCCTCCGGAGCTATTTGTTTCCCATTGACTTGCTCCTGCAGGAGAAAAGGTTCCTTCGTTATATTGCGTTTGGGTGCTGTAAAATCCCGTGGAAATTTTGCATATTTTTGGGCTAGTATTTTGATGAAGTTTATATGTTTCTATTTTTTCTTCATCTTTTTCTGAAATATTGGCTGTTGCGTGTACAGTTTTTTTATCATTATTTTTTGAAGCAATATATCCATCTTGACTTATTTCTCCGTTTGAAAAAAATATAGTTTTTGTTATCTTGGCACCTATTCTTCTTGATGCACTATTATGATATGAATTTTCAATCATAACTGGAATATTTGGAGTCAACAAATCATTTAGTCTTCTCAAGTCTTGCTCTATAGTTTTATTAGATATATCAAAAGTTTCTTTATTGGTTATTATTTTTACCATAGTTTTGTACATTATTTGTGTTTATAAGGATTATTGTGATTGGTTATTCTTTCTTCAAAACATTTAAATATTAATTTTAATATGTTTAAATATGAAAAGAGGTTGGAAGATTTTTGGATTTTTGATGTTTGTTTTAATTTTAGCTGTTGCTATTTATTTTACAATATTTTTTCATTATACATGTTTTGATTTAGCGTGTTATCAGGCGCATCAAGAGAAATGTAGTCGTACAGAATTTATTAAAAATTTAGACGATGCAACGTGGATTTATAATATTAAGAAGAAGTCTGGAAATGATTGTTTAGTGGATGTTAAAATATTGCAGATTAAACAAGGTACGTTAGATAAACAATCATTAGAAGGAAAATCGATGATGTGTTCTGTTTCTTTTGGGAGTATGGTTTCACCTGAGTTAAATTTGAAAGAATGTCATGGTTTATTAAAAGAAGAGATTCAGGAATTAATTATACAACAATCACATAAATATATTTTAGATAATTTGGGTGAGATTGCTTCAGAATTAGATAAGATTGTTTAATTTTGTTTCTTTTTGATTTATACGGCGTTAGGTTTATTTTCGTGCAGAAAGACTACACCACGAATAAATCTGCCTTGTCTAAATACAAAAATAATTCAAAATTGGGAAGGGGTTGAGGCAGTTAAGAAAGAATTTTTTTTAACTATGAAGTTTGATTTTTTAATAAGTCAGGATGTTTTTCCAATAAAACTTGAAATGCTCTATTTGTTGCCATTTGAGGATTATATCCAATTATTGGTGTAAGTGACAAATTTATTCCATAAAAAAGATTTAATATTGAAGGATATTTATCTAAATCAAATTTCCTTGAAATAGAATCTTTAATTGGTTTTATGTCAATTTCATTAGGTCCTTGACTGATTGCTCCCTGAATTAAAGTTTCTAATTGAGAAATATTGTTCTCTCCTACTAATTTTGCAAAATCTTTTCCAATGTTTAAACCATGATCAATAGCGTGTTCAGCATAATCACGATCCATATAATCATTTTTATTTATTAAAAATGTGTTAGATATTGCACCTATAAGATAGGGATGAAGTAGGTTTGATTTATTGTCATATTCCATATATGATTTAAATAATATTGTTTTAAAGGTATTGTTGTGATCAAATAGTTATTTAATTATCCCAAAAATCTAAGTTTTCCAGGTCTAGGTTCAAATACAATTCCTTCTTTTAAGAATTTTTGAATTTCAGTATTTAAAACTTCAGGCGAGGCTTCTCTGAAATCCATAATTAATTTATCGAGTTCTACACCGCCTTCACTTTCTGCGTCTTTTATTGCTTTTAGTATTTTATCTTTTAATTCAAACATATTTTCTTTTGGAACATTAGGTGTATTTTTTGATCGCTCTTCTTCGATTTCTTTTTTTCGTATAACTAAATATTTTGAGTTTTGCTGTTTGATAATTTCAGGTGTCATATATATTTCGTCATTCCAATTTCTTATTAATCCAATTGCAACAACTGTTTGACCTTGTGAGACTCCTTTAAATTTTTCCATGTCGTCTCCGAATATTTTTAATTTTAATTGCCCTGATCCGTCGTCTAATGTTAAGAACATAAATTTTTTATCACCTTCGCTTTCATATTTATCAACAATATTTCCTATAATATTTGTTCGTACTATTCGTTTACCATTTAGTTCGATATGTGTGAATTTGTCTTGGTCAAATTTTGGTTGTCCTGCCAATACATCACCGATTCGTAATTTGAATGCTATATTTCTTTTAAATTGATCAGCCATTGTATGAAAAAACGATATGAGTTTATAAATTTTTAGGGGGTGAAGAGGTGGTTTTAGATTGAAATGTTTTTAAGGGTGAATTGTTTAATTGTCTTAATTGCGTAAAGGTAACATTATGGAAAGATTTATAAAGTTATATTATTAATTTGAGATATGGAAATATCTTTAGGTTGTTCATTAAAGCAAGACATAGAATTAAAAGTAGAGATAGCTATGCCATATGAAACAATTGGTGATTTGGAATTACTTTCTTTACATAGAATAAAAAATAGAATTCATTCTTTGGGGTCTGATTCTCTTGTTAGGAAAAAATTAATTGGAGAATTGATAAGGGTAAATGAAGAATATAAAAAAGAAACTGGAAATAATTGGATGTGTATAACTCCATCAGGTCTTGATGAAGCAGTTTTGGGAACTACAGAATATTTATCGTCTCAAATGGAATTGGGTATCTCAACTTTAGATGATCAAAATTATAAAGCAATTTTTAAAAAAGTTTTAGGTGAAAAATTAGATGGAGAGGTTAATATAATGAAGAATTGGTTTGTTAAAAATTATGATAATATTTTGTATAAAGTGGATGGTAAAATTCCTTATTCAGTGGTTTTAAAAATGAGAGAAAGATTTTCAACTTGGGCATTGAATAATACAAATCCTTTTTCGGAACCAATTGGAGAATTAATTGAAGAAGTAGCTTTGTCATCAGGGATTAATTCTAATGATTATGATTCTTATAAAGACCTATGGAAAGATTTGAAATAATTAATCCATTCTTTGAACATATCCTCGTTGAGGTTTGAATAGTTCAGCGTTAATTACTAACTTATCTAAAGCGTCATTAATTTCATCTTTTGTCATTTTTCCTTCTAGTTCTTTTCCTATTTCTTCAATTGGAATTAATTTACCTAAGCTATCTTCTAGTTTTATTATTGTATCACGCACAGTAAATATTTTATTTCGTTTTGATGAGCTCATTTTATTTGAGGCTTTATCGATGTCGAAAGTTTTTGATTCGTAATCGTAACCAACTTGCATTAAATAAAATTTCATTATTTCGATTGCTTTTTCGGTGTCTTCTACTGTTACATTTTTTCCAAGTCGAAGTTTTGCAGATGCTTCGGACATTCGCACAAGTGCTTGAAGTTGTCGTGCTGAAATTGGAATAGGTTTTAATGCACTATCAGAAGCTACAGGTTTATTTCGTAAGTCAACATAAAAGTTTTTTATTTTTGTTGCAGCTTCTTCGCTAAGTTTAGGCTTGTATCTTTGTTTTGAATATGCAATATATTTTCTAAATAAATCTCTTGGGATTGTCATACTTCCTCCCTTTGCTTGATGTTCCCTTAGGACATGGCTTGCAACTTTTTGATCATTTTCTCTATTTGGAATATCTCGTAATGTGAAAATAATATCGAAACGATTAATTAATGTTGGTGGTAAATCTATTTGTTGAGCGATTGATTGATATGGATCGAATCTTCCGAATTTGGGGTTTGCGGCTGCCAATACAGATGTTTCAGCACGAAGTGTTGCTTGAACGTTTGCTTTTGAAATTGTTACAGTTTGCTGTTCCATTGCTTCATGCATCGCACTTCTATCTTGAGGATCCATTTTTTCTAACTCATCTATTGCAACTAAACCTTTATTTGATAAAACCATTGCACCTGCCTCTAAGCTCCACCCTCGCATGTAATCATCTCTTACAACTGTTGCGGTTAGTCCAGCTCCTGATGCCGATTTACCAACAACATATCGTCCTTTTGGTGAAATTTCAGCCATGAAACCTAATGTTACGGATTTTGCAACACCTGGATCACCAATTAATAAAATATGAATATCTCCTCTGCTTTTTTGTCCATCTGTGTGTTGTTTTGCAACTCCGCTGAATAATTGTAAAACTAAAGATTTTTTTATTTCTTC
>CAYZYW010000024.1:0-6597 GCA_964482665.1 Candidatus Woesearchaeota archaeon
GAACTTTAATTCCCAAAAAAATATCACCTTCTCCATATTCACCCTTATTTGTTTTAAAAAATCTCTGAAGAACTTTTGCCTGAAATGGATCTGAAAAAAACTTTAATTCTTTGATAAATTTATTTAACATATTAAATTAAAATATATTTACTTTAATTATTTTGAGATCTCATATATTTTATTATATCTTCAGCATATTTCTTAGAATCACACATGCTCTTATCTATAATCTTATCAAAACCAGCAGATATATACTCCATTTCTAAATGCATATAGCCATTATTATATTCATCAGTCATCACCAAAACATTGTTTTTCAAATACTCTTGATTTAAAATTCCATCTTACAAACAATATCTCAATAAAACCTTTCCTCCAACAGATACATCTTCTGAATTTGCAATTACGGAATCATTCAAAATTGACAGCTCACTATCTATAATTAATATATCTGGCAAACTATTTTTATTTTCTACAAGATGCTGATACGCCCCATTATAATCCACATAAACCCTAATATTACCCTCTTCATTATTTTCCCAATCAAACACCTCCTGCTTCAAATCTTTTGCTAGGTAATTAGCTAAATGTTCTGCATATGTTCTTGCATTCGTTACAATGGTTACTTTTTCGCTTCCCATTCAAAAATTAAAGACTTATTTCAGTATCATTTTTAATTGCAACCTTCTTTTTTGTCACAACTTTTTCTTCTTCTTTTTCTAAATCTTTCTTTTCTTTTTTGGGCTTATCTTTTACAGATTCCTCAATCGACTCTTCAATTTTATCAACTACATCTTTTGATGCATCATTTTTTTTATTTTTAGAATCTTTAAGTTTTTCCATCAAACCCTTTTTCTTTTCAAGACCCTCTTGAGCCTTTGCTTCACGCTTATCTAATCTAATTTTTTTAAATTTCAATTTATCTGGAACATCAAACAACTCAACTCTAACTTCATCACCTTCTTTAATTGCCTTAACTTTAACTTTGTGCATTGGTCTCTTAATTCCCCTTCCCCAGATATACTCATTCAATTGCATATCAAGTTTTATCTTTTTCAAATCTCCATTTCTAATTTTCATATGTCTAACTAAAAATTCCTTTATTGTTTTAATTGCCTTAGGGGTTTTTTTATATCTTGGAACAGGTCTACACTTTTCCCTTAATGGTATAACATACTCTCTCTCAATCTTCTCAACTTTAGTTTCAACTTCTTTATTTACCATTATCCGAAATGAGATTTCCTCCGTTTTCCTGGTTTAATATGAAGCTTAGTTCTACGCCATGAACGTCTATTTCGAGTCGTAACCGATGGATGTACTTTTTTACCAATACCAAATTTTTTAAGAACAACCCATATTGGAGCCCATCTAGTTTGTCTTGTTTTCTTTGCAAGCTTTTCTTTTTTACCTTTATATTTTATTCCCATTATTCAACATCCTCCATAAATTGCTTTCCCTTGGCTGTTAATTGTCTTCCTGGTTTTTTAGATCGAACATCTTTAACATCTTTCGCAATTTCTGTAAAACCAATTTTATCAGATTGTTGCAAAATAGTTCGAATAATTTTCCCAGACGCTTTCTGAAAAATTTCAGGTCTATATCCTCGATTCTTTTTACTTCCATACTTTGTTCTAAGTCTATTTACACCAACAATTTTCATTTTGTAAATCTGTCTCAATATACTCGCAGCACGTTTATGCCAAAAATTAGGATCATCAATAGGTCTCTCTTTTGATGGCGAAGATTTAACAAACTGTGCCCACTCAGGTTCATCAAATTCAGGAATCTGCTTTAACGCTTCAGCTAACTTTAAATTATATTCTTGTGCGTCCATTTCAAAAACTTTTGTCATCTTATTATTCGACCACATCTTTCGATGTTAGATTAGCCTAAGCCATTTAGTCTATTAAAAAATAAGAAATAAGGTTTATAAGGTTTTGGGGGATTATTCGTTTGACTCTTCATGCAAATCCTTGTAAAACTCAACTTTATCTTCTAATTCGGATACCCCTACTGTAAAAATATTTATATTCAAAATAACACTCAATCATTCAACATCTGGATGGTCATGCCCTTTCTCTTGCATATCTTTCAACATTTTCAAATGAGATATTTTTTCTTTTTCATAATCTTTTTTACCAATCTTAAGATCTTTAATCATCTTAGAAACATACTCTCCCCCCAAAAAATGCGGAGTCAAAACATAACTTGATCCCTTCCTATATAATTTTTGAGCATTATCTATCTGATGTGCTCGTGAAATAATTATTGCATTCTTATTCTCAGAACGAATCATTTCAATCAACAACTCGTTCGTTTCAAAATCAGGAATTGTTGAAACAAATAATTTTATTTTACTTAAATCAAGTTTGTCTAAAAATTCAGTATCATATGCATCGCCATATATACATGGAACACCTAATTTTTTTAAAGCCGAAATTGTATCAGGATTAAAATCAACAACAATATATTTTTTCTTAATCTTGTCCAACGCCCTCAATATTCCAAACCCAATTCTATTATACCCAAACAAAACCGCATCATACTTTTTCTTTTTCCTTTTTAATTTACGAGTATTTTTTCTTTCAAAAATAGAAATTACATTTGAAAACTTTTCATAAAATCTTTTCGAATAAATTATCATATATGTTGAAACTGTAATCGTTATTATACCTGTTAATGTAATTGTTGCAACAACCTGTTCTGAAATATGCCCCATTGCAAAACCAAGCGCCAAAAGAATTAACGAAAATTCAGAAATCTGACCCAACGTTGTACCTGTTAAAAAATTAGTTCTTTTTGTATAACCTACAAAAGCCATAAGCGTCATTATAATAAGTGGCTTAAAAATTAAAGCAAGAACTGAAAGAATCAATGCACCAAAAATAATAGAATTTAAACTATGGATCTGAACATTCAATCCTAAAATTATAAAGAAAATTATCAAAAAGAAATCTCTCAATGGACGAATTTTCGCACTTATCTCAACGCTATATGGAGAAAATGATAAAATTATACCTGCAACCAATGCACCTATTTCAATTGAAAATCCAAGATAGCTAAAAAGAGCAGCCAAAACAAAACACCAACAAATTGAAAACAAAAAAAGTAATTCCTGTGATTTTGCAACACTTCTAATTAAATATGGTAATACATAATAACCCAAAGCAAATAAAATAATAATTAACCCAACACCACCCAAAAAAGTTCTTAACATAGTTAAACCTAAATTTGCATCACCCGAAATAGAAGAAATAAACATCAATGCACCTATGGCAACAAAATCCTGAATAATTAAAATACCAATTGCAACTTTACCATGGAGCGAATCCATCTGTCGCTTATCTGAAAGAAGTTTCATAATAATAATTGTACTGCTAAAAGCCAAAGCTACTCCTACATAAATCGATGCAATTATATCAAAACCAATAATTAAATATGAAACCAAAAAACCTAAACCAAATGTTAAAATTATTTGAATCATTCCAACCGTCAATGCCGACCCACCAATTTCTTTTATAACTTTAGGATTCAAATGAAGTCCAACAATAAATAAAAGAAAAGCAATTCCAAACTCTGAAAAAATTTGAATAATTTCTTGCGACGCACCGAACATTAAAATGAACGGACTAATAACAATACCTGTAATTATATAGCCAATTATAGCCGGCTGCTTAAAAGATTTTACAATATATGAAATTACAAAAGCCACAAATAAAATCACCGCTAATTGAATAAATACAGTTTCCATTAACAGAATACTCCATTGCTAAATACTATGAAATAATCTTTGATTGTTGCTTCCATTTCACCTCTACATTATTAACAATTTTCAGTATAAAAAGCTTTTTAGAATATAGAATTTTACAATAGCAAAGCTTATAAATAAATTTTTGATAAACTAATTATAATCAACTAACAAGTTGGTGTTTTAAGGAATAAAATGCCTAAAGTAAGAATAAAACTAAACAGTACCGACATAGAAATGCTCAACTCTATCTGTGATATGATTAAAGGAATTGCAAAAAAAGCAGGAATTGCAATTAGCGGACCCGTACCTCTTCCTACAAAAAAATTAAAAGTAACTACAAGAAAATCTCCATGTGGTGATGGAACTGCAACTTTTGATAGATTTGAAATGAGAATACATAAAAGATTAATTGACCTTCCAGCAAATGAAAGAATTCTTCATAGCATTATGAGATTACAAATCCCAAAAAACGTTAACATTAAAATTGAAGTTAAAGAGTAATTTTTAATCAGATTTTTTTTAATTAAGAAATTTTTATAAAGTTAATTAAATTATATTTATTATGGGTGAGCTTAATAATTATTTGACTGATATGTATGAAGATAAAAAATATCCTGATTTGCCTAGAATGGTAATACATGCTTCTGGGGATAAATATAATTTTAGAGAAAAAGGTAGTTTGGAATTTCAACAACGTCACTGGAGTGATTATGAAATTCCACAACCCAAAGAAGAGTTAAAAAAAAATAAATATGAAAAATCTTTTTGGGGTTATGCTGAAATTCGTTGGGTGTAATTTTCTTTTTGTTTAAAAAATCTATTTAATATTTTTCCAAATTCATACCATTCTACTCCTTTTTGTTCCAATCTTCTTTTTTGTTTAATTTAATACTTTCTGTTGGAGAATAAATTTTATCATATTTAATCAAGATTTAGATCCATTTTTAACATACAAAATAGAATTAGAAACTCAAAGTAATCCCGATAAATACAAATCAAAATTAGATAAAATTTTAAAAGATTCTATTTAATTTTTTTCTAGAAATTTATATATAATTTTTACTTCCAACCCGGTTGAACCAATTGGCATTTCATCCCATGCCATTTCATTAACTTTTTCCAATGCATCCACAACCTGCTCACTAATATTTTTCCCGTATTTATTATGCTGAACGCCATGCTGAAACTTACCTGCACCAACGAACGTTGCAACCTTAACTTTAGCAGTATTGTATCTTACACCTCTAAATAAATTAAATAAATAATCTAACATAAAAATTATATTCATCAATACTTTAAAAACATTTATATTCAAAAAACTCTAAACTTTCCTCTTAATTTAACTAACTATTTTTCCGCTTCCCAAATAACATTTTTCTTTTGGGAAGAAAGTTATACTGCAAAACTTTTCTTTTTTCATCTTCATAATCTTCTTGAGTTGTGTATTTCCCCTGCTTTAAATAAAAATTATCTCCGCCATATCCTGCAACAATTATTCTTGCATCCATTCTCTCTTCTTCCTCTGTTCTTACCCTAGGAACCGGAGGAAATAATACATTAAAATAATTAATTATCGATCTTAACACCATAAATAATAAAAGAAATCTGTATTAATTAATGTTTCTATTCAAAACAATAAACTAATTCTTAAATTCCCGTCTCAATTAAAAAAATTAAATAACCTTTTTCTTTGTGATTTCAGTACACATACCTGCAGCAACTGTAACACCAGCATCTCGAATTGCGAATCTAGCCATGTAAGGATTATCCTTTTGAGTTTCTAAAGCCAAATTTCCTACTGGCTTAATTCTAACTTTAGCTGTATCTCCATTTTTCAAGAAATCCGGACTCTCTTTAATAACTTCACCTGTTCGAGGATCAATTTGAGCAATTAATTCAACAAATTGACAAGGAACTTGAGCTGTATGTATATGGAATACAGGAGTGTATCCTTTAGCTAATACAGTTGGGTGATTAATAACAGTAATTGTTCCAATAAACTCTTCAACAATTGGAATTGGTTGAGCAGCATCGCAAATAACATCTCCACGAGCTAAATCTTTTTTACCTACACCACGAACATTAATACCTACATTCTCTCCAGCAGGTGCCTCCGATCTTTGCTCATGATGAGCTTCAATAGTCTTAACTTCACCTTCAATACCTGAACCTGTTCTACCTGGAAGAATTTTAACTTTCTGTCCAACTTTCATAACTCCAGTTTCGATTTTTCCTACTGGAACCGTTCCGATACCTGTAATTTCATAAACATCCTGTACTGGCATACGCATTGGTAATTCAGTTGGTAATTCTGGAGCTGGTATTTGATCAAAGAAGTCCTTCAATGTTGATCCTTTATACCAAGCCATTTTATCTGATTTATTAGCAATATTATCTCCCATTAATCCACTAGCTGCAATAAAAGCTGTTGTTTCAGGGTTAATTCCAACACCTTGAAGTAATTTACCAACTTCTTCTTTAACTGAATTATATTTTTCTTCTGAATATTCTGCTGCATCCATTTTATTAACAATAACATTGATGTGTTTTACACCCATTGTTCTAAGTAACCATAAATGCTCTGTTGTCTGAGGTTGAACTCCACTTGGAGCTGCAATTACTAAGAAAGCTGCATCAGCTTGAGAAGCTCCTGTAATCATGTTCTTTACAAAATCTCTGTGACCAGGTGCATCAATAATTGTAATCTCATATTTATTAGTTACTAATTTTCTATATGATAAATCGATTGTAACTCACCTTTCTCTTTCTTCTTTAATAGAATCCATTACATATGCAAACTCTAAACCTGCTTTACCATGTTTCTATGCTTCTTCTTTATATTTTTT
>CAYZYW010000025.1:0-5230 GCA_964482665.1 Candidatus Woesearchaeota archaeon
ATTACACGAAAAAAAGTTTCACGAGCTGTTAGAAAAGCTTTACGAAATAAAGTAAAAGAAGAACTTATAACTTATTTAAAAGAAAAAAACTCTGAAGAAGTATTTCAAGACATGTTAAAAAATTCTATTCAAAAAGAGTTAAGTCTAAAACTAAAAAAAATCTACCCTCTTTCACTTTGTGAAATTAGAGTTTTTGAAGTTAAAGATAATTTAACAAAAGAGTAGTTTTGAAACAATAAATCTTTTAAACTAATTCTTGCTTTATATTTTACGCCTGTGTAGCTCAGTGGCTTTAGAGCAACTGCCTTGTAAGCAGTAGGTCGGGGGTTCGACTCCCTCCACAGGCTTTCCGAACCACCGACCATTGGTTGGGGTGAATAATTTTAAAATTTCGAATAAATGAACGAAGTGAATTTAAAGAAGATTTTACAAATTAAGAATTGTTCGACTCCCTCCACAGGCTTATATTATATTTATGTAATAAATAAACTTCACAAATATAATTCCCCAAAAAAATACATAACCTTATTTTCTTTTTCTAAAAAAAGCTATACCAACAAAAATTAAAATAACTATTATTCCAATAATCCCACCAATCGTTCCATTTCCTAAACCCTCTTCCTCAATCTCTGGCTCAACACCTGCAGCAACATACTCTTTTTCATCTTCCTCTTTTTCAGTTTCCAATGTTATTTTTTCCGAAATAGACTTAAGTGTAAAATTTGCTTCATTATTTTCAATAGAATTCAATACAACCAAAAGATCATACACACCATCACCATCCAATTCAAACTTTCTAGAATCTCCAATTGCAAGAGTAGCTTCCTGAGGGTCACTTTTAACAACAATCTTTGCTGTAGAATTTCCAACCTCCTCAACTTCCACATAATGATTTTCATTTGAAACTTTTATTTTAAATCTATTATTCGCTGAAAACTTTTTTGAAAATCCTTCCTCAAGTTGATTCTCATTAATTAAAAAAGTTGCACCTGAATATGTTACAACACCTAAACCACTTCCACCTGAACTACTAACCGTATAACTTACGGTAGATGTCCCAGAATTTCCTGCAACATCTACTATTGTACATGTTGTTGTAAAACTACCTGTTGTTGAAGTTGATGGACTTGCCGTGTATGAAGTTGACGAAACACCTGAAATAGCATCTATTCCTGAACATGAACATGTCAAAGTTGTTCCAACATATAATGAAGATGGAGTACAACTAAATGTTATTGTTGGAGCCGTTGTGTCAATCTGAACAACATATGAATCATTTAATGCAAAATTGTTTGAGCTATCATTCACATAAACTTTAATTGTATTATTTCCATCAGCAAGACCTGTTAAATTTAAAGATGTAGAATTACACCAACCACTATCAACCGAAACTGACTCATTTGTACCATTAATATCAAACAAACAAACTGCACCTGTTAATCCACCTGCATCAACTACTGAAACATTTAATGTAAGCATATCTGTATTTGCCTTACCTGTAGCATTTGTGTAATTTGGTAATGTTACCGTCGGTGCCGTAGAATCACTTGATGCTGATAAGTTTTTAAAAATTGTATATAAATAATTATTACTATTATCCATCACATATGTATTCTTATTATCTATCCATGCATCATTCAAATCAATTACAAGTTCTGTAACATTTCCCGAACTATTCCAATATGCTGTATAATTCCCAGAATACCCTATATCTCCTCCTGTAACATTTCCCCAAACTATACTTCCTGCAGTTGAAATTGTTGCATAATTCCAACCACCCTTTGTTGAATTCCATGTACCAAAAAAAGTTCCACCTAAAAAGAAATTATGCGTACCAAAAATAATATCTGTACCATTACTATTTTCTGTACATGTTCCCGCCCCAGCAAATTCACAACCTGAATCTGTTGAATTATCCAAATCCATATAATAAATATTATTTTCAGTATTTGAAGCATTAGCATAAACTTGAAGAATATTATTAACATCATCTATCGCTATATAAAATTCCGCTAAACCATCCGAATCCCAATCCGATGTATAATCTGATGGTGTTGTTTTAACCAAATCTGGTACTTCTGCTGTCAATGTTGTTGAATTCAAATATCCCATTGAATCCTGTGCTGCATTAAAAGATGTTACATTCGCAGCAGAAACAAAACTTACACAACTAAACATTAAAACAATCATTCCAATAAACAAAACTTTTTTTACATCACTCATTTTATAAAATTTAATACAAAAACTATCTTATAAATGTTTTCATTTAAAAAAAATTTATTTTAGCTTAACCGCCGTTCCATAAGCTAACATTTCAGATGCACCTTGCATTATCATCGACGTCATAAAACGCATTTCAATAATTGCATCTGCACCAAGTTCAATCGCCGCATTTGTCATTCTATTAAAAGCTTCATCTCTAGAATCTGTCGTCATTGCTGTATATGTTTTAACTTCTCCGCCTATTATACTTTTCAACCCAGCTCCAATATCTCTACCAATATTTCGCGCACGAACTGTATTACCTTTTACGACTCCTAAAATCTCAATAACTTTTTTATTTGGTATCTTATCACCTGTTGTTATAATTATTTTTTTCATTTCAAATCTTTCCTCCCGTTACCCTCTCTCTTTAATCCCCCTAAATGAACGTTAGTGTTAGTCGGGGTACTAGCGAAGCTAGCAACTGGCTCTACAAAATCTTCTTTATAATTTAAAATAATAAATAATCCTATAATTAATAAAACAACTCCATAAATCCACGCCATCCACCAGCCATCTTTAAAGTTCCAAATAAAAGGAATTGAAATTAAAAATAAACTTACAATGATAAAAATACTTCCCGTAATCATTCTGCTTAAAATATTCATAAAATATAAAACTAAAAAATATTAATAAACTTATCGCTCAACAACTTCTGCCGAATTATCACCAATTAAAATATCTGCAATTCCCTTTGGAAGATTTGCCATCTGACCTTCTATATACGGACCAAGTTTTTCACCATTAAGTCCAACAAATTCATCAACAGGCTTAAGAAATAAAACCATTTTAGAATTTAAATCCAAATTGTTTCCATTTAAATTATCATTCAAAACTTTATCTGCACCATCCAAACAATGAATTAAATTGTCAAACAATTCTTTTTCAAAAATCAACATATTTTCAAAATCCTTTTTAGAAATTCCTGTTTCAGCTGCAATCAAAACTAAGCTTAATATTTTTTTCCGTCGGCGCAACATTAACTCTCTAAATAAAGTGATTGCATTTTCTAGTTGCTTTTTTGTTCTCATCGTCGTATCTGAAAAAGCATCGTCATCCTTCAAGACAATCTTTTTTTTATCTTTTAAATAATCTGAAACCTCAGATACAAAATTATCAATAACAGGCTGTAATTGTTCAGAATATCTCTCTTTTCTTGCTGCTTCATAAATGTCTTCATATGTAATCATTCTCATTAAAAAATTCAAGAGTTTTTAATGATTGTTGTTATAAAAAATTATTCAACAATTATCTTCCAAATCCAACCTTCTTAAAAATCTCACCACCAACAATTCTCCCCAATGTTCCTTTACGAGCTTCTTTTTCAGAAAAATGCTTTTCTTTTAAAACTGAATTATTATAAAGTAAAAGAGGAACCGGATCTGCAGAATGAACTTTTAATTTACATGGCGTCGAATGATCTGCTGTAACAACAACCTTTATTCCATAATACGGCGCAACCTTTCTCAAGTATTTAATCAATGTTTTATCAATATACTCTATCATCTCTTTTTTTACAAATGGTTTATTATCATGCCCTGGAAGATCTGTCTCTTTAATATGTAAATACAAATAACTATGATTTTTCAAACTTTTTTTAATAATTTTAATTGAAAATTTACACGCTTTTTTTAAACCTCTCCATAAATTAACATACGAATCAATCCCCTTTAATTTAGGATAATCAAAACCATAAACCTTCATTCCAGAAACTTTTGAAAATCCAATCTCTAACGGCATGTATCCTAAACTCGCCCAACCTCTATATTGTTTTAATTTTGGTTTTTCAATTCCAGCACCTCGAATAAATAAATAATTTGCAGGCATCAATCCTCGTTTTTTACGGTCAATATTTACAGGATGACTATCTAAAACATTGTACACTTTTTTCAAAAACTCATTAACCAAATCAATTGTATATTTTGTGTTCTCATCATCATCTAACGCTTTACATCTTCGAGTCTTCAAAACATTTTGAGTTTTACCTTGGAAATATGTTGCATCATTCCCTGAAAAATTGTCTGAGAAACCTCCCCTAAAAACAATAGCCGCCCTATGTTGAACCGTGGGCTTAAATTCAAAGGGAACATCTAATTTTATTTTATTTATTGCCCTACCTAAGCTCTCAGCCTCTGCAGTTGTTAATGTTCTACCCGCACGACGATCAATTATATTACCACTATTATACGAATCTACTGTAGCAAAATTTGCACGCAAAGCCAAATCCCCTCGAACCAACTTCATACCTGCCCCTCTTGCCTCTAATTGTCCACGTGTACTCGCCATTAATTTATTTCCAAAAATAGAAACAATTGCCTCATCCGACTCAGGAATAAATCCTGGCTTAACTGTATAATAATATCCCATCTCTCCACGCGTAGCCAAAAAATCCATATGAGGAGTTTTCGCAGCTTCCAACGGAGTTTTATTATTCAATGTTCTTGTGGGTAAATCACCCATCCCATCTATAATAACAAAAATTCCTTTCAATGTGCAATTTTTCTTAAACCCCAATTTCATAACAATCATAACAATTTATTCTTTATAAAAATTTAGATACTCCCATGAGTCATAAAAACTTTTTCACACGCTCCGCCAAGTCAAAAAAATAAAAATAAAAAAAATTCAATTAATTAAGAAAACAAGTCAATAACTTTTCCTGTTGCTCTTGTAAATATTCTCGAGAAAAAACCTTGAGTTACTTCTGGCTTAGCAGTTGTAATTTTAGGTTTTTCTGCCTCTTGAAATCCAGTTTTACATGCTCCATCTTCACATCCATTGGGGCAAGTATATCCCGTCCATGCTAGTTCATTATCTTTACAATAAGCCTCTTCTTTTTCTCCATATCCACTCAAACAAGAATCTTCAAAATATTCTCCACCATAAAAAACAATACCTTTTTCATAATGATTAATTCCACCATCTGAATCTGTACACTTTGATTCAACTTCTTCTGGTAATCCGCAAC
>CAYZYW010000026.1:0-4267 GCA_964482665.1 Candidatus Woesearchaeota archaeon
AAGCGAAAAATCGAGCGAAGGAAGCGACGCAAGGAATTATTGAAAGTATTAAATGGTTAGATGATATGGATATGGTTGTTATTGTTTTAGACTCTTCGCAAAATCCGTACAATCAAGTTAATATTACAATTATTGGAAATTTGGCTGCTAGAAATATTCCTGTTTTAATTGTTGCAAATAAAACAGATTTGAAAAAGTCGGATGTAAAAAAAATTGAAGCAGCTTTTCCAGATTATGAAACTATTGGATTAAGTGCAAAGAAGGGAAATAATCTTGAAGAATTTTATGAATCTATTTTTAAATTGACAAAAAAAATAAAGTAAATATTAAAAACTAAAAAAACATAATAAGAAGATGGTGAAGAAAAAAAAAGTTGTGAGAAAAAAGGGTAAAAAAGCAGTTAAGGAATTATCTATTCAGTTTTTGCCATATTCGGAGATTAGATTGTTGGATAGCGATGAGAGAATAAAAAAAATTTTAAATGTTGTTTTGGGAAATCAAATATTGTTTTTACAGGGTCGATTAAAACCATTGGAAGAATCTAGATTAATTGGAGATACGATGGCAATGATAGGACATGTTAAAGATTTTAAGGGAATTGAATTAGCAGTTATTGGTGGAAACGGGACATCGGGATTTTTTAATAAAATGAAAAAAGGTTTTGTTAATGCGCTTTCAGGTGGAGATCTTGGCGCGGTTACAATTATTGGTCCAGCAAGTGTTGTGAAAGATATTAAAAGAAATCCTAAGAAGATTGAATTATTGTTGAATAAGTAAAGTTTAGATAATTTTATTAAGTAGTTTTTCTTGATTTTAATATGCCACATCAATGTGTTAAATGTTCAAGGTTAATTCCTGTTGGAAGTAAAGAAATTTTAGAGGGTTGTGTTAGTTGTGGTGGGAAGTTCTTTTTTTATATTCGTGATGAACAATTTAAAAAACTAAATGAGCAGCCGATTGAGATCCCTAAGTCAGAAAGAAAAGTTATTGAAAAAGATATTCGTGAAATTGCTGGAATAACAGAAGATGATGCTCCTGTTGTTTTAGATTTAGAAGCAATTCGCGCTGTTGGTCCTGGAAAGTTTGAAATAGATGTTGTTAATTTATTTAACAAAAAGCGTCCATTGATTTATAAAATCGAAGAAGGAAAGTATATTATTGATCTTGCTCAAACATTAAAAGATGGTTTAAAGTGATTGATT
The DNA here is from genome assembly GCA_964482665.1 of Candidatus Woesearchaeota archaeon. Lineage (GTDB taxonomy): Archaea > Nanobdellota > Nanobdellia > Pacearchaeales > GW2011-AR1 > CAYZYW01. Next base: position 1,203 of record CAYZYW010000026.1, read on the forward strand.
AAATTTATAAGTATTATTGTTCTAAATGATATATGAATAAAGTTAAACAAATTTTAAATGATATTTTTTGTAATATTGATGTTTCAGAAAATAAAATGAAGATTATGCAGGATTCTTTAAGGGATTTTAAAATTAAATTTAATGCCGAACTTAAGAAGTTGAAAATTGATGCGAGTCTTTTTGTTGGTGGTAGTTTTGCGAAGAAGACTGTTGTTAGAAAAAATAAATATGATGTTGATATTTTTGTTAGATTTGATTCAAAGTATAACGATAATGAAATTTCAAATTTGACAGAAAAGGTTTTGAAAAAATTTAAAAATGTTTCGAAGATTCATGGCTCGAGAGATTATTTTAGAATAAATATTGGCCCTAGATTTTATCTTGAAATTGTTCCTGTTAAGAAAATTAAGAATTTAAAAAATTATGAAAATATTACAGATTTAAGTTTTTCACATGTGAGATATATAAATAAGAAAGTTAAAAATGAAAATGTTTTGAATGATATTAAATTGGCGAAAGTTTTTTGTCATGCCAATAATTGCTATGGTGCTGAGTCATATATTAAAGGGTTTTCAGGGTATTCGCTTGAATTGCTGATTACATATTATGGAAGTTTTGAGAAGTTTTTGAAAGAAATGATTAAGGTTAAGTTGGGCGTGAAATGTGTTATTGATATGGAAAAATTGCATGTAAATAAAAAGAATGTTTTGATGGATTTGAATAGTTCAAAATTGGAGTCGCCTGTTATTCTAATTGATCCAACATATAAGCAAAGAAATGCGTTGGCTGCGTTGAGTGAAAAAACTTTTTTAAAATTCCAGCAAGTAGTAAAAAAGTTTTTGAAGCTACCTTCGGTTAAATTTTTTGAAGTTCAAAAAACAGATTTAGAAAAAATAAAAAAGAATGCGTTGAAAAAAAAGCAGGAATTTGTTTTAACTTCTGTTAAAACAAATAAGCAAGAAGGTGATGTTGCAGGTTCAAAATTATTAAAGTTTTATGAACATATGTGTTTTGAATTTGATAGATTTTTTAAGATAAAAAAATCTGGATTCAATTATAATGAAAAACAAAGTTCGAGATGTTATTTTGTTGTTGAAAAAAGAAAAGAAATTATTATTAATGGTCCATTAATTAAAGATAAAAAAAATGTTAAGTTGTTTAAGAAAAAACATAAAAATATTTTTAAGAAAAAAGATAATTTATTTGCACGTGAGAAAGTTGATTTTGATTTGAAAAGTTTTGTTAAAAAATGGAAGATAAAAAATAAACAAAGAATAAAAGAAATGTATATTGTTGATGTTAAATTAATTTAATGTTTATAATTTGTGTCAATATCTGCGTTTTTATCATATTGATTTAAATTTTTGGCAGTTCCGCAAATATATGAATCATTACCCATTGTTCCAGATTTGCCTCGTGGAATATATTTTTTTTCTATAGAATCAAGGTTTGGTCCATACCCTTTACCGATTATCGAATCGGTTAATGTTCCTGATTTGTTTTTTATTATTGCTGTCATTTTAATATTTTATTTTTTATGTTTTTAAATTTTTAGTTTTTAATTGCTAAGTTAAACATTGTTGCAAATGCTTGAGCGAAAAACTCCGAGTTTAACCATATTGCGATATCGTCCATTGAAGATTCTTTTAATAGATAAAATAATATTTCTTTTCTGTCAATAATGAAAAACTTTGCATCGATATCTATTTTTTTTGTTTTTACTTTTAATGTGTTTGCTAATGTTTTAATTAGTTCGCTGTCTCCGGATAAAGCTAATTTGATTTTAATATCCGATTCTTTTAAAATGTCGATTGTTTGTTTGAATAATTTAAATTTTGATTCTAATTCTTTTGCATTTGTACAAATTATTACTTCTTCTTTTGCATTTTGAATTAAATCTTTAAGATAATTTGAAATATTCGATTTTCCTTTTAATGATGCTGAAACGTCTTCACGCCTTACGGGGTTTATTCCTTCTTTGTAAAGTTTTTCTAATTTTGAATATTCATTTGTTGTTTTTACTTTACCCAAGTCTTCAATTCGTTCTTTTGCGTGATCTCGTACATTGTTTTTTAACTTCTCGATAATAATTTGAGGTTTAACTCCTAAGTATTTTACAGGTTTACCAAGTTGAATTATTGCGAATCCTCGTTTTTCTAAACCTTCTAAAACATCATATGTTCGTGATCGTGGCACTCCTGAAATTTTTGCGATTTCGCCAGCTGATGCAATTCCTTTACCAAGTAAAGCTAACCATACCTTTGTTTCATAAATGTTCAAACTAAAGTAATCTTTCAGTTTGTTTATTAATTCTTGTTTTACTAACATTTTATTTGATTAACTCCTTTGCGTAATTCACTTTTAATCTATCTCTATTAGCTCCTCTAGCAAATAATCTGTTAAATGGAGTTCTATAGCTTTGAACTTTTACAATTGATTCAGCGTCTACTTTTCCTGTGTCGATTTCATATTCTAAGCTGCCCCAAACATTTCCTTTTATTGTATTTGATCCCAGGCCGATTGTAGGTTCATTTGGTTTTCTTAATTGTTTTATTTTTTCATATAACATTTTTGTTACTATTCCGTAGAAAATCTAGTTTATAAATGTTTTGGTATGTTACTTTTTCAGAGTTATTACAGGGGAAAGTTTTATAAAAGATTGAATAGTTTGTTTTGTATGACAGAAAAATATATGGGATTTGGAAGAGTGCCTATTGAGAAATATTTTCCATATAAAGATAAGGTCAATAAGGAAGTAGGTGTTTTTATGACGAATGGGTCTTGCCATTATGGAATATATAGGGGTATTGAGGACGACAAGGCTGTACTGAGCCCATTTCTTAGATCAAATATGGATAGTAATGGTAAAACAATTTATGATGTATCGGAAGAAAGGCATGAATTAAATATTAATTCTATATCTGGAATAATTCCACAAAGTAAGAATAATCTTGCTAGAATTTTAAATAATTTAAACAATCCTGTAAATAAATCAGAAAAATTGTTTGTAGATAAGGTTTATTTAAATATTTCAAAGGTTTTTACTTCAATAAAAAAAGAGATTA
>CAYZYW010000027.1:0-3620 GCA_964482665.1 Candidatus Woesearchaeota archaeon
AGAAACAGCACCACCATCGAATAAAAGTCTTCCAACACATGTAGACTTTCCAGCGTCCACGTGTCCAACAAATACTACATTCATACTTGGTTTTTCTTTTGCCATAAGATGTATAAAAAAAAAGTATTTATAAACTTTTCGTTTAAACAAAATATGCATATTTTATCGACGAGAAAAATAAAATTACTCCAACACACTTATCCCAATTTTTATAAACTATGCATCCTTAACTTCCTTGAGGTGTAAATGAATTCATTAATATTAATCCTAATTGTTCTTGTCTGGTTTGCAATTGGATATTTTGTTTATGCAAAATTTTTAGAAAAAAAATTAATTCAGCCAAACGATAAAAATAAAACTCCTGCATTTAAACATAAAGACGACATCGATTTCAAGCCATCTAAAACACAATTTTTATTCGGACACCACTTCGCTTCAATCGCAGGAGCAGGACCAATCATTGGACCAATATTAGCTGTATCATATTTCGGATGGTTAGCAGTTGTTCTATGGATTTCAATCGGAACTTTTTTTATCGGCGCTGTCCATGATTATTTATCCTTAATGATATCTGTAAAACATAAAGGGGAAGGCATCGCAAAAATTTCAAAAAAAATAACAGGAAAAAAAACTTTCTATGTTTTTTCTGCTCTTCTTTGGTTAACATTAATGTTGATAATAACAGTCTTTTCTGTATCTGCCGCAGATTCATTTGTTGAAATGCCTGAGCTTGTGATACCCTTTTTCGGAATAACTCTAATCGCAATTTTTCTCGGACTTGCAATTTACAAACTTAAAAAAAACAAATTATTTATGAGTATCGTAGCTGTTTTACTAGTAATACTTTTTATTTATCTGGGAATTAAATTCCCAATTCAACTTCCTTTTGAAACATCAGTTTTAAAATTATTTTGGATAACTACATTATTCCTTTATGCATTAATTGTTTCACTTGTTCCGGTCTGGTTAATATTACAACCTCGAGATTATATTAGCACAATAAATTTATTTTTATTTTTAATCGTTGGGTTTGTTTCAATTTTAATCTCAAGACCAATTCTAAATGCACCAGCATTAATTCCATTTTCACTTTCACAAATTCCACTTTGGCCAATTTTATTTATCACAGTTGCATGCGGAGCAGTTTCAGGTTTTCATTCACTTGTAGCCTCGGGAACAACATCAAAACAATTAGATAAAGAGTCGCATGGAAAAATAATCGGTTACGGCGGAATGGTTGCCGAGGGGATCGTAGCTCTACTTGTTGTTATTTTTGTTTCAGCTGGCTTAAAATGGGGATCTAATGCAAGCGGAAATTTAAACTTTTTTCAAAACGCTCTCGACATAAACTGGATCATAGCATTCGGACAAGGATTTGCAAACATTGTAAATTCAGCATTCTCTTTTATCCCAACATCTCTTTTGGTAATTCTAGGATCATTAGTTGTAAATATTTTTATCTTAACATCTCTCGACACATCAACACGCGTAGGAAGAATGATTTCGTCTGAAGCTTTAATAAAAAAATCAACATTCAAATCAAAATTAATTTTAACCTTAGCAATTTTAATTCCCGCTTATTTAATTGCAATCACAAATTCATATGAAACACTTTGGAAAATGTTCGGAGCGTCAAATCAATTAATTGCAGGCGTAGTTTTAATCGCAATATCTGCATATTTAATCGAACGCAAAAAACCTATTTACTACACTTTAATACCTGCAATATTTATGATCATCACAACACTCGCAGCATTATTCTACGGATTATTTTGCAAAACAGGATACATCTTTGGAGAATTTAATTTACCTTTAATTATTATTTCAACTATCTTAATTATATTTGCAATGATTGTTTCAGGAGAAATTTTATTGGGAATGCGAAAAAAAAATTAAATGATTAACGAACCCTTCTTCATAATAAATTTCTCTCCTGGTGATATAATTTTTGCACTCCAAATATCTCCATTTGATTTATCAAACATTACTTTTGGTAAAAAATTATCTTTTATTTCAATAATTGCACCTTCCAATGTATCTGCCTTCACTTCATAAAAATAATCCTCACCAACATTATCTTTTTGCTTTCTATTATAACTTAAAGTATAATCTACCATCTATTAAAAAAATAATCAACCTTTATAAAAATTATTGTGATAGAAAAATAAATGATTAATAAACCATTCATAATTTCAAGTTACTTACTATAATCATCCATCAAATTTATTTTCATAAACCCTACAACATCTCCTTCTAATTTTCTTCCTGCAATATAATCATCATACAACATTAATCTTTGCCCTCCAATTTCTCCAGAGCTATTTGATATAGAAAAACCTTCAGAAACCCAATTATTCCATAAACAACTAAGAATTTTACCACTATCAATATTCGGATTTTCTAAAAATTCTTTTTCTAATTTTTGTATACTTTCCCATCTCTGCTTATAAAAATAATCTGTCATATATTAAAAAAATATTTTCCCTTTATAAAAATTGTCGTGATAGAAAACTATTTTTTCTTAAACAAATATAAATAATCAAAATAAAAAAACCATTAACTTTTAGTCATAGACTCAAGAGATTTTTTCTTCCCAGTATCTAAGTCAATTAACCAATTACCCTCTTTTAATATTTCATATTCTTCTCTCGTTTCTTTTTCAAACACATACGCCCCCCAAAGATCCCAACTCATTGCAAATAGAAAATACTCTAATAATTTACAAGATGCTTCTGAAGCTGCCTCTTCTATGCTTTCTGCACCCAAATAAAAATATCCTGCTTTCTGTGGTTCCGACTCTTTTGCAATTATGTCTTTTTTTGTGTAATGAATTTCATAAGTACCCATAATATCTTTTAAAAAAACGAGTTTATAACTTTTACTATATCCTAATTTAATAATCAAAAAACAAAACAACTACTGGTTTTCAGCAAGACCTTTTCTGTCTCTTATCTTCTTAATTATATTACCTTGTAAACTCATTGGAACTTTTTCAAACAACTGATCTTTCAATGATGATGTTCCACGACCTTCTGTTGCTGAACGTAAATCACTAGACCAACCAATCATTTCTGCAACAGGAATTTTTGCTTCCATTTCTGCATTCGATCCATCTTGTTTAACATCCATCATCTGACCTCGCTTTCCACCAACAATCTTTGTAACACCACCCAAAAATCTATCAGGCATTTCAATAACATGAATCTGTAACGGCTCCAACAATCCTGAATCTGCTGTTATTAATGCACCTTTAATACCTTCTCTAACTGCAGGATAAACCTGAGCCGGACCACGATGAATCGCATCCTCATGAAGTTTAATATCCATTAATGAAATTTTCATTTTCATACACGGCTCTCTCGCCAACGGACCTGCGTCCATAACTTTCTCAAAAGCGTCCAAAACCATTTCAATAACCTCACCAATATGAACCTCTCCCCTTGTTCTATCAAAAAAAACATTTCCATTATAAATATTTCTTAAATCTCTAATGCTATCTGAATCCCATCCTAAATTTCTAAATTTCTCATCTAAATCTTTATTCTTTTTCTTAATTCTTCCCTCGGGAATATCTCCACTTTTAATAGCATCATAAAGATTATCTTCCAATGGTTCAACTT
>CAYZYW010000028.1:0-3619 GCA_964482665.1 Candidatus Woesearchaeota archaeon
AATTTCTTTTTAATAAATTCTACATACTTATTCCGATCATAAAATAAATAAATATGCAATTTTTCATTTTGCATATCCCATTCCTCTCCCAATATACCATCAATGTGTGATTTAACTTTATTTAACTCTTCTGCAAATTGCTTTTCATTGTTTTCAATATTTAAATCCAATATTTCAATTGTTTCTTTGTCGAGAGATACATCAAAATTTTTAAAATTAAAAGACTTCTGTTTCTCACAATCTGTTTGATTTATTGTTTCAATTGTAACTTTTTCCATCCTTTCCATAATAAAATTTATTAAATTTTTAAAATAGTAAACACATCTTATGGATATTAGGCATCTACGAGTCGTCTACCATTCATGGATTAATTATAGCAAAATTTTCATAATAAAAAAACTCCTGATTAGGGAATTTTAATTTTGGGTTTTTATTTTTAGTGAATTTTTTGCCAAAATCATGCCATTTCTGAAAAATCGGCTTAAAGCTCACGACCAATGCGAGTTTCAGAGAGGCAGTTTAAGGGGACAGTCCCCTTTTAAAAAAATTAAGCTTAAAATATTTATTTTTGGTTATTTTTTTGCCAAAAAGAAAAAATCCTTCTTTTTTCTTCAATTAATATTTTATTTCATAACTGGGTTTACTCTTACTTATGAAAGAATTTAATCCATCTCCACGATCAGCTAATCTTTTCATTTCTTCAATATTATAACTTCCAGAACTAAAGTAAGTATATTTATATATTGAACCGTCTTTAAATTCAATGATAATCCAATTATCGCCATAATCATAAGACCTCACGTTTGAATTGTTGTTAGAGTCTATATAATGTTTCATATTTTTATTTTACATTTATTTTTCCTTTAAAAACTTTGAAATTCTCTCTGATTTCATCAATGTACTGCTTAGCAAAAGCAGCACCAGCGCCAGGGCGATTCATCTCCATGTTAAAATTTACTAAATCGAAACGATAATAAATTTGATAAAGTAAATTTAAAATTTCAGCATCTTTAAGATTTTGCGAAAGTTCAGTTTTTATAGACTTCCAAAATGCAATATAAATTCTAGAAAATGAAATCTTTTCATTTTCTGAAAAACCGATTAATCCTTCGCAGCGTTTTATACCTTCTTCGATTTCTTTTTCTAAACCCTTTAATATAACTTTATTTTTTCCTTCTTGATCTTTTCTTGTCCAAGAACGTTTTTTAGATTCTACAAGAAACGTTCCACAAAATCCAAGAATGGCACCGATTACTAAAGGCACTATAGTTGCCCAGTTAATTTCCATAAATTTATTTTTTATTACTAATTAATTCTTTGGCTTAAAATAGGGCTTATTGTGAGCGTAGCGAATAACAAGGTTCTGCGAACAAAATGAACAGGTTGTTATAAAATATGGTGGGCTGTCAAGATTTTTTCATCTAACGTGCATTACGCCGGTCTCACCTCGACCACGATGACCAGGAACATCACAATAAAAAGTATAACCACCAACTATAGACGGCGCTTTGAAACTAATTGCTCTTATTTCACCTCCTGCCACGCCGATCGCTACTCCTCGTAAACTTAAGTCGTCAAATTTGAAAACATGTGTTCGGTCGGCTGAAATCAAAGAAATAGTCACTACATCACCCGACTTAACGTCAAATTCATTCGGCGAAAAACCACTAGCACTAATAGTTAATAGAATTGCCTTCTCGGGAATCTCTCTTTCCATAAGAGAATGTGATTGTCTGGGAGCGTTTGGCGAACCAGGGAAAGCTGCATTATCGATTGGCTCATCAGAAAGTATTAAATTCTGATCTCCTATTAAATCTTGGTCGCCCATAGATCTTACTGGTTCTTTATTTTTAAATATTTGCTCTATGCTAATTGGTTTTCCTTCTTTATACTTATCTAAATACTCACGAGAGACTTCAATAACATCTTCATGCTTGTAACCCAAAGCATATAAAGTTGTTTGTGTGGCAATGTGTCTTTTTTCTTTACCAATAATTGCGTACACAGGAGTAGAATTAATCTTATCTCTTGCTAATTTTAAGAATAACTTTTTAGAATACTTCCATCTTTTATGCAAAATCAATAACCAATCAAATTTGAATAATCCAATAAACAATAATGTCCCTAAAATTAACACAATGACTGGAATTTTCAACGTAACATTATAAAAAATTAACTTTTTGATTTTGATAAATATCTGTAGAGACGAAATTAGATTCAAAATTTTTGCTACAACATATAAAAAAATAGATCCTAAGATTCCACCTATTGCTGTATTTAAAATATTCACTTTATCCAGTCTCATATTTTTATATTTATCTCTGAATTAGATTTTAGATTTTTGTTATCCACCCAAGATCAACTCTCATGCCCTAATTTCATTTCCCTCTATGTGTAGCCTTTGAAACAATCCCAAAAATATCCTTTCCCGACCTGAGAGAATTAAGTAATTCTTTAAACATGTAAGCTGTTTCTAGGTTTGTCTTCTCTTGAATCATTAACAGTTTTGCTAAGAGAATCAAAAATTTAATACTATATTCTCCTTTTTGGCCCAACTTTTCATATTCTTTGATTTCTTTCTTGTTGGTCTCTAACAAATATTTAACATCTAAAATTCTTGCCCGAGCACTCTTGCTCTTTATCGGCCCTGTCTTGTCCCAAATATCAACCAAAAAACCCAAAAAACGTTCGGTTTCAGTTTTGTCAGAATGCATTTTGATCAAAATATCAACCGCCCAATGAATATGCTTTGGGGTTCTAATTCTTGACCAGTTGTCACCATCTTTCTGCCTATACTTAATCAAAATATCATATTTACTTATTGAGCCCTGATAAACAGCGATTATAAATTTTCCGTTAACAGGAGAGGTGAACAAAGGAATTATTTTATGAGTCTCTCTGTTGAAAGACATAAAATCTGTCAATTTCTTTTTATTCATTTTTGTCAAATCAATTAATTTCATATTCTTTTTATCTAGGTGTTGGTAAACCTAATTTTTGTAATGGCAAATAATTAAAACAATAGGAACAACCACTTATTGAAATAATATAATCAAGCACATCTTTGTATCCTGGATCTTTAAACCAATCATTTAAAATATAGATATATTGTATTTCTACATTCAGTTGCGACAACAATTTTCTATATTGCTTAATCTTGAAATCACATGTTTGTAATTTTTCGTCAGTAGAGCCAGCAACTCCTTGAAATTTTATTTCTATGATAAAAAAAGTGTTATTGGCGATAACAAATATTACATCATCTGGTAAAAGTTTCTTAGAGATAAACTTCTTGTAATCTATGCCTTTTTCTTGTAAATATCTATATAATCCATGTTTTTTAAAAGATAGCCCTACAGTTTTATTGTTGTAGAGAATTTGATTACTCCGAACGCTATAATTTTCCTGCGATTTTATAAGCGTTAGGAAATCTACTTCACTTTCAAAATAAAGCCCCGTTTTTGTGTTTACTCCACCTATTCCGCCTTTTTTCATAAAATTAATTTAAATTATTTCTTAGAAAATTTATTTTTTAAATTTTTCTTCAGTTCTTCAAATCTTTTGATTGATAAATCTAAATATTCTTTTTCTGTATCAACGCCAAGAAAATTTCTACCAT
>CAYZYW010000029.1:0-3404 GCA_964482665.1 Candidatus Woesearchaeota archaeon
ATTTGAACCGTGGACCTCTGCCTTATCAGAGCAGCGCTCTACCAGACTGAGCTACAGGATCATATTGAATTATAATATCATTCATTTATAAAATTTTCTAAATGATAAGTTTTATAAACCAAAATCAGTACAATATTCTATGAAAGGATTATATCAATACTTAAGGGAAGCATGGAAAAGACCAGATAAGAAAACTCTTCGAGATAGAATGGCTGAGTGGCGTAAAACTGGTGTTTTTACAAAAGTTGAGAGTCCGCTTAGACTTGATAGGGCTAGAGCTTTGGGATATAGGAACAAAAAAGGATTTGTGATTATTAGAGTTAGAGTAAAACGTGGTGGACATAAAAGATCGAGACCAAATAAGGGTCGTAGAAGTAAAAGACTTCATACAAGGAAAAATCTTAAAATGTCATATAAATGGATTGCTGAACAAAGAGCAGATAGAAAATATAAAAATTTACAAGTTTTAAATTCATATCAAATTGGAAAAGATGGATTACATTATTTTTATGAAGTAATTATGGTTGATCCCATGAGGCCTGAAATCAAAAATGATAAAAAAATTAACTGGATTTGTGATTCTGTGAATCAAAATCGAACAATGCGTGGATTGACATCTGCCGCGACCAAGTCGAGAGGTTTACGAAACAAAAACCCTACTTCAAAAGTCAGACCTTCTGTAAGGGCTGGAAAACGAAGAGGGAAATAGTTTTATTTTTTTTCTTTAAATTTTATGGAAACTTTAAAAAAATTATACGATTTGCAAAAGAATGATTTAAAAAAATATTGGAAAATTTTTCCATTTGCATTTTTTAATCCATCTATGCCGTTCTTCAAATCTAAAGCTATCAGTAATGCTATAAATCACGGAGAACGAAAATTTTTTATTGAACATCTTAGAAATTCTTTTTTACCTGGAGAAACAGATAAAGAAATAACAAAACGTGCGACTGAAGCTATGGATAAAGGTATAAAAGCTTTAAACTTTCTTTGTGGTGAATATCTTGGTGACCATGCTAAATCTTTTGTTCATGATGAAATAAATAAAAAAATTGATCTTTTTGAGTTTGTCAAAACTGCAAGAAAATCATGGATTGATGCAAGAAATGGAAAAAGGTTATCCAGTATGTCAGATAAAGATTTTAAAAAACTTATCAAATCATATGAATCAATACGAGCATGGGGACTTGGATATTGGATTTTTATGATTGATGAATCGCCTGAAGTTTTAAATTCATTGAGAAATTATGAATTGACACTTGATTGGTTTAAGCAACAGTTTAACTTTAGAAAGCCAAAAATTGCAAACGTTAGTGATCATGAATTAACACATTCATGGGAAACAGATGCTAAAATAAAAATTTATGGAACGGGAAAAAAACCTATTCGATCAAGAATCAAAATTTTAAATAGCAAAGGAAAATTAAAATATGCTTCAATTTTATTAAAACTTTTATTAAAACAAGCCCATATAGAAAAAATAAAAGATTTTACAGCTGTTGAATTTATTGTTGAAAATGATGAGGAGAAAAAAAAGTTGGTTAATTTTTTTAGAAAAAAAGTTAAGAGAACATGGAACTTAGAATCTTTTAAAGAATACACCGAAAACACATGTAAAAAAAATTCAGATTCAAGTAATAAATTTAATTGTACAAAATTTATATTAAGACCCCCTATCCCAATTCCAAAAATAAAATATCACGGACGTAAAAAAATATATGAAAGAATTTCGGTTGAAGTTATGATTTTAACATTGGACGGAAATGAAAAAAGAAATCAAGATCCTGATGCAAATCACAAACAATATAAAACAAAACAATTTTTGAAAGCTTTTCCTATTTTATTTCCTAAGCAAATTTATTTTCCAAATGGAAAAATGATTTGTGGGGATTGAAAAACTTTTATAAATAAGATTTCATTAAATAAATTATGAAATCAAATCGCAATTATAAAATCGCAATATTTATAATAGGTTTAATATTACTTTTAATAATAGGAAAAATAACAATGTCAAACGAACAAACAAAAATAATTTTGGAAACAAATCATGGAAATATTGTAATTGAATTATATTCAAAAGAAATGCCTGTTACAGCTGGAAATTTTGAAGGTCTTGTTAGAGAGGGTATATACGATGGTGTAATTTTTCATAGAATAATTGATGGATTTATGATTCAGGGTGGAGATCCAACAGGAACTGGAATGGGTGATCCAAAAATACCAAACATTAAAGATGAATTCACAAATACTGATTTAGATAAAAATAGGGGATATACAATATCTATGGCAAATGCAGGGCCAAATACAGGCTCAAGTCAATTCTTCATAAATTTAGGATACAACGAGCATCTTGATGGACTACATCCTGTTTTTGGAAAAGTCGTAGAAGGAAAAGATGTTGTTGATAAAATAGCAAAAGTTCGAACAAGTGGAAGCGATAGACCCTTAGAGGAAGTTAAAATAATTAGTGCTAAAGTTTTGTAATAAAACTATATAAATCTGTATTTCATTGAATTTTTATGAAAAAATCAGTCAGACTTTATATCACAGGAACCGTTCAGGGTGTATTTTTTAGAATGTTTATTAAAGAAAATGCAGAGAAAATAAACGTAAAAGGATTCGTAAGAAACTTAGAAGATGGTAGAGTTGAGGCATTTCTTGAAGGTGATGCAGATGGTGTGAATAAAATGATTGAACTTTGCAAAAAAGGTCCTAGACATTCTCAGATTAGAAATGTTGAAGAGAAAATTGAACGATTTCAAGATTTTAAAGTTTTCAAAAATTTACACATTTAACCCCAAAACTTAAAAACCATTTTTATTTATTAAAATTATGAACGTAAAATTATTAGATAGTTTAGCAATACCTCTAAATTAATAATAGTTATACATCTAATTAAATTCTCATATTACAATGAAAAAAGTTAAAGATTTTATATGGAAACCGAATTTGACCGTTAAAGAAACGGTTGATAGCTTTGGCTCGCTTGGTTATCAGGCGATAGAATTAAGCGAGGCTGCGAAGGTTGTTGCCAAAATGAAAAGAGATGGAGCAAAAATATTTTTAACATATACATCAAATATGGCTACTTCGGGACTAAGAGGATTGTTTGCACAATTGGCAAAATTAAAAATGGTTGATGTTATGGTTACAACTTCAGGAAGTATAGAAGAAGATGTAATGAAATCGCTAGGTGGAATTTTCCAAATTGTAAGTTTTAATAGCGATGATACACATCTTCATGAAAAAGGTGAAAACAGAATTGGAAATTTAGTTATTAGAAATGAAGATTATATGAAATTTGAAGACGCGATGAGTGAGATGTTAGAGAAAATTTATAAAAAACAAAAACGAATTTCAGCTTCAGATTTACTTAAAGAAATTGGGCTTATGATTGATGATGA
>CAYZYW010000030.1:0-3339 GCA_964482665.1 Candidatus Woesearchaeota archaeon
TGCTGGAAATTTTTCATTAGATAATTTATATTTTCATAATCTTACAGATACAGATAAAGAACAAATTTTAGATTATAAATTGATGGTTTATTTTTGTGAAGGAAATGATAAAGAAAAATTAGATTGGTTTAAAATTATAAATATTGCTGGAGAAAAATTGACTGATCAAGAACTCAGAAATGCTATTTATACTGGACCATGGCTAACTGACGCAAAAAGATATTTTAGTAAAACTGGTTGTGCAGCTTATGGTATGGCAAGCGATTATCTAAAAGGTTCTGCGATTCGTCAGGACTATTTAGAAACTGTAATTAATTGGATTAGTAATGAAGATATTAAAAAATACATGGCAAAGCATCAACATGAACCAAATGCAAATGAATTGTGGTTATATTTTCAAAGTGTTATAAATTGGGTACAAGCTGTTTTTCCTGAATATCGCAAAGAAATGAAAGGTATTGCTTGGGGAATTTTGTATAATGAATTTAAAGATGGAAAATTTGATTCAAAAAAATTAGAAAAAGAAATTGTAAAATTATTACAAGACGAAGATATAACAAAAAAATCTGGTGTTTATGAATTTGTTTTAACTAGAAATGAAAAATATCTAAATATTCGTGCTTTTACTGATAATCAAAAAAGAGAAGCATTTGAAAGACAAAAAGGTATTTGTTCAAAATGTGAAGAAAAATTTGAAATAGAAGAAATGGAAGCTGATCATATAAAACCTTGGCATGAAGGTGGAAAAACAGTTCCAGAGAATTGTCAGATGTTGTGTAAAGATTGTAATAGGAGAAAGTCGGGGAGGTAAGGATTGATAAATTTAAGATAAAAAATAAAATATTTTGCATGGAAGGATTTATAACAAAATGGCAAATATTAATTGGTTCGGCACTTGGTCCTTTTTTGGCTATTATGCTTTCTGCTCTTGGTTTTTTATTAAAATCAATTTTTAAAAATAAAAAAGAAAGAAAAGAAAACTTAAGAAGAATAGAAGTAGGGATTACAAGGAGCGCGATTTAGTTTTTATAAAAAAGGTATTAAAAATGGAGAAGAAATTGTTTTTATAGCAGATAAAGAAATCACCGCAAAAGTGGTTGATGAACGTGAAGTTGAATATGGTGGACAAAATTGGAAATTAGCACCATTAACATATAAAATTTATGAACAAAAAGGAGAATTAAACAATAGTGGTGCTTATCAAGGAGCTGCTTATTGGAAATATAAAGGTAAAAGATTAAGAGAGTTATCAGATATTATTAAATAATTTTTTTTATGAAAATAACATTAAAAACAAACATTACTGTCCGAGATATTTGTGATGGTTTTGTGTATTAAATAAAAATTATGAAAGGAGATGAAAATAAAAAAATAGCACTTTTTGAAGGGGAAAAAGTTAGGAAACAATTTTATAATAATGAATGGTGGTTTTCAATCATTGATGTTATTTCTATTTTAACTGATTCTGATCGACCTAGAAAATATTGGAATGATCTTAAGAAAAAATTAATTGATGAAGGTTATATTCAAGTGTCCGAAAAAATCGGACAGTTAAAAATGGAAGCTATTGATGGAAAAATGCGTCATACTGATTGTAGTAATACAGAAACATTATTTAGAATTATTCAGTCTATCCCTAGTAAAAAAGTTGAACCACTTAAAAGATGGTTGGCACAAGTTGGAAAAGAACGTATAGATGAAATAGAAAATCCAGAATTAGCACAAGAGCGAATGAAAGTAACTTATGAGAAAAAAGGTTATCCAAAAAATTGGATTGATAAACGATTGCGTGGTATGGCTGTTCGCCAAGATCTTACTGATGAATGGAAAAATCGGGGTGTTCAAAAAAATATAGATTATGCAATTTTAACAAACGAAATCATGCAAGGAACATTTGATATGAATGTAGATGAATATAAGAAATTTAAAAATTTAGAGCGAGAGAACCTAAGAGATCATATGACTGATTTGGAATTAATTTTAACTATGCTTGGCGAAGCAACTACTACAAAACTTACAAAAGGTCGTGATTCACAAGGTTTTGAAGAACTTCAAAAAAATGCACAAGACGGTGGAAAAATCGCTGGAAAAACTAGAAAAGATATTGAGTTAGAATCAGGTGAAAAAGTTGCATCTAATGAAAATTATTTAGAGATTGAAAATAAGAAAAAAATAGAAAATAGACAAGATTAAAAAAATTTTAAAATTTAATTTTAACTTTATGAAAACAATATTAAAAACAGAAATTACAGTCAAAGATATTTGTGATGGTTTTGTATATAACGAACTTGAAGGCAAAGGACTTTTTGGTTTAGCTGGAAAATTAACTATTCAGCCAGAATATCAAAGAAATTATATTTATGCTGATGGAAAAAAAGATGTCGCAGTTATCGAGTCAATTTTAAAAGGTTATCCACTCGGATTAATTTATTTTGTAAAAAATAGTGAAGATGATCTGGAAGTTTTAGATGGGCAACAGCGTATTACTAGTGTCGGTAGATTCGTGATGAATAAATTTGCTATCAAAGATGAAAATGGAATGGAACAATATTTTGATGGTATTGCAAAAGATAAACAAAATAAAATCTTAGAAACAAAATTTCTTATTTTTGAATGCGAAGGAGAAGAAAGTGAAATAAAGGAATGGTTTAAAACAATTAATATTGCTGGTGTTCCACTTAATGAACAAGAATTACTTAATGCTGTTTATTCTGGTCAATTTGTAACACTTTGTAAAGAAGAATTTAGTAATAGCCAAAATGCAAATATTCAAAAATGGAGTGCTTATGTAAAAGGTAGTGTAAATAGACAAGATTTTTTGAAAATTGCTTTAGATTGGGTTAGTAAAGGAAATATTGGTGATTATATGAGTAAACATCGTTCTGATGAAAATATTAATGAAGTAAAAATTTATTTTAATAGTGTGATCGATTGGGTTTCTAGTGTATTTATAGATGTTGAAAATGAAATGTGTGGACTAGAATGGGGAAGATTATATGAAGAGTATCATAAAAAAGCTTATGATCCAGCTAAAATTTCAAAAGAAGTTCAAAAACTTTATGCTGATTCTTATGTAAAAAATCGTAAAGGAATTTTTGAATATATTTTAGGCGGTGAAGTAGAATCAAAATTACTTAATGTTAGAATTTTTGATGAAGCAACTAAAAATTCAGTTTACGCAACACAAGCAGAGACAGCAAAGAAAAAAGGTGAATCAAATTGTCCACTTTGTACTATCGGACATGATGCAAATAAAGATAAAATTTGGAGTTTGAGTGATATGGACGCTGATCATGTAGCAGCTTGGAGTAAAGGTGGTTCTACTGATATAAAAAATTG
>CAYZYW010000031.1:0-3234 GCA_964482665.1 Candidatus Woesearchaeota archaeon
TTCTGAGAAGATTCCATTAAAACAAGATATTAAAGAATATTTTGAAAAAGAAGTAATTCCTTATTATAAAGATGCATGGATGGATAGAAAAAAGGACAAAATAGGCTATGAACTTAATTTTACTCAATATTTTTACAAGTATGTACCTCCTCGTGCTCTTGATGAAATTGAAGCAGATATTAAGAAAGTAACTGAAGAGATTCAAGAACTGATTAAAGAGGATGTTGAATAAAATGGATTTATCTGAAATAATATTTGAATTTAAAAAACAATATGAACTTGATAAAACATTATTTATTAACATTAGTGAATTTAGTATTTTTAAAGGATTAAGTGAGCAGGCAAATATGATTCTTGAAATGAAAGAATCTAAAGATAATAAAATAGTCATTTCTGGTGACCCTTTTCACACTTTAAATAATGTTAATGATAAATTTGATTTAATAGTTGGAGACTTGCCCTTTGGATGGAAACCTGAAGAACTGTTTAAAGATGAGGATAAAAATATAAATATTAAAGGGAACAAAAATTGGATTGTTCTTTTCAAATCTTTATTTAAACTATCTAAAAAAGGTTATGCAATATTCACAATTGAACCATCACTACTTGGAACTCTTTCGGGAGATAAATTCATTGATAATTTAAATGAACAGGGATTTTATATTAACACTATTTTTAATACTCCTGAAAAAATATTAATGCCACAAACTCAATTAAGACCTATTATGATAATTATATCTAAACATAAAACTCATGATTTATTTGTAGCAGAATTAGATGATTTAATTAATTATAAAAAAGTGTTATCTAATCTAAAAATTGAAAATTCAGACAATATACAAAACGGACTAATTATAAAAAAATCAAATTTTAAAGGATTTGAAAAGTATAAAATTTCTAATGAATTAGATAGATTGGCTAAACAATACAAGGCATTTAGTAAATATAATCTTGGTGATATTGCAAGTGAGATTAATATAGGTAAAGAATTAGAAGAAAAAGAAAACTCAATTTATATTCCCAAGATAGGAACATCTAAAGTTATTTGCAATTTAAAAGACTCAAAAATAAAACATCAAAATTTAATTCAAATAGTACTAAACAAAAAAATAGTCCATGCAAAATATTTGACCTTATTCTTTAATACAAATATAGGTAAATTAAATTTAAGATTATTAACCAACAATACTTTTATTCCGCACATAAATAAACGGGATATTGAAAACATGGTAGTTTCAATTCCAGATATACCATTACAAAAAAAGATATATACTTCCGTACAAAAATTAAACCAACTTAAAGATAAAATTGATATTTTTGAAGAAGAAATCGCTTTAAATCCCTTGAGTGTAAATAAAGTCGAGAACGAATTGGATTCATTATTAAATTCTTTAAATCTATTGAATGAATCGGATAAAATATTGTCCTTAATACGAGAAGGAGAACATAAAAAATTAGAATTTAAAGCAACATTAAGGAAATCAATTGATAAAGGAAAGGAGCATATCCCTGATTCTGTTATTGAAAAATCCACTTTGAAGAACTTAGCAGGGTTTATGAATTCAGAGGGAGGAATTCTATTAGTAGGGATTAATGATGATGATGGAGAAATATTAGGTTTAAAAAATGACCAGTTTAAATCAGAAGATGATTTATTAAAACATGTTAAAAATTTGATAAAAAGAGATTTTGGTTCTGAAGTATATGATTTAATAGATTATAAGATCATTAATATTGAAAATAAACAAATTCTAAGATTTAATTGCAAACCAAGTAAAAATGAGATTTTCTTGGGAAAAGAACAAGAGTTCTTTGTAAGAACAAATCCTGCAACAGATAAATTAACAGGTAAAGAAATGGTTAACTACATAAAAAGTCATTTTGGTGATAACAAATGAAACTAAAACAATACCCAAAATACAAAGATTCTGGAGTTCAATGGATTGGAGAGATTCCAGAAAGTTGGACATATCATAGATGTAAATTCTTATTATCTTCTTTACAATCTGGAAGCAGAGAAACAGGTGGTGGTTCACAAATAGATGAAGGAATATTTAGTTTGGGAGGAGAACACGTTAACTGGGATGGAACTTTGAAATTAAATAATCCCAAATTAATTTCTGAAAACTATTATGATTCAATGAATTCAGGAAAACTAAAAATTGACGATGTTTTATTGGTTAAAGATGGTGCAACTATTGGGAAAACAGCAATTTTAAAAACAAAGAAATTTGATAAAATGGCTGTCAATGAACATGTTTTTTTAATGAGACCTAACAAAAGAATAAGTGCTAAACTATTATATTATTTGATAAATAGTGATTCAGGATTTAAACAAATTAAACTTACAGAAGTTGGATCCGCACAAGGCGGAATCAATACTGATTTTATTTCAAAAATTTCATTTTCAATTTCAGAAGGTAAAGAAACTCAGGATAATATGATTTCTTTCCTCGACAAAAAAACCCAAAACATCTCCCAAACAATCGAAAAAGACAAGAAATTAATTGAACTTCTAAAAGAAAAAAGAATTGCATTAATTAATCATGTTGTAACAAAAGGACTTGATAAAAATGTAAAGATGAAAGAAAGTGGAATTGATTGGATTGGAGAGATTCCCAAAGGGTGGAGTACCAGACGAATTGACAAACTTTCAAAAGTAAGTCGTGGAGCTTCTCCAAGACCTATTGATGACCCTATTTATTTTGATGAAAATGGAGAATACGCATGGGTCAGAATTGCAGATGTTAGTGCCAGCGATAGATATTTGAATGAATCATCAGAAAAACTTTCGGTTTTAGGAAAATCCCTAAGCGTTCCTTTAGAACCAGGCAGATTATTTGTTTCTATAGCTGGAACAGTTGGAAAGCCGATTATCACAAAGATAAAGTGTTGTATTCATGATGGATTTGTATATTTTAAAAATATGAAAGTTAATAATGAATATTTATACTATATTTTTATTGGAGAACGAGCATATTTAGGTTTAGGTAAATGGGGAACACAATTAAATCTTAATACTGAGACTATTGGGTTAATTACAATACCTTTACCTAAAAAACAAATCCAACTACAAATAGTAGAATACCTAGATGCCCAAACCACAAAAATAGACCAAACAATTAATAAAATCCAAGAGAAAATAACATTAATGCAAGAATATAAAAAATCATTAATACATCATGTTGTAACAGGCAAGGTTGATGTAAGAGGAGTTGAAGCATAAAATGGTAA
>CAYZYW010000032.1:0-3117 GCA_964482665.1 Candidatus Woesearchaeota archaeon
AGATGAGGCAAAATTATCAATCAATTTTTGCGGCCCAAGACCAAAATCATTCATCAAATCCAACATAAAAAAATAAACTGGCTCCAACTGCTCCATCCCTGAATCATAAACAATCTTATGTTCTGCCAACGGTTTTGCCTTTACTTCATCTGCCGGAATTTTATCCACAGAACCATATTTTTTCAATAACTCGTCCCCATTAGAAGCATAAAGTTTAGGATTTACTTTCCCAATAATTTGTTGAATTGTCGCCACCATTTTATTAAAATATAAAAGGATAATTCTTTAAAAAATGTTTCTATAACAACAAAATATAAAAACAGATTATTATTCAACATTATATGGCATGGTTTACAAAAAAAGAGAAAATAATTGATTTATCTGCAAAATATAAACAAGATCAAGAAAAAATAGCAAATATACAAACTGAAAATAATACAGCCCCAACCACAACTGCGACTGATACTGGATTTGGATTTTTTGGCGCCATTGCTAAAACAGCATCTACAAACGAAAATTCACCCAACGAAACAATTGATTTATCTATACCTGAAGAAAGAAAGAAAAGATTAGCAAAAAGATTAACAGATATGACAGAAAAATTAGAAGAACTATCAAATCAAATTTATCATTTACAACAACGGGTTGAGGTTTTAGAAAAAAAATCAGATCGGACATATTAACAAAATTAATAAACCCCTTGCACTTTTTTCATTTATGGCGATAACAAAAAATAAAATTAAAGCTTATGCTTTAAAAAATGCAATTGCATATCAAGGAAAAGCAAATCCTGGAGCAATTGTTTCAGGATTATTTGCAGAAGGTCTAGAAAAAAATAAAATAAAAGATTTCATGCCAAAAATTCAAGAAGTCATTAAAGAAATTTCAAAATTATCTTTAGAAGAACAAAAGAAAGAATTTGAAAAATTAAAAAGTGAAACTTCTGAAAGAGAAGTTAGGGAAGGTTTGCCTGAATTACCTCATGGAGAAAAAGGAGTTGTTATGAGAATTGCACCCTCTCCCTCAGGCCCGCTACATTTAATGCATGCAATAAATCTCTCATTAAATTATCTTTATGTGCAAAAGTACGGGGGAACATTATATGTAAGAATCGAAGACACAAACCCAGAAAATATTTATCCCAAAGCTTACAATATGATAAAAAAAGAAGCTATTTGGTTAACCGATGAAAGCACAAAAATCATAATTCAATCAGAACGAATGCATTTGTATTACAAATATGCAGAAGAATTACTCGACAAAGAAAGTGCATATGTATGTTCTTGTTCTCCAGAAAATTTTAGAGAATTAGCAAAACAAAAAAAGAATTGCCCTTGTAGAAAAAAATCTAAAATAGAAAATTTAGAAGATTGGGGATTAATGATGCAAGGAAAATTAGACAATGTTGTTTTAAGATTTAAATCTGATATGAAACATAAAAATCCAGCAATGAGAGATTTTCCATTAGCAAGAATCAACAAAACACCTCACCCTCTTCAAAAAAGAAAATACAATGTCTGGCCATTGATGAATTTAGCAGTAAGTGTCGACGACATAGAACTTGAAATGACACATATTATTAGAGGAAAAGATCACAGAGATAATGCAGAAAGACAAAAATTAATTTACAAAGTTTTAGGAAAACAATATCCTTGGTCAGCTTTTACAGGAATGACAAATTTTATAGGAATGAAATTTTCAACAAGACAAATGAGACAAGATATTGAAGACAAAAAAAAATCTGGCTGGGATGATCCAACATTACCGACTGTAGCCTCATTGAAAAAACGAGGATACAAACCAATTGCATTCCAAAGATTTGCAGAACACACAGGGAATTTATCTGAAGTCGATAAGACAATTAAGAAAGAAGATTTTTTTAAAATATTTGATGAATTTAATAAAAATTAATAATTTATTCTTTTATTGCTATAAAAACACCTCTATCTTTCATGAATCCATTTTTTAAGAATTTAGATTTTAAACCTACTTCCTTCATAATTTCCAAAGTTCTACTTGTCTCAAAAAGCCCTAATTCATGAACCTCTTTAAAATGAACTATGTCCTTTCCTTTTTCAGCAATAAGATATTCCATATTAATAATTGAAAGATTACCTTTTCTTTTTGACAAATTCATCCTTGCAATTTTTATATTATCATCCTCATAAGTATGCAATATTTGTTTCCCTGAATTAAATTTTTCTGGGCTAAACCAAGGTTCAATAATAATTATCCCTCCAGATTTCAAGTGCTTAGAAAAATTCTGCAATGTCTTTTTTAAATTCGAAAGTGTTTTAACATAACCAATTGAACTAAACATGGAAATTATAATGTCAAACTTTTGATTTAATTCCATATTTATCATATCAGCTTTCTTAAAACTAACCCCTTTATTTTTCTCTTTTGCAATATTCAAAATTCCTTGATTGATATCTGTTCCAACACATTTGAATTTACTTTTTAGATATTTTAAATGATGTCCTGTTCCACATCCCACTTCAAGCAAATCTCTCTTTTTGGATTTAGAATATTTTGAAATTAATTCTAATAAAGCTTCAGATTCTTTTTTATAATTTTTCCAATAATAAATTAAATCATAATATTTTGCAAGATCCATATAAAGCAACTCTTTTTTCATATTAATAATATTATTATTCTCTACTTTATATGATTTTCTAAATGTTGCTCCCTGCAATTTAATAAAACTCAATAATTCAATTCATACAAATATAAAATCTCATCAGAAGTTAAAGCCTCATCAAACATCATAATCTCGTCGATAATCCCTTTAAAAGATCTAGAACCTGAATAAAATTGTCCAATAAAAAAATCTGCATTTGTATCTATATGTTGAACCTCAGTAATTATTTCATAAAATTGTCCATTAACATATAATGAAAGTCCAGAACTATTTTGAATATAAACTAAATGATTAACCTTATCTAAATTAAGATTATAATTAAAAACCCTATAGCCAGAAAGAAAACTTTCTACCCTATAAAAACTACTCTCTAACTGCATCATGATTCCTTTATTCCCTTGCTGCTCATCCCCAAAAATAAATTGTTCATCACTTCCAATGCCATTTCTTTTAGCCCACAAACTCAAAGTAAATTC
>CAYZYW010000033.1:0-3006 GCA_964482665.1 Candidatus Woesearchaeota archaeon
ATTCCAGAACCGATAGTCAGACAATATAATGTTATTGCTTTTGCTAAAGATAATAAAAATTTAAGAATTGCTATTTTGGACTTAGATAATTTAGAAAAAATAGATTTTTTAAGGAAAATAATTGGATTAAAAATTGTTCCTTACTTAACTGATAGGGTTTCTTTAAATAAGGCAATTTTACAATACCAAGAATTGTTAAAAAATGAATACGGAGCAATGATTCAGAAGGGGTTCCTATCTTTTCAAACACTTTCGGAGGATTCATTAAAAGAATTATCAAGAGAAGCAATTTTGGAATTATCAAGAAGTAAACAGATAAATTCCGTTTTTGAATTATTAATAAAACATTCTTTACTCCAAAAGGTCTCTAATATACATATAGAACCACAAGAGGATAATGTTTTGATTAGGTACCGAATAGATGGCATTTTGTATCCAGCAATGATTTTGCCTAAAAAGTCAGCAATTATTTTAGCATTAAAGATTAAAACTTTGGCTGGTATGGAGGTAAATGCTATTAATTTTTCTCAAGATGGACGATTCCAATTGGGTTTTGATGGGAAAGAGATAGATTTCCGTGTGCATATTATCTCTTCATTTTGGGGAGAGAGAATTGTTTTAAATATTTTGCAAGCGGGTGATTCGGGATTTTCTTTGGAAGCAGTTGGTTTTTACGGTAGAGCTTTAGATGTTTTGTATTCAAATTTAAATAATAGAAAGAAAATGCTTTTAATTGCTGGATCAAAGCAATCAGGTCGGACAACAACATTTTATACAATCCTTGATTTATTGAAAAATCCTAATTTAAATATTATTACAATAGAAAATTTAATAGGGTTTCAAATGACAGGGATTAGTCAAATAGTAATTAAACCAGAAATTGGCTTTGGTATTTTAGATGGAATAGAACAATTATCAAAACAAGATTGCGATGTAATTGCTGTAGATGAAATTGGAAATCTAAATTTGAGTGGTACTACTAAAGGTCTTTCGATATTATCTAAGGTTGTTGATGAAGAGAAATTTGTTTCTACTGTCGTAGAAACAAAAATGAATTCGTCGGCTGAAATTGTTTTTAAATTGATAAATACAAATAGGCTAAATCCAGCTCTAATAATAAATGGATTAGGGGTAGTAATTTTACAAAAATTAATTCCAAAACTTTCTAATAAAAAACAAGAGTATTATTTAAATGTTTCTGAAATTAAAAAAATCTCCAAAGATGTTGATTTGGAGAAAATAATGTCTGTTTTAGTAGATGAAAATATTTTAACAGAAAAGAAAGCGTGGTCTGAAATAAAATTTTTTAAATCAATAATTGAAAGGGGAAGTTCACCCAAAGAAGATGCTCAAAATGAGCAAATAATGGTTAGTGAGGTTCTAAAAACCAGTCCAGCAATAAAGGAATTAATGTTAAAAAAAGCAACGGCTAGTGAAATAGGGAAACAAGCAGAAAAAGAAGGAATGTTAACTTTAAAAGAGGATATTATTTTCCGAGCGGTGCAAGGTTTAGTTTCAATTGATTATGTTTTAGGAAAGTAAAATGGTTTTTCAAAAAAAGTGTTTATCCACGATTTCCTTGTATAAGTGCGATTTTATTGCAAAATAGTAATATAATAAAAGTAGATTTATTTAAAAAATTAAAAAATATAAAAAATTATTATTAAAGAACAATTATATAATATCATGGAAAAAAATATTAGATTTATTAAAAAGATTATTTTGTTAATGTTGGTTTTTGTTGTAGGGGCTAGTTTTTCTCTGGTACATGCTCAGGATTCAGTATTTATTGATGTTAATATCCGCAATGCGGTATTTTCTTATCAAGAAAATAATATGATTATTTCATTTGATTTAACTAACGGAGAGGGACATCAATCAGGTATAAAATATGGAGTTCAATTAATGAAAGATAATATTGTTATAGATGAAAAGGTTTATGATGAAGTTTTAACTTTAAAACAAGATGAAATTCTTTCTAAAAAAATACAATATATAGCACCAGATTTTTTGTCAGGGAAATATAAATTACGGGTGGTTATCATTCAAAGCAATTCAGGAATACCTTTGTCATCTAATATCGTTGGAGATGTCTTTTTAAGTGGAACAGGAGATTATATTGAAATAGATAACACCTCTTGTTACTTAAGTGTTCAAGGAGAAAGTGATACAAAATATTCTCTCCTTCAAGGGGTTGATGTTTCTTTAGAAGAAATCTTCTTTTTAAATTGTGATATTTATACTCATATATCAGAAAAAATGGATTTTGTTCCTGTTTTTGAAACATATCGTCGTTCAACTTTTGGCGACAAGGTATATGTGGTAGATATGGGGTTGGTTAATTTAGGATTAAATAAGACAGAAAGTATTGACCCTACCAAGAACAAACAAGTATCTTTTGCGATTCCAAAATCAGATGTTTCTCAGGCATATGATGTGAAGGTCTTCTTGGCAGATGCGAACAATCCAGAAAAGATAATTTCTAATTCTGTTACGGCACATTATGTTGTTAGGGGTGAAAGCGCTACAATTCAAAATATTCAATTAGATAAAGAATCTTATTCAAAAGGAGATATGGCGGAGGTGTCTTTTTCATGGACGCCTTCTGCGGATAGTTTTATGGGAGCAAGGGCTCAAGAAGGAACTATTTTGCAGGATATTATTTTTGAGGGAACTATGGAAGGGTGTTCAGATAAATTTTTTCATATTCTGTCTGATTCTGATAGTCAATTAATTGTGGTAAATGTTCCTATCATTAAAAAATGTGTAAACCCCGAAGTTGAAATTTCCATAAAATCTGGAACAGGTTTTTTGGACGAAAGTGTTTTTAATATTGAAAGCGAGAGTAAAAATAAAGGGCCTCTTCTTGTGCCCATAGTCGTTCTTATTATCTTTGTTGGAATAATTATTTTTATTTTGAGCAAGAGAAAGAAGGTAGGTGCTCCCTTAATACTTTTGTTTTTTGTTTTGTTTGGAATAGCAACTGTATTTGGTGGAGTTGAAGAA
>CAYZYW010000034.1:0-2518 GCA_964482665.1 Candidatus Woesearchaeota archaeon
TCCAATTTATCTCAGCATATTTCACAATGGCCTTAAACCATTCCCTGAACCAATAAACTCATACTCCAAACCCAAATCTTCAACAATAACCCTCGTTGTTATTCTTATATTTTTATTGTCTAATCTATGGTCATAATGCAATACGTTACACATATAAAAATAATAAATTCAAACTATTTAAAGATAATCATAAAAAATGACTAAAATTCCGGCATTAATGAACTATGACCAAACTGGATCATTAAATCAATTTTCAAATTATCAATTCCAACTGGAGTGTCGCACGCACCAAAACAATCTCCAAACCAAATAATAAATTCAGCATTTGTATTTTTTTCAAAATAATCAACAATTGAAGTCGCATACGGCTTCAACCCCTCCGCAAATTGCAACAAAACCCTTTTGTGTTTTTCACTTTTAATTTTCAAAATAACTTTATCTAATTCTAAATCATATTTTTTATCCAAATCTTCTATTGATGTTTCCATAAAATAAAGAAACTAAATCAGATTATAAAGTTTTTTAAGTCCTCAAAGCCCTATTTCTTTATGACAAAAATTCGCCAACCAATTGTAACAGTCTGCGGACATGTAGATCATGGAAAAACATCAATCTTAGATTGCCTTAGAGGGAGCTGTATTCAAGAAGGAGAAGCTGGAGGAATAACTCAAAAAATATCATTCTCACTTTATCCAATGAAACAATTAAAAAAAACCTGTCCTATGATTGAAAAATCAGGAATAAAACTAAATATTCCAGGATTCCTATTTATTGACACACCTGGACACGCAGCTTTTACAAACTTACGGAAACGAGGAGGATCATTAGCAGATTTGGCAATCTTAGTTATTGATATAAACGAAGGAATAAAACCCCAAACGGCTGAAGTAATTAAAATTTTAAAATTAAACAAAACGCCTTTTATAATTGTGTTGAATAAAATTGATAATATTTCTGGGTGGAGAAATATTAAATCTTCCCTGAAAGAAAACATCGAAGCTCAACCTTCAAATATTAAAATGCTTTTCAATGAAAGATATATGACATTAATAGGATCTTTGAATAGTTATGGATTTGACGCAGATTTATTTTATAATGTAAAAGATTTTTCAAAAAAAATAGCACTTATTCCAGCATCTGCAAAAACAAAAGAAGGAATATCTGAATTAATTATGATGCTCTGTGGATTATCTCAAAAATATTTAGAAAATAATTTAAAATTAGGAAAAACTCCAAAAGGTGTGATGCTTGAAATAAAAACTGAAAAATCAACACCCTACATTGAGGCAATTCTTTATGATGGGGAATTAAAAAAATCAGACGAAATAGTAATTGCAAATATAGACGGAAAACCAATTACAACAAAAATAAGAATACTTGAAGAAATTCAACCCCTATCAACAAAATTTTTACCCAAAGAAAAAGTCCAAGCTTCAACTGGATTACGAATGCAATTAATTGGAAAAGAAAAAATATCTCCCGGAATGCCCTTTGTGAAACTTGAAAATAATTATGATAAAATAAAAACCCAATTCAAAAAAGAAATTGGAGAAAACATTCCAACTGACAAACAAGGAATTATTGCAAAAGCTGATTCTTTGGGTAGTCTAGAGGCTTTACTTGTTTTATTAAAAGAAAAAAATATCTCTGTTGTAAAAGCCGGGATTGGAAAAATATCAAAATCTGATATAATTTCCGCAAAAGCAAATTTAGAAATAAATGAACTTGATGCAATCATTGTTGGATTCAACACAAAAAAGGAAGATGATTTAGATAATTCAAAAAGTAAAATAAAAATTATTACAAATGATGTTGTATACAAATTAATCGAAGATTTAATAGACTATAGAATAAAAAAACAAAAAGATATTGAGAAAAAAAGATTAATGGGATTAACAACAATTTGTAAATTAGAAATACTCCATCAATATATATTTAGACAAACAAAGCCCGCAATATTTGGTGTAAAAGTTGTTGGAGGAAAACTCACATCTGGACTTAAAATGATTGACAATAAAGATGAAAAGGTTGGAAAAATTAAAAATATTCAATCTGAACAAAAATCAGTATCAGAAGCAGGAGAAGGAATGGAGTTAGCAATTTCAATTCCTGGATTGAATTTTGACAGACAATTAAAAGACAAACAATTTCTTTATACTCAACTTGGAGCATCTCAATTTAAAAATTTCAAAAAAAATAAAGATTTACTTTCTCAAAACGAAATAAAAATCTTACAAGAAATAGCAGAAATCAAAAGACAAGAACAACCCGAATGGGGAATGTAAAAATTATAAAATAAATATCAAACAAGCCACTTTGCCACGTCCAAATCTCTCTTCCTCAATTTTTATCACTTTTTCTTGGAAATCCATTTTCTTTTACTATTTCCAATTATACTTTTCATTTATTAGACTCCTGTTTTAATTTGTCTGCAATATATAATATTCCAAGTGTTGTGTTTGGATATGTGTAAAGGCCAGAAGATCCAACTCCATATTTTATTAAATCCCCATCAAAT
>CAYZYW010000035.1:0-2454 GCA_964482665.1 Candidatus Woesearchaeota archaeon
TTTTTACCAGCCATTGTAAATTGTCATATTATTGTCAGATTAAAGTCATCTTATCGCACATTTCTAACATTGTCAAAATACTCTTCATAAAGTGGGATTGTATTTTTCCAACTCCTTTGCTCTAACAATTTAAAGTTATTAAATATAATCTTTTCTTGCAAACTTTCATCAAAAATCAATTTATTAAGACCGTCAGCCACTCCTTCAGGGTTATGTTTCACAACCACACAATTTACACCATCTTTCATTAATGCTTTTTCTGTTATCCACTTTTCACTTACAACTGGAACACATTGAGCATCCATAGCTTCCAAAAATGTATATTGAGTTCCACCTCCATCGTTCTTGATTGCAGATAAATCAATCATTATTTTAGCATTCTTCAAAACATCTTGTGGTTTTCTGAATCCACCTTTGTAATATTTCTTAAAATCCAAACCTTTAAATTTATGATAAACATATCGTGAATTAACAAACCCCGAATAAATCCTCAATTCTGCTTGAATATCTTTAGCTGCTTTAACCAACAAATCTTGATGTTTATCCCAATCAACTCTTGCAATATCAACTATTAAATTTTGTTTTTCCCTTAAATCATTATTAGGATTAAATCTGTTATATGGATGAGGTATCCAATCAGTAAATTTGCTTTCTTGATTGGGATACTTTTTAGAAAACCATTCTTGAACAACAGGTCTAATAAATAAAAAAGCATCAAATTTATCAAGACAATAATGTAGTCCTCTTGCTATTTCTGGCGGGTCGTGAACAACTAATACCTTTGGTTTTTTAACCAAATCAAGCAATGGAATATACTTTTTTTGGTTAGTTTCAGAAGTTGCCGAAGGAATTATCACTATATCAAAATCATTCAAAACAGACGATATTTTTTTATAATGTATAGGATGTGTTTCAAAACCCAATCCCCTATATGCTTTTTTAGGCTTTGTGGCAATATAAAAAAATTCCACTTTGTGTCCAAAACTTTTGAGTCCAGGTATCAGATGAAATAAAAACGCCGGATAACCACCATATACACATTCACGATAATTAGCAAAAGCAATTTTCATTGATATTGAGCATTATTTTTTAATATAACTTTTAACATTTCTTTTTCAGAAATAGAAACTTTTGGCTCTTTGCACAAACCTTCCTTAAAACCTACATAATCACACAATGCACAAGGATTAAAAAGCCTACGCTTCCGTTTCAACAAAGTCCGAATATATTGATATTCTTTCTTTTTCCAAATTTCTGCTAAATGCTCCTCTGGAAATTTACCTACTATCATTTGTCTGCGATAATCCATACAACAAATTGGAACAACGCCATCATATTTAACCACTAATTCTCTAAACACATTAGAACATCCTTTAATCAATGGTGAATTGAGAAACTTTTTACCAAACATTTTATATTTATCTAATGGTAAATTGCCACCTTGATTATTAATACCTCTCCTAAAACTTTCACCTTTCATCATAAATAAACTTTTCATTAAAACAATCTCTTTGTGTTTATATCCTTTGTAATAATAAACATTATTCCCTTTATAAAAATCTAAAACAGGAATATTAAAAGAATTTTGGAAAATTTCAGTAAAAAATTTATACGCTTTATCACCATCATAAACATCAACCACCAACCAATTAAGACCTGAACTAAATAATTTCCAAACCAACTCTTGGTTTTTTCTAAATACATCTCCATTCGTTGTAAGTTGTAATTGAGCTTTAGGAAAATTCCCTCTAAATGCTTTAATAATCTTAACTACATTTGGATTTAGTAATGGTTCGCCAGACATCGCAAACTCTATTCGTACTTTAGATAACCACTTTGCAAGTTCTTGAGCAATCTGGAATGCTAACCCAAAGGACATAAACTTTAATTTCTCATTAGGTTTTGCACGAATACTTTGAAGACCGCACCAAGAACATAAACGAGTACAACCTTCAGTTAATTCAACTTGAATTGACCAAGGATTTGCTATATTCATTCAAATTCCTTTATATTGCTTTTCATTAAATTTATAGATAACATCCCCATTTTCATCAAGACCAATAGGGATAAGCATTTTACCAAAATATCTGAAAGGACTCGCTCCACTCCCTTTCGGATTATTCCAAACCCACCTCATATAATCAAGAAGGGTTTTGTGAAAATTTTTTGCCAGATGAGTAGTGCTTCTTTGATTCAATCCTTGTGCTTTTCTCCACATAGTTTCAGTAAAAAATTTGTGATTAAACTTAGTAATATCTGAAAATCTAACCTCCCCGTACTTCTTAGCAAAAACTATCGCTTCGGTAAATTGACATTTTTGATAATTGCCAAAATATTTATCTTTAGGTAATCCGCAACAATTTCCGTGATCACATTTTTCTTTATGGTGAGCGTCGCTGACAAAAAACCCTATACCTACTTCTTTGCACAACTTCTGCATTTTTTCAACATACT
>CAYZYW010000036.1:0-2411 GCA_964482665.1 Candidatus Woesearchaeota archaeon
TCAACATCTGCTATATCACTTAACTTTGTCTCTCCAATATTTTCATATCTAAATCTTTTAATTAATCGAATCTTCATCACTAAATCCCATCTTGACCAAGGATAAAGGATTGGATAAAGAGGAATCAAAAGAAGGGGGAAAATGGATGCTAATAAATGTTTAATTGGAAGAATTTTATACTTTCTATAAGAAATTCCATCCCAATACCCATAACGATAAAATTGTTTTCTAACGGCATTTAGATCTTCACGCATTTCCCATAAACAAATTGCATCCTTTATTGTTTTGAATTTCCAACCTTTTCTCCTTAATCTTTCATCATATAATGTGTCTTCTCCAATCAATAAATCCTCTGGGTAACCTCCAACTGAAGCCCAAGCTTCTTTTAAAAAGATCATATTTCTTGAAGACCCACAGACATTTTTATGAAGAATTACTTTTGCCAATGCTTTATGAAATTTATTTTTAACTAATGGTTTGTCCACACCAAAACCAACCTCTCCATTGAATCCAGATAACATCTTTTCAAACCAATCTCCTTTAAATTTTCCCCCGGCATCACAAGTAACAATAATTTCTCCTTTTGCTTTTTTTATTGCATAATTTCTACCCTGAGAAATGTTTAAACCCTTAACTTGAAATGGTTTAATCCATTTATTCTTTTTTGAAAGTTTTTTGATTATATCGAATGTTTTATCTTTTGAGCCCCCATCCACCATAATAAATTCTTTGGGCTTTATTGTCTGATTTATTATGGAATT
This sequence comes from Candidatus Woesearchaeota archaeon, assembly GCA_964482665.1. Lineage (GTDB taxonomy): Archaea > Nanobdellota > Nanobdellia > Pacearchaeales > GW2011-AR1 > CAYZYW01. The sequence goes on from CAYZYW010000036.1 coordinate 762, forward strand.
CATAAAATATTCTATATTACTTTCCTCATTTAATACGGTGGAGATTAAAGATGTTTCTTTCATTTTATATCAACAATTCTTTTATTTTTATAGTTTTGTTCCCTCAAGTATATAATCATCTTCTCAAGTAAATCTATTTTAATTAGATCTACTCTTAAAACTTTGTTTTCCCGTAAAATTTCATCTAAAGTATCTGATTTAACAGAAATTTTTTTATTTGTTTTCCTCAAAAGAGAGTGTCCTCCCGTATTTTTATCATCTAAATAAAAATCAACTTTACCTTTTAAATTTGAACATGCTTTTTCAATGATTTGAACATTCTTTATTTTATTTAAAGACAGATTTGTTTTAAGAGCTTTCAAATTATTGGGTTCTGGTTCAAAAGCATAAACTTTTCCCCTGGGACCCATTTTCTTTCCTAAAAGAATTGAATATTTACCAACATTTGCACCGAGGTCTAGAAAAATCCCTTCACTTAAATTAAAATATTTTCTAAATTCTCCTTCTCCTAGAGGGGATAGCATCCAAAGATCGGCTGAATTTTTACGAATAAAAAAGAGGCCGTCTTTATTTTTTAAAAAAAGGGCTTGCTTTATTCCAAAAAACCAGAGAATTATTTTTATTTTATCTTGTAACTTCCTCCCTTCAAAGATTAAAGAAAAAACCTTTTTTATTTTAAGATATATTTTTTCCATTTTTCCAGATTCCCAATAATTTATTTGTATGGCTTTTCCAAGTCAAATCACTCTTTTCTATTTCTTTTCTATATTTTTTTTCATTCAATTTTCTTATATTTTTTAAAAAATCCCCTTTTGTCTCAAATTTATCCATATTTAATTTCCACCCAATTCCTTCTTTATTTCCAATTATTATTGGAACTCCTGCAGCCATTGCCTCAATCCAACATAAATTAAATCCTGCAGACTTGGGAAGAGAAATAAATATTTTACATTTGTTATAGAAATCCTCATTCATTTTGTCAAAAGGGATTTCAAAATTTTCAGCAATCAATGGTTTTAATCCAAGTTGCTTCGCAAGATCAACTACTTCTTTTTTTGATAAAATTTCTGTGCTTTTATTTATCCAACCCAAATAATCTCTTTTTCTATTCAAGGGCACAAATTTTTCCAAATCAACTCCATTGTAAACTTTGTTTGACTTTTGAAATCTCTCTTTTAATGAATCCCCTACAACAATTAATTTTTTTCCCATAATCTTTCCAATTATTGTTTGAATGGGTGTTGTTTTGCCTATTTGATTTCCATGGAAACAACAGAAATGTTTTTGCTTAAAGAGTCTAACCGGAAAAAGCAAAGGTAAGGCCATGGACCAATCTTGAGTATAAATTATGTCTGGGTTTTCCTTCTTTACTATTATTTTACATTTCTTTCTTAACCAAAGTAAATTTTTTATAGAAGAATAACGTTTAAGATCTTCTTCCCTAGAAATGCAGACTACACTATGCCCTTTTTTTTCTAACTCTTTTTTAATTGAACCAACAACTACTCCTACTCCGCCTTTCCATTTTTTTAAGAAGATTAAGATTTTCATTATAATTTAAATATGTTTAAGGTTTAAATTTCCTTGTAATTTAATTTAATTTTCATTCTAAAATTCCTTCATCCCAAAATATCCTCTCCAGAAGCCAGT
>CAYZYW010000037.1:0-2308 GCA_964482665.1 Candidatus Woesearchaeota archaeon
AAAAAACAAAATCGGATTTGATGGAGATTTAATAAAATTTGGAATTGGAGATTCTGACATTTACACATATCCAAATACAACACTTGGAATATTAGAATATTTATTAGGAAATAAAAATAATGCTAACAAAAGACTAGAAGCAATAAAAAATACAATAGAATTTGATGGAGATTTGGTAAAATCTGGAATTTGGAGTTCTGACCTTTACACACATTCAAATACAACATTTGGAATATTAGAATATTTATTAGGAAATAAAGACAATGCTAACAAAAGACTAGAAGCAATAAAAAATAGAATAGAATTTGATGGGGATTTAATAAAATATAGAGTTGGGAATTCTGGCCTTTACACACATTCAAATGCAACACTTGGAATATTATATATTGCAGACAAATTAAAACAGGAGTCTAATAAATGAAAAGTATAAAAGATAAGGTTTATGAGACAGGAAGGATGGAAATTAAAACAGGTGGTTTTGGCGGAAAGTTGGAAATAGTAGAAGAGTTTATGGATAGGAAAAATTTTAAAGCTAAAACAAATTTTAAAACGAGGCAAATTTATTTTGGATATGATCCTCGAGTTATTAAAAGTGTTGGAGAAAATGTTTTACTTAGGGTTTCTTCAGATGCGGTTTCACATGAAATTAATCATCATCAATATAAAGGATGTATTGGATGCCCTCAAACTATTGAAAAAGATTATGAATTATTTTTTACACCAATGTATGAAATTCTTTCAAAAAAAGGTTTTTCTAAAGAAGATGCAAATTATGCTACAAATGCACTTCAGGATACAATTCTTCATAGAGATTTGAAATCGAATGTTAAAAAATTTTTAGATGGAATCGTGTTTTTTTTTAAAGATCAAGCCAAGGAGGGTTTTACTGATTTTTATGAAGCTCATGTTAAATTAAACATGGATTTATGGGGAGAAAAAAAACAAAGGAAAAAGCTTTCTGGATTTTATAAAAATAATGAAAAAGTAAAAGATGTTTTAAGTTCATTTTATTCTGAGTTGAATGATGGAAAATTCAAGATAAATGTGGATATGTATGAGAGGTCTAGTTGTAAAATTAAGAAAGGTTTTTTTGGTAAAATTAAAAGAAAATGGATAGATAGAAAAGATAGAAGTATAGAGAGTTTTGACAAGGTTGCTATTCAAAGATATTTTTTAGAGGAGGGTAATTGGAAGGAAATTTCTAGAGCTTATGCTGAGTATTTTTCTAAATTGATGACGCCTAATTATGCTATGTCAACAATTGATCACTCAGGTGCAGGAACTAAAGGCAAAGAAGATGAAGATTCTTCTAAAGAGGGTAATGTATTTAAGAAAGAAAGAGAATCAAGGGGTTTCAAAAAAGTTAAGGTTTCGAGGGCTAGTGCAAAAGGTGAGAAAGTTCCAAAATGGATAGATTCAATGGAGGCTTTAGATATTTATTATGAGAATCTTGCTGAACAAATTGTAATTAAAGCAGAATCGTATGTGAATTCAGAAAGTTTTCCGATCACAAGATATGGACAAAGAGATTTTGATTATGAAAATGATAATTTTAGAAATGTTAGTTTTGGATTTGATAATAACGGAGGAACCGTATTAAAAAAGAAGAAATATTCATATGATATTCCTATAAGTGTTAAAGTTTCTCCTAAAAGTTTTCCTAAAATTAAATTTGGAATGATAGATATTTCAGGTAGCATGAAAGAGGATATTGATGGAGGATATAATATTGGTAACACATCAATTATACCATGGGGAGATAACTCAAAATATCATTGGGCACTCATGACACAATTTGGAATTTTTGAATATTTTAAAAGAAATCATTTATTGACTCAAAATTCAATTTCAGCTTTGACTTTTGGAGCTAAAACTAGAATTATAGAGGGTTATAGAAATGTTAAAGATTGTTTATTGAAACCTAATTTTGAAGGTTCTACAAATATAAATTTAAGTAAAGCTTCAAATTTTTTTATGGGTGAAGGGAATTTGATTTATACTATTGGAGATGGAGAGATTCAGAATTGGTCAAAAATTAGAGATAATTTTATAGAAATGGCTAAAAGGCATTCATATGTACATTTGCATATGGGAATTAAAAATGATATGATTAATGATTTAAGAAAAGCAAATCTTGAAGTTATTGTGGCTGAAGATGGCATGGGTATTGTAAATAAAGTTATAAATTTGACAAATAGGATAATTAGAAATTAAGATGAAAAGTATAATTGGAAATAGTAAAAGAAAATGGGAAGAAGTTCCAGATTTGACAGATGAAATAATTAGAGAAGCTAATAAGGCCATTGTT
>CAYZYW010000038.1:0-2001 GCA_964482665.1 Candidatus Woesearchaeota archaeon
TGCTAATAAAAAATCTTTAAATGAATTAGGAAATAAATTATTTAAAAAATTTAATTATACACATTCGTATCCTTTTTGTCATAGATGTAAAACTCCTTTAATTTACAAAACTCAAAAAGCATGGTATTTGAATATTGATAAAATTAGAAATAAAATGTTAAAGACAAATAAGAATATTAATTGGGTTCCAGATTATTTTAAGGAAGGTAGATTTAAACACAATCTTGAAACTGCTCCCCACTGGTGTCTTTCTCGTTCGCGTTATTTTGGTTCTCCGTTACCAATATGGAAATGTGAAAAATGTGAAAAATTAAAAGTTCCTGGATCAATTAAAGAAATTGAAAAATTAAGTGGAAAAAAAGTAACTGATTTACATGTTCCAAAAATTAATGATCATATTTTCAAATGTGATTGTGGGGGAAAGATGAAAAGATTACCAGAGGTTTTGGATTGTTGGTTTGAATCAGGTTCGATGCCCTTTGCACAATGGCATTATCCTTTTGAGAGAAAAGAAGGATTTAAAAATATTTTTCCAGCAGATTTTATTACAGAATATACTGGTCAACTTAGAGGATGGTTTTATGTTTTGCATGCTTTATCTAATGCTTTATTTGATTCAGAATCTTTTAAAAATGTAATTGTTACAGGAGTATTAGCAGGTAATGATGGGAGAAAAATGTCTAAACTATTTGGAAATTATCCCGATCCAAAAGAGACAATTTTAAAATATGGTGGAGATACTCTTAGAATGTATTTTCTTTCTTCGCCAGTTATTACAGGAGGGGATATGAATATTAATGAAAGAGATATTCAAGATACAATGAGAAAGAATGTTATGCTTCTTATGAATATTTATCAGTTTTATAATATGTCTCCAAAAAATAAAAAGAAAGCAGATAAAAATATTCTTGATGATTGGATAATGTCAAAATTAAATAAATTATTAAAAGAGGTAACAGAAAATATGGAGAAGTATGAGCTTCCTTTTGCTGCACGACAACTTACAGGATTTATTGAAAATTTTTCATGGTATATTCGTCTTAATCGTGAAAGAATTGATGAAACTTCTGCGGTAGAAATACTTAAGGAAGTTCTGGAAAAATTTTCTTTAGTTAGTGCACCCTTTATGCCTTTTTTATCCGAGGAAATTTGGCAAGGAGTCAAAGAAAATAATTTTAAAAAAGAAGAATCAGTTCATTTACAACCTTGGCCGAAATATTCAAAAAAAATTGATGAAAAATTAATAGAAGATATTGAAAATGCACGAAAAATTATTTCGTTTGGATTACGTGAAAGAGACCGTGAGAAGATTGGTTTAAGATGGCCTTTATCAAAAGTTATTGTTTATTTTAAAAAATTAGATAAAAAATTTGAAGAAATTATTAAGGATCAATTAAATGTTAAAAATATTGAATGGAAAAAAACTAGTGATTCTGAATGTAAAATTGAGTTAGATACTAAGCTTACTCCTGAACTTGAAGCAGAAGGTTATGCCAGAGAGATATCTCGGAAGGTTCAAGCATTTAGGAAAAATTTAGGTTTGAATAAAAAAGATAGCATTGAAACCATAATTTTAGTTGATGAAAAATTTAAGGAAATTTTAGAAAAATCTGAGAATTTTATTAAAGAAAGAACTAATTCGTCGTCGATAAAATTTATTTCAGAAAAGAGTAAGGAAACATTTAAAAATAAAGAAGACTTTAAAATAAAAGATAAAAAAGGTGAGATTGTTATAATATTTAAGGAGTAGTTTGGAATGATTACTTTTTGAGGATAACAATCTTTATAAATAAAAAAAAGGTAGATATAATATGATAGTTAAAGATGAATTTTTAAGCAGACTACGAAAGATTTTTGATTTAAATCTTTATGAAGTAAAGGTTTGGACTGCTCTTCTTTCAAGAGGAACTTCAACTGCTGGAGAATTAAGTAATATTTCTGATGTTCCAAGATCAAGAACTTATGATATTTTAGAAAGTTTAGAGAAGAAAGGATTTATTA
>CAYZYW010000039.1:0-1952 GCA_964482665.1 Candidatus Woesearchaeota archaeon
GCGTCTTCACCTTGGAAGGGTGGAATAATAGCCATTATACCACGCCCGCATTTTTCCTAAATGTAAGAAAATTATAATACAAAACCAACAAAAAGTCAACTTATAACCCTATTTTTATTTAGAAACTCTCTCACAATAATCACCAGTCTCAGTATTAACCAATATTTCATCATCTTCTTTAATAAATATTGGAGCTTTAATTTCCAAACCATTATCAAGCACAATATCTTTAGTTACATTTCCACTTGCACTGTCTCCACGAACTGCAGGAGGTGCTTCTACCACTTTATATTGAATCTTTTTTGGAATTTGAATACTTACTGGCTTTTCCTCATTCAAACCAACAATCACTTTTAATCCTTCTTTTAAATATTTTGCTTCATCACCAATTAAATCTCCTTCCATTTCAATTTGTTCGTAAGTATCCATATTCATAAATGCATAATTTTCACCATCCTGATACAAAAATTGCATTGTTTGAAAATTTACTTCTGAAATATCAATATTTTCGCTTGTTTTATAAGTAATCTCAATCACCTTACCATTGGCAAGATTTTTCATTCTTGTTCTAACAAATGATCCACCCTTACCAGGATTCACATGCTGAAAATCAACCACAGCATGAAGCTGTCCATTATGATTTATTACTATTCCCTTTTTTATTTCACTTGGATTTGCCATATTTTTAACTATTTAATTATTAATTTATAATTGATCATCCACAGAACCAAAAATTACTTCATTCAAATTATTAGCACCCGCAAATAACATTACCATACGATCTACACCCAAGGCAACCCCCGAAGCATCGTCTTTAATATTATCAATCGCTTCAATAAAACCTTCATCAACATCCCAAGTTTCTTTACCTAGACCTTTTCTTTGCTCTTTGTCACTCTCTAATAATTGTTTTTGTTTTTGCGAAACAGTTAATTCACCAAAACCATTAGCAAGTTCTATTCCATTAATATATAGCTCAAACCTCTGCGAATATCTATCATCATTCTCGCAAACTTTCGATAAACTACACATTTGTGATGGGTAATCATACACAAAAACTGGTTTTTCAATTCCTAGTTTAGCTTCAATTTTATTCAAAAATATTTTATAAAATACATCTTCATAAACGTCTCTCTCATCAACTTTATAACCTAAGTCTTCTGCAATTTTAGATAAATTTTCCAAACTTAGATTTTCATCTAAATTAATGTCTAATTCTCTTTTCCACAATTCTTTCATAGAAATTCTTTCCCAAGTCGTATTAAAACAAATCCTTCGCTCCGACTCAGGATGACAAGTGGCGTTTATCTTTCTATCAATATACTTAAATAAATTTTCCATATCATCCATTATATTGTCTGGCTTGCCCGGTACTCGATACCACTCAATCATTGTAAATTCTGTATTGTGATTTCCACCAAACTGTTCAAAATCACGAAAACATTTACAAATTTGAAAAATATTTTTATATCCTGCACCTAAAATCTTTTTCATTGCAAACTCAGGTGAAGTTTGCAAATAAAAATCATAAACTTTTTTATTAGGGTCGTGAAATTTTACTGGAATTGGATTTAAATAAGGTTCTTGGCCAGGAAATTTTACTGCAACAGATGTTTCCACTTCTTTAAAATCTTTTTGCCAAAAAAACTCACGTGTTAATTTTAAAATCTTAATACGTGTTTCAAAAATTTCTCTTATTCTTGAATTGTTTTTTAATTCTTTCCAATCCATGTTTAAATTTATTATTTTATTTTAAATTCCCTGCCCTAATTAAGGGACAGGGAATTGAGATATTTTGTTTTTGTTTTATTTTGGAGTGTAAGCCATGAGTCCCGCTTGTCTTGATCTTTTAATTGCATTTGCAACTTTTCTTTGATGCATAGCACACAAACCACTTCTACGACGAGGTGCAATCTTCATGTATGAAGAAACAAAACGACGTAAATTTGTAA
>CAYZYW010000040.1:0-1756 GCA_964482665.1 Candidatus Woesearchaeota archaeon
CTTTGTTTGTATAAACTAGATTAAAGCGTTTAGGTGTTGCAAAATCAAGCTGGACGGTTGGGATTTGAATCTCTTTTCCCATTGAATCCTTGAACATAAAATCAAGCTTAGGACCATAAACAGCAGCTTCTCCTTCAATTTTTTTGGCATTTAATTTCATTTCCTTTGATACTTCTTCAAGCATTTTTTCACATTTGTTCCAATCTTCGGGATCTCCAATATATTTTTCTTGATGATTATAATCTCTTACTGAAAGTGAAACCCAATGATTGTTCCAAAGTCCAATTGATGTATAAAAATCTTTTATTATTTTTACTATATTTTTTATCTCTTTTTTTACTTGAGATATTTGACAAAAAGAGTGTCCGTCTTCAATGGTAATTGCGTAAACTCTGTTTAGTCCACCAACTTCACCTGATTTTTCGGCTCTGTATTGTTTTTCTGCTTCCATATATCTTATTGGCAAATCACGATAAGAACGCTTTCGCGAGGCATAAATTTGTGTTTGATGAGGACATAAAACAGGTCTCATTACAAAATCATGTCCTTGTTCAGAAGAAACATGAAATAATTCTTTACCGAATTTTTTTGCATGACCAGACAATTCATAAAGTTCTATTTTGGCGAGATGGGGAGTCATGACTTTTTCAAATCCATATGCAGAACAGATTTTTTCAATTTCTTTTTTTAGTTCATCAATAATTATAACTCCTTTTGGCGTAAACAATGGCAGTCCTGGGCCGACTAAATTGGAAAAGCAGAAGAGGTCTAATTCTTTTCCTAACTTCCGATGATCTCTTTTTTTGGCTTCGGCTAAATTTTTTAAGTATTCTTCAAGTTTATTTTTTTCTTCAAAGCATAAGCCATAAATTCTGGTTAGCATTTTATTTTTTTCGTCACCGCGCCAATAAGCCCCAGCAATTTTTGTTAATTTGAAAGAAATTTTAGATAGATTCTTAGTAGATTCAACATGAGGTCCACGACAAAGGTCAACAAAATCACCAAGTTGATAAATGCTTATCTGGGTACTTGGGTACTTGGGTACTTGGGTACTTGGGTACTTTTTGATTTTGGTTGTTCCATGCTTTTTAATATCTTTCAGAAGCTCTATTTTATATGGTTGCTTGATCTTTCTAAATAATTTTATTGCCTCATCAATAGTAATTTTTTTTCTTTCAAATTTTATATTTTGAGCGATTATTTTTTTCATTCTTTTTTCTATCCGAGATAGGTCATTAGGATTTAAACTTTTATCCAACTCTAAATCATAATAAAATCCATTTTCAATTGAAGGACCAATGCCAAATTTAGCTTCTGGGAACAAAGACAATACAGCCGTTGCCATCAAATGGCTACAGGAGTGTCGTAATATATCTAAAGATATTTTAGATTGATTAGATGTTGTCATAATTAAATTACTTTATTCTATATAGGATGTTTTATTTAATTTCAAGGTTCTCGCCAGGGGCGAGGTTCTTATATTTTATTTTTATTTTTATTTTATTACTTTCTTCTGGAACTTTTTTTAATAACCAAGATGGCCAAAATTTAATTTTTACTTCTTGGATTTCAGAAAATTGATCAAAATACTCATAAATTTTTTCTTCATTTAGACCGGAGAATAATTCTTTACCCAAGATTTCATTTTTAAGTGTTAAAATCATGTAGCCCCTTAGTTGAGTTTCTAAGGTAGCTGTTTTTTCTTCTATATTATATTCAGTTAGACGATAGGACAAGCTATCGGGTTCGTATCCAG
>CAYZYW010000041.1:0-1584 GCA_964482665.1 Candidatus Woesearchaeota archaeon
GAATATACTTCCGATAAGTAAGATTTATTTTGTAATTTGTAATCTTTACTTAAAATTATTTTTATTTTTGTGTTGAATATTTTAATGAAGTTTTTATTTAATAGATGGTAAATTTTTTAAGTTAATTGAGGGGAGAAATTTTAAGGATTTTGGGAAAGGTTTTGTTAAAGATGTTAAGTAATGTTAAATTTAAATAGAAATATTTGTTTGGTTTTATTGAGGTTAAAAATGAAAGATAAGTATGTTTTAGTTTATTTAGTAAAGGGGGATGCTGGGAAATATTGTGATGGGTTAGTAAAAGATGTTGGAGAAAGGTTTGGGGAGATAGAACTGACTGGTGGGCAGATACCTGCTCATATTACGCTGAAGTCTCCCATTGAAAAAGTTTCTTTGAATAATCTTGATAATTTTTTAAGTGAATTTGTTAAAAGGCAAAAATCTGGAAATATAAGGATGGGGGGTTTTGGTAATTTTGGAGAGTCTTTTGTTTTTGTAAAATCTGTTTTTGATAAGAAATCAATTTTAATACAAAAAAATTTAATTAGTGATTTAAATAAGCTTGGGGAGAATATTCATGAATTTGATGCTAATTGGGTTCCTCATTCTACTATTGTCTGTATTAATAAGAAAAATAATTTTAAGAATATTTTGAGTTATGTGGGGAATATGAAAAAATCCGGTTTTGATTTAAAGTTTAATAATATTGCAATATTAAAGAAGGTTGGAAAGTATTGGAAAGTTTATAGGGAGTATAATTTAAAATGAAAGCTGAATTTAAGAAAATGGTGATGAAGGAGATTGAAAATATTTATCCTAATTTGAATGGGGATGCTGTTGTTCTTACTGGTTCGAGAGCGAAGGGGCTTGATGTTTTAAGTTCAGATATTGATATTTTGATTTTTTCTGATAGGATTAATTATTATAAGAAAATTTCATTTGAGAAGAAATTTAGAAGGCTTGGAGAAGATGCAGGTTTTGAGTTTTTTTTGGATGAGAAGATATTGCTGGAGGTTAAGATAGTTGAGAATAAGGTTCCAAAATTTGATGTTATGTTTGTGCATGATATTTTGAATGCTGTACCTTTATCTGGTGTGGCTAATTTTAATAAGTTGAAAAAGAAAGTTCGAAGGAGTTTTTTGGATAATTATAATAAGATTCTCATGAAAGAATATATTAATTTTTATAATGAATTTAAGCAGATGGAAGGAATTGCTAAGCGGAGCGATGAGCTTTCTCTTGTGAATTTGCAGATAAAGAAAGGTGTTGTTTTGCAGGCGTTGTTTCGTTTGATTTTAATTATGCAGAAGGAGCCTTATACTTTTGATAAGTGGTTGTATCATATGGTTGTTAGAACGAAGTATGGGGGATTTGTTCGAAAGTTGGTGCCAGAGTTTAATAAGATAAGGACGTTTGAAGATGTTGAGAAGTGGAAGAGTAAGATTCGTCCGTTTGTTGATGGCAAAATGCCGAAGAGGGCGTATGTAGGGGCGTGGTGGAAATTTTTAAAGGAGTTTAAGGAGTTAAAGTGAAAATAAAGAAATTAAAATCAAACGGAATTTTAACAACTAAGGATTTTCCAGTGCA
>CAYZYW010000042.1:0-1549 GCA_964482665.1 Candidatus Woesearchaeota archaeon
AAATATCACATAGCAAAATCAATTAATTTTATTTTTTTATCTGGAGTGAAAATATAGTTTTTTAAACTAAATCCATCAACTCCTGGATCAAACCCCTTTTCCCTAGCTCTACCGAGCTCCCTTGAGAGTAATAATTTTGATTTTTCAAAATCCCTATGATTATATTCTTCTAATTCATATCCAGTTTTTCCAGGAATAAATTCCATAATAAAAGCATCGAATATCCTTTCTTTTTTTACCCCATGTAAATTAGTTATGATAGGGATATTTTGAATGCCAAATGGCTCAGGGATAGAAATTTCATACTCAAATAATTTTTTAGCAATTTTTTCCTCCCTCCCGATTAGGTTTACATATGGACCTGCTATTTTTGCAATACGAGTATCGGAAATTTTATATACGAATCCATGGTATCCTTCGCCAATAAGTTCCGGACCTTCATACTCTTGTAATCTTGTTGTTCCCGCTCCTCTTATATATTTTTCTTTCTCTTCAAATTCTTTCAAGCTCATTATTCCGGATCTTCCCATATTTTTTACTTAACTTCCTATTTTATAAAATTAACCATTTAAAAGTACAATTATTTTTAATTATAAAAAGCATTTTATCATTAATTTTATAAATCCCATTTCCTCAGTAATTATATGAAAACATTGAATCTACACTGCGATTATATAAAATTCAAGGGATTAAAGAAAGCCTTAAAAAAAATCGATGAGATTGCCCCTAAGCAGGAATTAGAAGGTTCTGTGGAAGAATGCTTGGTTGTAATGGTAGCAATAGAAAGCGAAGATTCAATTAATTTAGCTGAAGATTTGGTAGAAAACATTAAAGATATTTCAGAAAAAGTCGGAACAAAAAATATCGTTTTATATCCATATGCCCATTTATCAAAAGATTTAGGAAAACCAGAGTTAGCTATTAAAATTTTAAATGAGGCTAAAAAGAAATTATCTGAAGAGTTTAGTATTACTAGCGCACCATTTGGATATTATAAAAGTTTTGAATTGAAAGTTAAAGGACATCCTTTGAGCGAATTAAGTAGAGAAATAAAGGGCGAGGTTATTAAATTTAGTGAAGTTAAAGACTTAAATTCAGAAGAAATTAAAAAGCTTCTTCATAGTATTTCTAAGTCAGTGCTAGATACTTCAAAATTAAAAGATAATGATCATCGGATAATAGGAAAAAAAATGGATCTTTGGAGTTTTAATGAAGTTGCTCCAGGAATGGTTTTCTGGCACGATAAAGGACTTCACATAAAAAATAAGTTAACTGAGTTGTGGAGAGAAATTCATAGAAAGGCAGGATATGAAGAAATTTCAACTCCACAAATCATGGACAAGAAGCTTTGGGAAATATCTGGACATTGGAGTAAATATGGAGAAAATAATTTTAAGACAGACTATGAAGGCAGAGATTTTTTAATTAAGCCGATGAATTGTCCTGGAGGAATGCTTGTTTATAAAAATTCTCCAAAGTCGTATAAGGATTTACCTCTTCGAGTTGGGGAGCTTGGAAATGTTCATAGAGTTGAATTGTCTGGAGTTTT
>CAYZYW010000043.1:0-1537 GCA_964482665.1 Candidatus Woesearchaeota archaeon
GAGGAGGTTATTGAAAAAGCTCAAACTGGAGATCCATCTAGAGCTGCATTTCACATGTGTCAAGATTGTGGAACATCTCGAGAATGGGCTGAAGGGGTTATTGAAAAAGCTCAAACTGGAGATCCATCATTTGCTGCATATTTTATGTGTCAATATTGTGGATCATCTCAAGAATGGGCTGAAGGAGTTATTAAAAAAGCTCAGACTGGAGATCCATCATGCGCTGCATATCGTATGTGTCAAGATTGTGGATCATCTCGAGAATGGGCAGAAGGAGTTATTGAAAAGTCTCAAATAGGTAATCCATCATGGATTGCATATCGAATGTGTAAAGATTGTGGATCATCTCGAAAATGGGCAGAGAGAGTTATTGAAAAAGCTCAAACTGGAGATCCATCTTATGCTGCATATTGCATGTGTAAAGATTGTGGATCATCTAAAGAATGGTATAAGAAAATAAAAAATAAATAAAAATATAAAATCCCCTTTAATAGAGGGGATAATATTTTTTTAAATAAGATAAGATTCAATTAATTTAGAATATTTCATACTCAACTTAGATTTTATAATAAACACAACCGAAGGCTCAAACGGTTGATTTCTTAATTTTAAACTAGTATCATATAAATATTTATCTCCTTTTCTTTCATTACATTCTTTACAACAAGTAATACAATTTTTAAAAGATGATTTGCCACCTTTTGATTTAGGTATAATATGATCAATATTAAGTTGTTTTTTAATATTCATTCCGCAATATTGGCAAGTATAATTATCTCTTATAAATATACTTTTTTTCGTATATATAATTTTTTTGTTATAAATATTTCTTACAAGTGTTGTTAATTTAAGAATAATTGGAACTATAAATTCTTGCCTTTCAGATTTAAATCTTCTAAATATATTTTCAATTTCAGTTTCAGTTTCAACGGCAATTGCCTTCTCCTTTATCATTAGAATTAACGCACGTTTCCAATGAATCATGTTTAAATAGGTATAATCGGCATTTAATATAATAACATGTTGCGCCATAAGTATCTCCTTAATTAAGTTAAAATAAGATATAAATTTATTTAATATCTATATTTAAGTTTTAAAAATACAATATAGATATTAAATAAATCAATATTAAATATATTAACTAAAAAGGAGAATTTAACAATAAAATGTACTTCTATTTTTGATTGGAAATTTGGTAAAAAACTAATTTTACACCTTGATTCAACGGCAAATATTTCAATATTTAAGAGAAAAAAGTTAAAAATTTTTTTAAAAATGCTACTAAAGGTGATCCATTATGTGTCGAGATCGTGGATCATCTCGAAAATGGGCAGAAGGAGTTATTGAAAAAGCTCAAATAGGTGATCCTTTATGGGCTGCATATTTTATGTGCCAATATTGTGGATCATCTAAAGAATGGTATGAGAAAATAAAAACTTAATTATAAATTCTAATTTAAAAACGAGGAAATTATAATGGATGTTAATATAGAATTTGGAAGAAAAGTGATAGCACAATTAGGTGGAGATACATCAAT
>CAYZYW010000044.1:0-1518 GCA_964482665.1 Candidatus Woesearchaeota archaeon
AATATGTTTTATTCTAGCTTTTTCATGGAAAACATTTCAGAAGATATTGGAGAAAAGGTTATAATTCAACTTAAGGAATTGATAAAATTACTCGAAATTAAATTTAAAGAGGATTTACCAAATGGAAGTAAATAAGATTATTCACGGAGATTGCATTCAAGTAATGAAAGATTTTGCAAGCAATTCAGTCGATTTAATAATCACTGATCCTCCTTATGGTGATAATATTGGTTATGGATTTAATAATAAAACAATAAAAAATAATGAGAACCCTCTAATTAATTGTTTAGCTTTAGTTGAGTGCTACCGAGTTCTAAAAAGAAATAGATCATTTTATTTATTTACTAATTGGAAACACTATCCTTTTTTGACTGAATTTATCTTAAGGTATACTAAATTTAAAATTAGACATCTAGTTGTTTGGAAAAAACATAATTTTGGACTTGGTTGGGCATTCAGACATCAATACGAACTAATTCTAGTCTTAGAAAAAGGAAAGCCAAAATATAACTTAAAAAATTTTTCAGATGTTCAAACTGCGAAGCATATTAATCACAATAAGTTGAATCATCCTCACGAGAAGCCAATTGATTTGATTCAAAAAATGATTGAGCATAGTTCGAAGGAGGGAGATTTGGTTTTGGATCCGTTTGCGGGTAGTGGGGCTATTTGTAAAGCTTCTGAAATGATGGGGAGGAAATGGATTGGGGTGGAGATTGATGGGCGGTGGGTCGAAATAGGAGACGAACCATAAATGAAATAACTAAAATTCTCTCTTAAAGATTTTGCCTTTTGTTTCATTCGTATATTCTGCAATAATATTCTTTTTCATATCAAATCCTAATTGTCCAAACTTTTTATCTGCAATAAATTCTTCATCCTCATTCAAAGTAGTAATATATTGGAACTCTAGTTCCGCAGTCTTTTTATTTAATAAATTCATGGCAGAAACAAATTGATTTTTGTAAACTCCATTGAAAACACCGTCATGAATCCAAAAATGAGGATAGTTCATTTTATTTTTAGCGATATTAAATAATAACATTAGATCGTATACCAATATGCATCCTCGCCCTTTTCCGAAACCATCTGCATCCTGAGAACTAGCTATAATATAGATTTTAGATTTTTTGTTTTTATCAAAAACAATATCAAAAAAACCTTCCTTATTTTCAGAGTGATATAAATAATCATAAATTTCTGTATAAATTTCCCTCAAAGAACTTATATTTACTTTTATCGATTCTACAAAGGTATTCATCTCTTCTTGTAATTTTGCATATTGAGTTTTTTTATTTAAATAAGATTTGTTAAGTTCTTCTATTAATGAAATTTTACTCCTAAGATCATCATAAGTTTGTTTTTTATCTGAAATTAAATTAAATAATTCATTAAGGTCACCGATTGCTTTTTTATTCTCCAAAAAATTAAAAATATTTGCTCTTTCTAAATCTAATGATTTAATCTTTGAAGCATTTTTAATTAAATTTTCCTCAATTTCTTTAACTTTATTTTTTA